>DASSSV010000410.1:0-20524 GCA_035708265.1 Thermomicrobiales bacterium | reverse complement strand
TCGTCGCCAGGTCCGGGCGCCGCCCCGCCCGTAGCTCGGCCTCGACATGCCCCTTGTCCTGGCGATACCAGCGCAGGTCGCCCATCGCCCCCTCCTCCGAGAAGGCTACTCTACCCACCCCGCCTTATCTCCACCTGTCTGGGCGGCTGACACGTTTGGTGCGAACACGGCGAGGTCCCGCAGCCTGACGTCAGGAAGCCGGTCGGATAGCGGCCCGGAGGCGGCATCAACGGCCGGTTTCGCCGCCCGCGAAGCCGCCCACGTCCCCGAGCATCGCGCCGGCGACCCTCCAGGCGAATAGCCCCAAGCGGGCGGCGGCATCGGTGGGGAGAGTGCCGGCGCCGGCGTAGGGGCTATTGCCGCGGGTCGCGCCGGGCGGGTCCGGGGCGCTCGCGCTAGCCCGCGCGGCGCAAGTCGTCGAGGACGAAGAGGTGGCGCCGTGGCTGATCGAGCAGGGCGAGGAAGCCGAGGTGGCGATAGAAGGCGGCGGCCTCCTCATCCTTGGCGTCAGCCACCAGAAAGAGCGCGCCGATCTCCGCGAGCGAGGCGCAGCGCACCAGCGCATCGGCGACGAGCAGGCGCCCCAGGCCGTGCCCCTGCCAGCGGGTATCGACCGCCAGCCGCCCGAGCAGGATCGCCGGCAGTTCCGGGTAGTGCGGCAGCCGACGCGCCAGCGGCGCCGGCAAGCCGCCGAGCCGGACGGCGGTGGCGCTGAGCGTATAGAAGCCAACCGCCGACGAGGCGGCGGCCGCGACGGCGACGAAGACGGTGGCGACGTGCCGGCGGTGGTCCTGCCCCGCCTGCCGGCGGAAGTAGCTGTCAAGCGCCGGGTCGCCGCAGGAGAACCCCGTCCGGTCATGCCGACCGAGCGGCTCTATGCAGAACTCCGGCGCCGCGCTCACCGCTGCTCCACCCGCGCGGCGTGCTCGCGGATGAGGGCGCGGAGGGCCGGCGTCGGCGGGCGCGGGTGGAGCAGCGCCTCCGCGACGCGGGCGCTGTCGCGCTCGGACAGCGCGATCGCCGCCGCGCGCGCCAGCGCGGCCTCCGCCGCCGCCTGGGCGCTCCGGACGACGAACTCGGTCACGGTCAGCCCCTCGACGGCGGCGGCCCGCTCGATCAGCGCCTTCTGCTGCGGCGACAGCCGGGCCGCCAGCCGGGCTGGCTTCGTCGGCTTCCCTCGCCGCTCGGTCATGGTCATCGCGTGCTCCTCCCGCGTAGCCCCGCTGCGTGGCCAATTGTACGCCTCTTAGGCGCACGGTGCAAGAGCGGGCGCGGAGAAGCCTCGCGTCGCGCGGCCGCGCGGTCGTGCCGCCGCTACTCGCGCCCATCCCGCCCGGAGGTCAGCGCGAAGTAGGCGCGCGGGTCGTCGGCGGAGTCCTTGCCGGCGTAGACGACGCAGAAGCGGAAGATCAGTCCGCCGAGCAGGACGCCGAGCGCCTTGAGGCCGGTCGCGCGGCGTCCAGTCCGCCGCCCGCCGCGCAGGGCGCTCAGCGCGGCCGGCAGGACGACGCCGAGGCCGACCGCGCCAGGCACGAAGAGGCTGCTCCAGCGCCCGCGCGTCAGGACGTGCCCGGTCGGGCCGAGCCGCGCCAGCCCGGCCGCCAGGAGCCCGGCTTCGGCGCTCAGGCCGAGCAGGTGGGCCTGGTCGAGCCGGTCGAGCGTCTCAGTGGTCCCCGCGCCGCTCAGGGTGAGGGCGGCTTCGATCGCCGCGATGCCGGTGGAGAAGGCCGACGCCAGGAAGGTCGGGCCCCAGAGGAGCCGGTTCTTCGCCCAGAGCGGGATCGCCGTGGCGGAGATGAGCACGCCGGTGTAGCCGCCGACGAAGAGGGCGAACGGCGCCCCGAGCCCCGCGACCGCCCGGCGCGGCCCGCGCCAGCCGTCGCCCGGCGTGAGGAGTTCCAGGAGCGCCGAGAGGCCGACGAAGCCGCCGAACGCCGTCAGCCCCCAGGTGCCGGCCGACATCGGCGACTTCAGTTTGAAGATGCGGAGCATGTTGTAGAACTTCTCCGGCCGGCCGAGGTCCTTGATCAGCAGGGGCGGGCTGGCGAGGAGCAGCGGCAGCGCGACGAGCCGCCCCGCCCGCACCGTCGCCCGGTCGCCCTCGCCGCCGCAGAGGTCGGCGACCGCCGCGACGAGGTAGGCGCCGGCCGCGACGCCGCCGCACCAGAAGTAGAGCGCGATTTCCCACTTCCAGTGCGGCCGCTTGAGGACCGGCAGCCCGTAGTAGCCCGGCGCCCGCTCCGTGGTCGTGTTGCGGGTCTCCATGCGCCCTCCTGCGAGGCGTTAGAGGGTAGGCGTTAGGCGTTAGGGGACCATGCAGGGGCAGCGGCTACCCGGATGGGCACTCGCCCTGCCCCGCGACTCCTAACGCCTAACGCCCAACGCCTAACGCCTCCGAAACGCCAGCGCCGCGCCGAGGCCGAGCAGCAGGCCGGTCAGCGCGGTCAGGACCGAACTGGCCGCGACGGTGTTCTGCGGCAATTCGACGCGGGCCGGCAGGTTGTAGTGCTCCGGCTCGTCGAGGAGCAGGAAGAAGGCGCCGAGCGTGCCCTCTCCAGCGGTGCCCTTCGCCGCGCCCTCGTCCAGCCCGTAGAGGCGCGCGGCGGCGACGCCGCGGTCGTGCAGGTCGCGCAGGCGGCGGTGTGCGTGGTCGCGCAACTCGTCGAGCGGGCCGAACTGGATCGAGTCGGTCGGGCAGGCTTTGGCGCAGGCCGGCTCCTCGCCCACCTTCAGTCGGTCGTAGCAGAGCGTACATTTGTGCGCCTGGTGGTCGAGCGGGCTCAGCTCGATCACGCCGTAGGGGCAGGCCGGCACGCAGTAGCCGCAGCCGTTGCAGACGTCCTGCTGCACGTAGACCGTGCCGAACTCGGTGCGCACGATCGCGCCGGTCGGGCACGCCTGGAGGCAGCCGGCGTTGGAGCAATGTTTGCAGACGTCGCTCAGCATCAGCCAGAAGTGTTGCGCACCCGGCGCCCCCGCGCCCGGCTCCTCGACGAAGGCGACGTGCCGCCAGGTCGTCGCTGAGAGCATCCGGGTGTTGTCGTAGCTGAAGCCGGTGAACTCGTAGCCGTCCGACGGCAACTGGTTCCACTGCTTGCAGGCGACCTCGCAGGCTTTGCAGCCGATGCAGAGCGAGGTGTCGGTGAAGAAGCCGACGGGACGCCGCGCGTCGAGCATCATCGCCGCAGCCTCCCCTTCGTCACGTTGCACATGAACGCCTTGCTCTCGTGGATGCTGACGTTGGGGTCGGCCACCAGCGCGGTCAGGTTGTTGGCGATGCCGCCGGTGGCGAGCCCCTGGTAGCCGAAGTGCCAGGGCATCCCGACCTGGTGGACCAGTCGGCGCCGCACGCGCATCGGCTTGAGCCGGTCGGTGACGAGCGCGCGCGACTCGGCCTGGTAGCGCGGCGTGGAGACGGTCACCCAGTCGCCGTTGGCGATGCCGAGTTCGCCGGCCAGTTCGGTGCTGATCTCCACGAAGCCCTGCGGCTGCAACTCCGCCAGCCAGGGGAGGAAGCGTGACATCCCGCCCGCGGTGTGGTGCTCGGTCAGCCGGTAGGTGGTGATGACGTAGGGGAAGTCCTCGTCGCCGCGCGGGATGTACCGGTTGCCCCGCCGCGGCCAGGTCTTGGCGACCGGGTTGGTCTGCTGGCCGTAGAGGCGGTTCTCCACCGGCGACTCGATCGGCTCGTAGTGGGTCGGCAGCGGGCCGTCCTTCAGCCCGGTCGGCACGAAGAGCCAGCCCCGCCCGTCGACCATCATGATGAAGGGGTCGCTGCCGGCGTGGGCGTCGACCCCGACGCCGTCGGGGTCGAGCGGCGTGTCGGGGGCCTTGGCGACGGGGAAGTCCGGCACGTCGTAGCCGGTCCACCGTTTCTGCTCCTCGTCCCACCAGACGTAGCGCTTGCGCTCGGACCAGGGCTTGCCGCTCGGGTCGGCCGAGGCCCGGTTGTAGAGGATGCGGCGGTTGGCCGGCCAGGCGAAGCCCCAGCCGAGGCTGACCCAGTCGTCCCCCTGGCGGTCGCGCGCGCGGTTGCGCCCCTCCTCCGGGTAGATGCCGCTGTAGATCCAGCAGCCGCAGGCGGTCGAGCCGTCGTCTTTGAGGTCGGCGAAGCCGCCGACGAGTTTGCGGTCGGCGACGGTCCAGCCGTTGACCTCCTTGACCACGTCCTCGATCACCGGCTCCTGGTGGGCACCCTCGGTGCGGTAGTCCCAGGTGAGCGCCTGGAAGCCGCGGTCGCGCGGCGCGATGCTGTCTTTGTAGAGTTCCTTCAGGCGCCGGCCGAGGTGGGAGATGAACCAGGACTCCGAGCGGGCGTCGCCGGGCGGGTCGACCGCCTTGTCGTGCCACTGGACCAGGCGCATCGTGTTGGTGAAGGTGCCGTTCTTCTCGGCGCAGACCGCGGCCGGCATCATGAAGATCTCGGTCTTGATCGTCGCCGGGTCGAGTTCGCCGCGCTTGACCTCGGGCGAGTTGTGCCAGAAGGCGGCGGTCTCGATCTCGAAGACGTCGCGCAGGACCAGCCAGTCGAGGTTGGCGAGGCCGAGGCGGACGAGGTGGGCGTCCTGCGCGCCGACGGCGGGGTTCTGGCCGAGGCAGAAGAGGCCGGCGATCTTGCCGTCCTTCATCGCCTGCACCATCGGCATGATCGAGAGGTCGCCGGTCGTCTTCGGGATGCACTCGTAGAGGTAGTCGTTGTCGGCGGTGGCGGCGTCGCCGTACCAGGCTTTGAGCAGGCTGACCATGTACGCCGGCGTGTGGTGCCACCAGCCGGTGCGCGGCGTCTGGACGCGCAGGTAGTCGGCCAGCGTCGCGTGCGGCTGCTCGGTCGAGGGGTGCGGCAGGTAGCCGGGCAGCAGGTTGTAGAGGGTGGGGATGTCGGTGCTGCCCTGGATCGTCGCGTGGCCGCGCAGCGCCAAGATGCCGCCGCCCGGCCGGCCGATGTTGCCGAGGAGGAGTTGCAAGAGCGCGGCGGTGCCGATCATCTGCACGCCGACGGTGTGCTGGGTCCAGCCCATCGCGTAGCAGAAGGCCGCGGTGCGCTCCGGGCCGGAGTTCTCGGTCAGCGCGCGCGCCACGTCGAGAAACTCTTCGACCGTGCAGCCGCAGATCTCCGCGATCACCTCCGGCGTGTAGCGGACGAAGTGGCGCTTGACGAGCTGGAAGACGCAGCGCGGGTCTTGCAGCGTCTCGTCGCGCGGCGGCGGCCAGGGCTCCTTGGCGAAGCCGGCGCCGCGCTGCTGCTGCGCGGTGTCCGGGCTCTCGTTGGTGTGGCCGGCCCCCGACTGCGCGTGCTCCTGGCTACTCCGCTCACCGCGCGCGCCGGCGTACTGCCAGGACGCGATGTCGTACTGGCGGGAGTCGGGGTCGTAGCCGGAGAAGAGGCCGTCGAGGTCCTCGGTGTCCTGGAAGCCCTCGTCGATCAGCGTCGCGGCGTTGGTGTAGTGGCGGACGTAGTCCGCGAAGTAGAGGTCGTTCTGGATGACGTAGTTGATCAGCCCGCCGAGGAAGGCGATGTCGGTCCCCGAGCGGATGCGGACGTAGGTGTCGGCCAGCGCCGAGGTGCGGCTGAAGCGCGGGTCGATGTGGATCAGCCGCGCGCCGCGCTCGCGGGCCGCCAGGGCGAAGCGGAAGGCGACCGGGTGGTTCTCGGCCATGTTCGAGCCCATCACCACGATGCAGTCGCTGTGCTCTAAGTCCTGCTCGAAGGTCGTCGCGCCACCGCGACCGAGCCGGGCGCCCAGACCGGGCACCGTCGAGCTGTGTCATATCCGCGCCTGGTTCTCGACCCAGACCATGCCCAGCCCGGCGAAGAGTTTCTTGATGAAGTAGTTCTCCTCGTTGTCGAGCGTCGCGCCGCCGAGGTGGGCGATCGCCATGGTCCGGTTGACGACCTTGCCGTCGCCGTCGCGCTCCTCGAAGGTGCGGTCGCGCGTCTCCTTGACGAGCTGCGCGATCCGCTCCATCGCCCAGTCCAGCGGGCGATCCTCCCAGTGGTCGGAGTAGGGCGCGCGATACTTCACCGTCGTCAGTCGCAGCGGGTTGACGGAGAGTTGGTAGGTCGCCGCCCCCTTCGGGCAGAGCGTCCCGGCGTTGATCGGGCTGTCCGGGTTGCCCTCGATGTCGAGGATGCGGCCGCCCTGGTGGTAGACCACTTGCGAGCAGCCGACCGCGCAGTAGGGGCAGACGCTGATCGTCTTCGCCGCACCGGCGATCCGCGGCCGGAGTTCGCGGCTCTCGCGGCTGTAGGGACGGTCGGGCATGACGCCGGCGTGGCGCGCCAGCCGCGTCAGCATCGGGAGCCGTTCGTGCAGCGCCATCGTTCCCTCCCCTGCGGAAGTGAGAAGTGAGGGGTGAGAAGTGAGAAACGTGCCGGGGCCGCCACAGCCCGCCGCACGCCGTTTTCTCACTTCTACCTTCGCACTTCTCACTTCCCCTCAGTCCGCCGGCTGCTCGACCGGCGCGCCGGCCTCGATCGGCTGCGTCGTCGGCGGGCGGACGATGAACGGCAGGATCGCGCTCAGGAGCATGATGATCGCGATGATGACCATCGCCTGGGTGTAGCCGCCGGTGCGGTCCCTCACCTGCGCGATCAGGATCGGCCCCAGGATACCACCGGCGCCCCAGGCGGTCAGCATCGTCCCGTAGACGAAGCCGGAATACTTGGGGCCGAAGTAGTCGGCCGCGAAGGAGGGCATCGTGCCGAACCCGCCGCCGTAGCAGAGCGCGACGATCAGCGCCATGACGACGAAGAGTGGGTAGGTCTTCGCCGTCGCCGCCCGGACCATCACCAGGAAGAGGACGCACTGCAGCAGGAACATGATCAGGAAGACGTAGCGGCGGGTGATGATGTCCGACAGCCAGGCCCAGAAGACCCGCCCGCCGCCGTTGAAGATCGAGATGAGGCTGACCAGGCTGGCCGCGGTGATCGCCGAGACGCCGAAGATCTCCTGCGCCATCGAGGACGCCTGCGAGATCAGCATGATGCCGGCCGAGACGTTGAGGAAGAGGATGGCCCAGAGCACGAACCATTGCCAGGTCCGCAGCGACTCCCCGAGGGTGTAGTCGCGGCTGGCGCGCTGGCTCACCTGCGCCGCGGTCGGCTGCCAGCCGGCCGGCCGGTAGCCGGGCGGCGGGTTGCGGTAGAACTGCGCGGCGACGACCACGAAGATGAAGTAGATCACGCCGAGGATCGAGAAGGTCTTGTAGACGCCGACCCCCGGCGTGCCGATCAGCTTGGTCGCCACCGGCGCGGTGATCACCGCCCCGGCGCCGAAGCCGCCGACGGCCAGGCCGGTGATCAGCCCGCGCTTGTCGGGGAACCATTTGACCAGCGTGGCGACCGGCACGATGTAGCCGAGGCCCATGCCGATCCCGCCGAGCACGCCGTAGGTCAGCCAGAGTGCCTGGAGGCTGCTCCCCGCGAACCCCGACAGGAAGACGCCGAGGCCGTAGCAGACGCCGGCCGCGGTGGCGACGAGGCGCGGTCCGGTGCGGTCCATCCAGAAGCCGCCGATCGTCGAGCCCACGCCGAGGAAGAAGATGGCGAGGGTGAAGGTCGTCGTGACGTCGGTCTTGTTCCAGTGGGGGTTAGCCTGCTGCAACGGCTTGACGAAGACGCTCCAGGCATAGACCGCGCCCAGGGCGAGCTGCATGAAGATCGCGGCGATGACGATGGCCCAGCGGTTCGCGACTGGCTCGGTTTGCGCGCGCACGTCGGCCCCCTTTCGCGCCACTCCCCCCTTTCGCGCCACTCCCCTACGACACGCTACGACTCCTCCACGTCGGCGCGCCGCTCCCCCCCGCGGCGCGCTCGCGTCCTTCTGGTGTCGCCGCCCCGCCGGCCGCCGGCCATCATGCGAGAAGGGGCGGCGAGGGGGTGTCGGATCCAGGCAATCCTTCCGCGGTCATGAGTCGGGCTTCGCGCGGGTCTGCGGGCCGGAGACGCTGCGGGGGAACGGAGCGAGCGCGGGCCCGCGGACCGATGGCGCGGCGATTGCACGCGGCGTGCCACCGAGCGGGGCGCCATGGCGGACGGCGCCGGTCGCGCGCCGTCGCGGGGGAGGGAACGCGGGCGGTGGGTCCCCTCGGGCGGCGAGCGTAGCATGGCGGCGGGGGCACGTCAGCGCGGCGGCGGGACGCGCTGGCCGGCCGTCTGCGTTAACCAGAGTGGCGGGGTGTCGCGGGACGGATGGGGGACTTGCCAGCCCGCCGCCGATGCCCTATAACGGGGGCGGCGTGTATGTACACCCCTTGCGCGGCCTGCTATCCTTGAATACCCCGGCCGCGAGGGCAACCGAACCGGCCGGCCGGGCGTATCATCAGGGTGAAGGCCGGTCCGGCGCGATGGCCGGCAGACTTGTCATAAGGTATACTTGACTGTTCCGGCGGCCGCGTGGCCCCGGGCGAGGACGGATCGGGAATCTATGGCCGAGACCAAGAAGACGACCACGACGGCGCGGTCGACGGCGGGCGCGACGAAGCGCGGCGCGGCCGCGAAGACGACGAAGCCGAAGACGACGAAGGCGACGGCGAGGGCGACCGGGGCGAAGGCCGCGACCAGCCGCGCGGCGAGCGGGTCGCGCCCGGTCGGGCGCGGCGCGAACCTGGTGATCGTCGAGTCGCCGGCCAAGGCGAAGACGATCGCCAAGTATCTGGGCAGCGGCTACCGCGTCCAGGCGTCGATGGGGCACGTCCGCGACCTGCCGAAGAGCAAACTCGGCGTCGACGTCGACCACGACTTCACGCCGCAATACCTCGTGTCTAAGGACAAGTCCCAGGTCGTCAAGGACCTCAAGTCGAGCGTCCAGGCGGCCCGGCAGGTCTACCTGGCGACCGACCCCGACCGCGAGGGCGAGGCGATCGCCTGGCATCTCGCCCAGGCGACCGGGCCCGACCCCGCGCGGGTCCACCGTGTCGTCTTCCACGAGATCACGCCCCACGCCGTCCGCGAGGCGATCGCGCAGCCGCGCGACATCGACATGCGCCTGGTGGACGCCTACCAGGCGCGCCGCGTCCTCGACCGGCTGGTCGGCTACAAGGTCAGCCCGCTCCTCTGGCGCAAGGTCAAGGGTGGGCTCTCGGCCGGGCGCGTGCAGACGGTCGCGCTCCGGCTGATCGTGGAGCGCGAGCGCGAGATCGAGGCGTTCGTCCCGGTCGAGTACTGGACGCTCGACGCCGAGCTGGCCAAGCGCACCGGCCGCGCCCGGCGCAAGGAGGACATCTTCCGCGCCGCGCTCAGTCGGATCGGCGGCGAGAAGGCCGACCTGAAGACCGGCGAGGACGCCGAGCGGGTCGTCGCCGGCCTGGAGGGCGCGACCTACCTCGTGCGCGAGGTCAAGACGCGCGAGACGCAGCGCCGCGCCGCCGCGCCCTTCACCACCAGCACGCTCCAGCAGGAGGCGTCGCGCAAACTCGGCTACGGCGTCCGCCGCACGATGCAGATCGCCCAGGAGCTCTACGAGGGCGTCGACATCGGCGCGGAGGGTACCGTCGGCCTGATCACCTACATGCGCACCGACTCGACCAACGTGGCGACAGTGGCGCAGGCGGAGGCGCGCGACGTGATCGGCGCGCGCTTCGGCCCGGAATTCCTGCCCGAGCGGCCGCCGGTCTACGCGCGCAAGGCCAAGGGCGCGCAGGAGGCGCACGAGGCGATCCGCCCGTCGAGCGTCGCGCGCGACCCCGAGGCGCTGCGCCCGCACCTTACGTCGATGCAGTACCGGCTCTACCGGCTGATCTGGCAGCGCTTCGTCGCCTCGCAGATGCGCCCGGCGCTCCTCGACAGCACGACGGCCGACATCGACGCCGGCCGCGGCCTGCGCCCCGGGGCCCCGCAGCCCGCGCCCTACACCTTCCGGGCGACCGGCGCGGTGCTGAAGTTCCCCGGCTTCCTCGCCGTCTACCGCGAGGGGCGCGACGACGCCGCCGACGACGAGCTGGACAAGGACGCGCTGCCGCCGCTGGCCGCGGGCGAGGTGCTGGACCTGCTGCGCCTCCTGCCGGAGCAGCACTTCACCCAGCCGCCGCCGCGCTTCACCGAGGCGAGTCTGGTCAAGGGGCTGGAGGAGCAGGGGATCGGCCGGCCGAGCACCTACGCGCCGATCATCGCGACGCTCCAGGCGCGGATGTACGTGGAGGTGGTCGAGAAGCGCCTGCAGCCGACTGACCTGGGCCGCATCGTCACCGACCTGCTGGTCGAGCACTTCCCCGCTGTCTTCGACGTCGGCTTCACCTCGCGGATGGAGGAGGAACTCGACGATATCGCGGCAGGTGAGCGCCCGTGGGTGCCGATGCTGCGCGACTTCTACGCGCCCTTCGCCGAGGCGGTGACGAAGGCCGAGGGCTCGATGGATCGGGTCAAGGTCGCCGACGAGCCGACCGACATCATCTGCGAGCAGTGCGGTCGACCGATGGTGATCAAACTCGGCCGCTTCGGCAAGTTCATCGCCTGCACCGGCTTCCCGGAGTGCCGCAACACCAAGCGGATCGAGCAGGGCACCGGCGTGACCTGCCCGAAGTGCGGCAAGCACGAAATCGTGGTCAAGCGCAGCCGCAAGGGCGGCCGCACCTTCTACGGGTGCAGCGGCTACCCCGAGTGCGACTTCACCGTCTGGGACCGGCCGCTGCCGACGCCCTGCCCGGCTTGCGGCGGTCTGATGGTCGAGGCGGGCAAGCGGGGCAGCGGCGCGCGCTGCACCGTCTGCGGCAACACCTCGCGCACCGCGCGCGAGGCCAACGCCGAAGCGGTCAGCGCCGACTAGCGAGAGACGGAACCACGGAGGCACGGAGGCGCGGAGGACGAGGAGAGAGGACGGAGGTGAAGTACGAAGTACGAGGGACGAAGGACGAATTAATATCGTCCTCCTCTCTCTTCGTTCTCTGTGTCTCTGTGCCTCTGCGGTTTGGTCCTCTGGATGAGAGAGCGTGATGCCCCCCTCGGAAGCCCGCCGGCATGGGACGACGATCCTCGCGGTCAAGCGCGGCGGGGCGGTCGCGCTGGCCGGCGACGGCCAGGTGACGCTCGGCGAGGTGATCGTCAAGCACGGCGCGCGCAAGATCCGCCGCCTCTACGACGGCCAGGTGCTCGCCGGGTTCGCCGGCGCGGTCGCCGATGCCCTCACGCTGATCGACCGCTTCGAGGGCCAGCTCGACACCTGGCGGGGCAATCTGCGCAAGGCCGCGGTCGAGATGGCCAAGGACTGGCGCACCGACCGCGCGCTGCGCCGCCTGGAGGCGGAACTGATCGTCGCCGACCCCGAGACGCTGCTGCTCCTCTCCGGCGACGGCGACGTGCTGGAGCCGGACGACGACGCCATCGCGATCGGCGCGGGCGGCCCCTACGCCTATGCCGCCGCCAGGGCGCTGCTCGATCACACCGACCTCCCCGCGCGCGCGATCGTCGAGGAGGCGATGCGGATCACCTCGCGCATCTGCATCTACACGAACGATACGCTGCTGGTCGAGACGGTCGGCGAGGGAGGCGAGGAGGCCGCGCTGGACGGCGAGCGTGAAGAAGTTTGAATTATGAAGTATGAAGTATGAAGAACGATGAAGATGGGACCGGGCGGTCGACGGGGAGTGACGGCCGCGCCGGCAGCGGGGGGCGAGCGATGGACACACTCACGCCGGCGGCGGTGGTCGCCGAACTCGACCGCTATATCGTGGGCCAGCGCGAGGCCAAGCGCGCGGTCGCCATCGCCCTGCGGAACCGGATGCGCCGCCAGCGCCTCGCCGACGACCTGCGCGACGAGGTCAGCCCCAAGAACATCCTCATGATCGGGCCGACCGGCGTCGGCAAGACCGAGATCGCCCGCCGGGTCGCCCGCATCGTCGACGCCCCCTTCGTCAAGGTCGAGGCGACCAAGTTCACCGAGGTCGGCTACGTCGGCCGCGACGTCGAGTCGATCGTCCGCGACCTGGTCGAGGTCGGCATCGGCGCGCTGCACGAGGCGCGGCTGGCCGAGGTGCGGCCGGAGGCCGAGCGCGCGGCGACCGAGAAACTCGTCACCTACCTGCTGCGGCAGCGCGAGGCCGCCGAGGCGCCCGCCGTGCCCCGCCCAACCCGGCGCGCCAGGCGCGGCGAGGCGGCGGGGGCGGGCGAGCCGGCCTCGCCCGGCAGCGCGCGGCGGCTCCAGCGCCGGCGTCAACGCCTGCTGGCCCAGGTGCAGGGGCGGCAGCTCGAGGACGTGACGGTCGAGATCGAGGTCGAGGCCCGCGACGACGAGTCCGGCCCGCTGCTCGACTTCCTCGACGGCCTGGAGCCGGAGGAACTGGGCGAGGGCGGCCGGGAACTGCTCGACGCGCTCGGCGGGGCGCGCCGCCGCTCGCGCCGCGTCTCGGTGCGCGAGGCCCGCCGCATCCTGACCGAGCAGGAGGCCGCGCGGCTGGTCGACGTCGACGACGTGATCGACGAGGCGATCCGGCGCGTCGAGGAGAGCGGTGTCGTCTTCCTGGACGAGGTCGACAAGCTCATCTCCGATGGGGGCGAGTACGGCCCCGGCGTCTCCAGCGAGGGGGTGCAGCGCGACCTCCTGCCGATCGTCGAGGGCTCGACGGTGCTGACGCGCTACGGGCCGGTCAAGACCGACCACATCCTCTTCATCGGCGCGGGTGCGTTCACCGACGTCAAGCCGGCCGACCTGATCCCCGAGTTCCAGGGGCGCTTCCCGCTGCGCGTCGAGCTGGCGCCGCTGGGCGAGGACGACCTCTACGCCATTTTGACCGAGCCGGCCAACGCCCTCACCCGGCAGTACGTCGCCCTCCTCGCCACCGAGGGCGTCGCGCTCACCTTCGCCGACGACGGCCTGCGCGAGATCGCCGCGGTCGCCGCCCGGCTCAACGAGCGGCAGGAGGACATCGGCGCGCGCCGGCTGGCGACGATCGTCGAGCAGGTGCTCGAAGAGGTCTCCTTCGACGCCCCCGCCCGCGCCGGCGAGACCGTCGTCATCGACGCCGCCTACGTCCGCGAGCGCGTCGGCGACATCGCCGAGGACGAAGACCTCAGCAACTTCATCCTGTAGGGTGGCGTTTTCGCTCTCACCTCCCCGCCCCCCCCTCGCCTAATCCCGGGCGAGGGGGGGCGCCGCCCAGTCCTTCCTCCCCCGGTAGGTCACTCCCCGGCTACGCTCTCACTCCTCCGCGGCCCACGCGCGCAGCGTCGCCAGCGTCAGGGCGGCGGCGCGGCGGCCGAGCTGGCCGGCCGCGTCGCCGAAGTACGCCGAGTCGGTCGTGCGCAGCAATTCGTTGTTGGAGATGTCCTTGATCGTCAGGAAGGGGACGTCGTGGCTCGCGCAGGTCAGCGCGATGGCGGCGGCCTCCATGTCCTCGCAGAGCGATTCGTGCAGGCCGGCGATCGCCCGGATGCGCTCGTGCGAGCGGTTGAAGCGGTCGGCCGAGGCGACGACGCCGACGAAGAGGCGCGGCGCGCGGTGTGGCACGGCCTCCGGCCAGCCGGACGCCGGCGGCCAGGGCTCGTGCCGCCCCTCCAGTTCCGCCGCGGCGCGGCGCGCGGCGGCCAGCAGCGCCGGGTCGGCCGGGAGGTAGGCGATGCGCTCCTGCCGGCCGGCGCGTAGGTAGTACATCGGGTGGTACGCCTCGTGGCCGTCCGGCGCGACCCGCACGCTGTCGTAGGCGACGACGCGCTCGCCGAGGACGAGGTCGCCGGGCAGCAAATCCTCGCGGTGCGCGCCGGTGCAGCCGTAGTTGAGCACCGCCGCCGGCCGCTGGTGGATGATCAGCGCCTCGGTCGCGGCGGCCGCGCCGAGCATCCCCATCCCGCAGCGGACCAGGACGAGCGGCAGGTCGCCGAGCGCGCCGTGCCGGTAGAGTCGGCCGTCGCGCCACTCCTCGCGGCCCGTGCCGAGCGCGTCGCGCAGGTGGACCAACTCGTCCTCCAGCGCGCAGACCACCGCCACCGGCTCAGTCATCGCCCGCCTCCGCGATGGTGTCGGCGTAGGCCCCGCGGTACGCCGGGGGCAGCAGCCGCGCCACCTCGCCCATGATCTGATCGGCCACCGCCTGGTGGTCCGGCTTGCCCGGCCCGACGGCCGGGCGGAAGGGCCGGCCGATGACGACGCGCACGCGCCGCCCGCGCAGCCGCGCCGTCAGGAAGGGGCCGGCCGCCTCGATCCGCTCGGTGCCGACGACCGCCACCGGCAGCACCGGGGCGCCGGAGCGGAGCGCCAGCAGCGCGACGCCCGGGTTGGCCCGCATCAGGCCCTCGCCGAGGCTGCGCGTGCCTTCCGGGAAGATCGTCACCGCCCCGCCGCGGCGCAGGATCTCCAGCGCGGCGCGCAGCGCGTCGAGGTCGCGCCCCCCGCCCTGCTTCACCGGCAGCGCGCCGAGCGGGCGCATGAACGGCGCCATCCAGCCGATCGCGAAGAGGTCGATCAGCGCGAGGAAGGTCATGCGCCGGGGGACGACCGCCGTGAGCAGCGGCGGCTCCAGGAAGGTGAGGTGGTTGCCGACGACGAGGAGCGGCCCGGCGGCCGGCACATGTTCCCGGCCGGCGACCACCGGCCCGACGCAGAGCGAGAAGAGCAGCCGCGCCAGCAGCCGCGCCAGCGCGTAGAGGCGGGGATCGGGCGGCTGGGCTAGGCGCTTGCGCCGCTCGGCCGCGCGCAGCGTGCGACTCCGCGCCATGCGCTCGCGCGCCTCGGGCACTGGTCCCCCCGGTCCGTCGATGTCGCCCACACCCCTCCTTTAGCCCGCCGCCACGTCGTCATAGCGCACGAGCCGGACGTCGGCCCGCGCCAGCGCCGGGCGCAGCCGCGGGTCGGTCAGCAGCCGCACCTGGGCCGCGCCGACGTCGGTGTCGCGGTTCCAGGCCGGGTGCGCCATCAGTTCGACCACCCCGGCGCCGGACCCCGCCACCGCGCGCACCGTCGCGCCGACCGGGTCCGCGCGCCGTGTCAGCAGCCCGGCGTCGAGGAGCGCGTCGGCCCGCGCGACCCCGCGGCGCGCGAGCAGCGCCGCCCGCCACCCCCGCGCGCCCGGCCGCGCCAGCGACAGCGGCAGCCAGGCCGTCAGCAGCGGCGAGCGCAGCGCGCGCACGTCGTACTCCGCCATCAGCCGCAGCACGACCGGCAGCACGCCGGGGTAGGCGTGGACGTGGTGGTGCCCGTCGACGTGCGTCGGCCGGACGCCGCGCGCCGCCAGCCAGGCGAACTGCGCCCCGAGCTCCCGCTCGATCTCCTCCGGTCGCGCCCGGCCGGACACCACCCGGCCCAGTTGCGCAGGGAAGGGCCGGAACCGCCCGCGCCGGTCGAGCAGCGAGGCGACCTCGTCTGGCGGCGCGACCGGGCAGCCCTCGGTCAGGTTGAGGTGCAGCCCGAGCCCGAGCGCGGGCGACTGCCGCGCCAGGGCCAGCGCCGCCGCGCTCGCCGGCCGGTTGACCAGCAGCGTCGCGCTCGTCAGCGCGCCCTCGCGGTGGCAGCGCACGATCGCCGCGTTGATCGCGTCGTCGTAGCCGAAATCGTCGCCGTTCACCACCAGCGCGACGGCCGCGCCGCCCCGTCCCATGCCCCGCGCGCCTCCCGGCCGTCCCGTTGTCCCGCGGACATTGTCGCGGCGGGAGGGCGCGTGTCAAGGGGCCGCCGGCGCCTGCTATACTTAGACGACTTGTACGGACGCCGCGACGCTCAGGACGGCGTAGAGGGGATGCTGCTCGAACTCACGATCCAGGACTTCGCGATCATCGACCGCCTGCGGCTCGCCTTCGGGCCGGGCCTCAACGCGCTGACCGGCGAGACCGGCGCCGGCAAATCGATCATCATCGACGCGCTCGGCGCGATCCTCGGCGAGCGCGCCGGCGCCGAGTTCGTCCGCGCCGGCGCGGCCGGGGCGCGCGTCGAAGGCGTCTTCGCGCTCGACGCGCCCGGCGCGGCCGGGGTGCGCGCGCTCCTGGCCGAGTTCGGCCTGGCCGACGAAGCCGACGCGCCGGACGAGCCGCTGATCCTGGCGCGCGAGATCGCGGCGAACGGCCGTAGCACCGCGCGCGTCAATGGCCGTGCGGTGACGGCCGGGACGCTCGCCCGGATCGGCGAGCGCCTGGTCGATATCCACGGCCAGAGCGACCACCTCTCGTTGCTGCGCCCGGCCAGCCACATCGACTTCCTCGACCGCTACGCCGGCATCCTGCCCGCCCGCGAGGAGGTCGCCACGCTCGTCGGCGAATTGCGCGAGGTGCGCGAGCGCCTGGCGAACCTCGACCGCGACGAGCGCGAACTGGCCCGGCGCATCGACCTCCTGCGCTTCCAGGCCGACGAGATCGCCGCCGCGCGGCTGCGCCCCGCCGAGGAGGAGGAACTGCTGGCCGAGCGCCGCGTCCTCGGCTCGGCCGAGCGGCTGATGGAACTCTCCGAGGTGGCCTATCGCCGCCTCAGCGGCGCGGCCGGCGCCGACTTCGCCGGCGGCAAGGCGCCGCGCGCCGCGCTCGACCTGCTGCGCCAGGTGGGCGTGGCGCTGGACGAGCTGGCCCGGCTCGACCCTTCGCTGAACGACCTCCGCGCCCAGGTGGAGGAGCAGCTCTATCTGCTGGAGGACGCCGCCGCGACGCTGCGCGACTACCGCGAGCGCGTCGAGGCCGACCCGGCGCGCCTGGCCGAGATCGAGGAGCGGCTGGTCCTCCTCAAAGACCTCAAGCGCAAGTATGGCGCGACGATCGAGGAGGTGCTGGCCTTCGGCGCGGAGGCCGAGGCCGAGCTGGCGCAGATCGAGCGCGGCGAGGAGCGCGCCGAGGAGTTGCGCGCGCGCGAGGCGGAACTGCTGGCCGAGATCGGTCGCCGCGCCGCCGTCCTCACCCGCGAGCGCCGCGCGGCCGGCGACCGCCTCTCCGCCGCGGTGGAGCAGGCCATCGCCGAGTTGAACATGGGCCGGGCCCGCTTCGCGGTGCAGCTCGCCCACGCCGACGACCCGCGCGGTGCGCCCGTACACGACCCCGACGACCCCGGCGCGCCGGAACGCCGCCTCGCCTTCGACGCGCACGGCGTCGACCGCGTGGAGTTCCTGCTGGCCGCCAACGCCGGCGAGCCGCTGCGGCCGCTGGCGCGCGTCGCCTCGGGCGGCGAGATGGCGCGCCTGATGCTGGCCTTGAAATCGATCCTCTCGGCGGAGGACACGACGCCGACGCTCGTCTTCGACGAGGTCGACGTCGGGGTCGGCGGGCGCAGCGGGCAGGTGGTCGGCGAGAAGCTGTGGGGGTTGACGGCGGGCGGGGCGCACCAGGTCCTGTGCATCTCCCACCTGCCGCAGATCGCCGCGTTCGGCGACGCGCACTTCCGCATCAGCAAGCGCGAGATCGGCGAGCGCACGACCAGCAGCGTCGAGCGGATCGAGGGCGCGGCGCGCGTCGAGGAGATCGCCGCGATGCTCGACGGCGTGCCGGTGACGCCGGCCTCGCGCGCCAGCGCCGAGGAGATGCTGGCGCGCGTCGCCGAGTGGAAAGCCCGTCACACCGCCGCCCCCGCCACCGACGGCCGCGCCTCACGCAAGCGCGAAAAGGCCGCCGCGCGGGCGTGAAGAAGGGTAACTCACTTACAGCCGACTAGCTTCGTAGCCGCCGTAAGCCGGGCACCAGTGCCCCTGGTGTCCATCCCTGAGTCCCCTCTTCTCCATAATTGCAATTGCCTTATCTCTACTGCTATAGTCGCGAGCAGAACCCTTGTGTTCGGCGGCCATGTGCCTGAATGCAGTATCGGGAGGCAGCCTTCATGGAGTTCATTTTGGCTCACCGGAAGACTTTCATCAGTACGCTCCGTGCCCTTCCTGATCGCGCGCGGGCTCAAGTTGTCGACAAACTCGAAGTCTTGTGCCGCGATCCGGCACCAGACGGGACTAACGTGAAGATAAAGCTGAAGGATCGCGATGACATATATCGTTTGCGCGTGGGTGATTATCGCGTCCTCTACATGTATGGCGATGGAGTCGTTCAGCTATTGGTAGTCGACAAGCGAAAAGAGGACACATACAAGAAAACTCCGCATGTAGCGGAACTGCCTGACCGCCTACCCGCAATCGCTCGGCAATTGATAGCTGGCTTGTCGGACGCTGACGAGCCGGCGGATAGTGCCGATGAGCAGGATGAACTAGCTGCTAGCACTCCTGTCGAGGATGTCTGGTTAGGAACTGAGATCAGCAAGGATCTACTGCTGCGATTAGGTGTCCCAGAGGCGTATTTCTCAGAATTGCTCGCCTGTCGCACATTGAACGATCTCTGTGCAGCGAAGATTCCAGAGGATCTTAGAAGCACGATCTTCGATAACGTTGCTGATCTCGAATATGAGCAAATTACGCAGCAACCCAGCTTCATCACCGGCGATGCCATCAACCTGCTGCGTGCAGCACAGGGGGACCTTGTTCCATTTCTGCTGCGACTCAGCGAGGAGCAGGAGCGGCTCGTCTATTGGTCGCTGAACCGCAAGGGACCCACCTTGGTGAAGGGAGGGCCAGGAACCGGCAAAAGCACCATTGCGCTCTATCGGATCCAAGGCGTGGTGAAACAGTATCAACACAAGAGTTTGCCTTTGCCGAGGATCCTCTTCACTACGTACACGAATGCTCTCGTGCGGTACTCGCAGCAGCTACTGCAAAGTCTGTTGGGAGATGATGCTTCATGCGTCACCGTAGCTACAGCAGACAGCATCCTCCTCGGAATCGTCGCTGGGAACCAAGGGAGACAACCTCGAATTATTGATCCGACCGTTGAGCCTCAGCGATTGGAGGAGGCTCGGCAGTTGGCCCGCGACAGGGCAGAAGCATCCGGTCAACCTGCGCAAAGGCTCTTCCGCTCGATCAATGGCCTTACCTACGAATACATCCGCGAGGAGTTCGGCCAAGTCATCGAAGCGCGTCAACTTGCAGATTTGGATTCCTATCTTGCCGAAGGGCGAATCGGGCGACGTGTCGGGCTTTCCGAAACGCAGCGTCAGGCGCTTTGGCTAATCTACGAAGCCTACTGCCAAGTTCTCAGGAGTAGAGATCAGATTACGTGGCACCAGATGCGGCGTAAAGCCGCTGAACTTTTGCAGTCACACGCGGACATAGAACGATACGACGCAGTCGTCATCGATGAAGTGCAAGACCTGGATGCCAGCGCTCTTCGCGCGCTGGTTAGCCTCTGCAAGACGCCCAACCGTATCTTCCTCGCTGCTGATGCCAATCAGTCCATATACGGGAATGGATTTCGCTGGGTCGACGTGCATGAAAGCCTGCGATTTCAAGGGCGAACGGCTGTCCTGCGCACGAACTACCGCTCGACGCGAGAAATCGGTCAAGCCGCTCACGCATACTTGGGGAACGGCGCTCTCGAAGAGGATACACATGACGACATCTACGCTTTGTCGGGACCGAAGCCGACTGTCATCCACGTTGCCAATGTATCCGAAGAGGCTTCGTCGCTGACGCGCGTTCTTCTAGGATCGGCCCGTGACTTACGGGTTGGCCTCAATGCATGTGCGGTGCTGGTGCCGTCGAGCCGAGCTGCGAGGGCTATCGCTGATCGGCTTCAAAGGATCGGGCTTGATGCAACTGCAATGACCAGTAAGAACCTGAGCTTGATGCGCTTCACCGTCAAGGTTCTACCATTCAAAGCATCGAAGGGGCTTGAGTTCCCTATAGTTGCAATAGCAGGATTCTTCGATGAGCCCGCCTCAGAATATGTCGACCAGCTCGAAGATGCTGAAGCTCGTGAACTCGCTGAAGCCGACCGCCGTGTGCTATACGTAGCGATGACCAGGGCGATGCGCTCGCTACATGTGGTCATACCAGCATCGGATGAGTCCTCGTTATTGCAGGGGGTAGATTTGCGATACTGGGCCGAATACCAGCGCCGAGATTCATAGGTGTCGGCACGACTCCCATCGAGGAGTGTTAAACGGGCCACCGATATAACGACGAGCGCGAGCGGGCATAGGGCGGTAGCGAGGAGATCCGCCGTGGGCTATCTGCGCATGTACGCGGACGCGGAGGGAGCATCCCACTTCGAGGAGACCGGGTTCCCGCTGACCCCGGTCGAGAGCGTCCCGCCCGCGCCGCCCCGGCTACTCGCACCGCTCACGCCAGCGACGGGGATGGCCTTCATCAGCATCCCGGCCGGGTATCGCGGCGACTGGGAGCCCTCGCCGGGGCGCCAGCTCTTCTTCGTCCTCTCGGGCGGGCTGGAACTCACGGTCAGCGACGGCGCGAGCCGGCGGGTCGGCGCGGGCGATGTCGTGCTGATGGAGGACACGGCGAGCCGGGGGCACACGAGCCGCATCCTCGGCGGAGAGGCCGCGTTGACGGCGGTGGTGCAACTGGCCGGCTGAGGCATCGCGGGGTGTCGCGCGTCCGGCGAGTCGCGCGATACGGGCACGCGCAGATGGCGCTCGCGGTATCGGGCGCGGAGGATAGGTGGGGGACATGGGCTACCGGCGCAACGACGAGCGCGACGCGGCCTTCCGGCAGGGCTATAGTTACCAGCCGCTCCGGCCACCCGGCCGCAAGAATCAGGACGACGAGGCGCCCGATGAGGAGGCCGAAGACGTCG
>DASSSV010000409.1:0-8250 GCA_035708265.1 Thermomicrobiales bacterium | reverse complement strand
CGCGCGGCGCCCCCATCCCGTGAAGACGACGAGGCCGGTCGCCGTGTCACGGCCGGCCCGGCCCGCTCACCAGCCGTGCGCGTAGCCGTCGCGCCGCGGGTCGGCCCCGCCGAGCAGCGCGCCGCTCTCCGGCTCGATCATGATCCCCTGGCCGCCGCCGACGACCGGCGACCAGTCGTCGAGCACGCGGACGTCGTGGCCGAGGCGGGCCAGTTCGGCACGCACCGCGGCCGGCACCCGACCCTCGACGTCCAGCGTCGTGCCGGCGTAGGTGCGGAAGCGGGGCGCCTCGATCGCCGCCTGGATGCTGTAGCCGTGGTCGAGCACGTTCGAGAGCATCTGCGGCGTCGTCTCGAGGATGCCGAACGACCCCGGCGTGCCGATGACCGTGAAGAGCCGGCCGTCGCGGAAGACCGCGGCCGGCGACATGCACATCTCGATCTTCTTGCCGGGCGCGATGGCGTTGGGGCTGGCCGGGTCGAGGTCGTACCAGTAGAGGAGGTTGTTGAGCACGATCCCGGTGTCGCCGGCCAGCACGCCGGAGCCGAAGGCGCTGCCGAGGCTCTGCGTCACCGAGACCGCGTTGCCCTCGGCGTCGACCACGTCGAAGTGGGTCGTGCATTCGCGGGTGGCGTCGCCCGGCCGGCCTGGCGCCACCGCGCCGGCCACCGCGGCCTCGCCGTAGCGCTCGCCGCCGCTCGGCCGCGCCCGCGCTAGGTCGATCTCGGCCCGGCGACCCGCGGCGTACTCCGGCGACAGCAGCCCGGCCAGCGGCGGGGCCGGCAGCGCCGCGTAGGCGATGCGGTCGGCGACGGCGAGTTTCATGGCCTCGGCCATCAGGTGGATCGTCGCGGCGCTGTTCTGCCCGGCCGCGGCCAGGTCGAAGCCGGCCAGGATGTTCAGCGTCTCCAGGTACTGGAAGCCGCTGCACGGCGGGCGCAGCGTGCGGATCTCGTGGCCGCGGTAGGTCGTCCCGACCGTCTCCTGCCACTCCGGCTCGTACGCGGCGAACTCCTCGGCCGTCAGCAGCCCACCCCGCTCGCGGAGGAAGCCTACCAGGCGCTCGGCGAGCGGCCCCCGATAGAACGCCTCGCGGCCGCTCGCGGCCAGCGCGCGGTAGGTCGCGGCGAGCTGCGGCTGCCGGAGGATCGTGCCGGGCGTCGGCGGCGCGCCGTTTGGCAGGAAGACCGCGCGGGCCTCGGGCGTCAGCCGCTCGACGGCGCCGGCGAAGAACGCGGCGTTCTTCAGTGTGAACGGCACGCCGCCCTCGGCGTACTCGATCGCGGGGGCGAAGACCGCCGCCCGGTCGAGGCGGCCGTACGTCTCCAGCGCCGTCAGCCAGCCGGCCGGCGCGCCGGGCAGGAGGGACGCCCGCGGGCCGCGCTCCTTCGCGGCCGGGTCGGCGAACGCGGCTGGCGTCGCCGCGCGCGGCGCGGGCGGCACGTAGTCGAGCGCGCGCAGCCGGCGGTCGGCGGCGGTGTAGAGCAGCAGGTAGCCCGCGCCGCCGAGCCCCGACATGTAGGGCTCGCAGACGTCGAGCGCGGCGGCGGTCGCCACCGCCGCGTCGACCGCATGGCCGCCCTGCATCAGCATCCGCAGCCCCGCCAGCGACGCCAGCGGGTGCGCCGAACTGACCATGCCGCGCGTCCCCATCACCACCGGCCGGTGCGCCGTCCCGCGATTCGCCCACGCCATCGCCCACCATCCCGCGCGCCCTCGCGCGCCCCGTTCGTCGCCGTCCCGGTCCCCGCGCCGGCCCATGATAGGGGATCGTCGCGCGCGGGACAACGGTGGCCGGCGGCCCCGGCCCGCTCTCGCCAGCCCGGGGAGGCTCCATGTCAGCCTGGTGCTGCGCTTCCCTAGCGATCTGCGGGAGAATAGAGGTAGCGCCCACCTGGAGCTCTCCCCCTCTCCCAAGATTGGGAGAGGGGGCAGGGGGGTGAGGGCCGCCGGCCGCTGGCACGCCCCGTGGCCCTCGGCTACACTAGCCGGAGAGGCCCCGGCGCGGGGGATGCCCAAGCGGGGCGGCGGTGCGGAGTGTCAGGCGGCTTCATGAATCCCAAAGCGGACTATCGCGTCCACGTCTGTTTCGGCCCGAACTGCTCGCTCTTCAACCCGAAAGAGTTGCTGCAGACCCTCGAAGACGAGGTGCGCGCGCAGGGGCTAGAAGACAAGGTCTCGATCCAATTGAGCGCCTGCCGGCAGCGCTGCGAGCAGAGCCCGTCGCTCAACGTCTACCCGGGGCCGGTCTACTACAACCGCTTGACGCCCGACGCGATCCGCGCGATCGTCCGCCAGCACCTGACCGGCGGCGAGCCGGTGGCCGAATACCTGTTCCGGCCGGGCCTGAAGGGTCCGCCGCGCCGCCCGCCCGTCGCGCCGAAGGGGCGACCGGAACCGGAGCGCCCCGAGAAGCGCAAGTGGCAGTGGTGGTGAGCGGGGAGCGGCGACCGTGACGGGCGACGAGGCGCGGAAGGTCGGGGGCGGGCGCGCCGCCGCGCTCTACGCCCGCGCGCCCGATCGCACCGAGCGCGAGCGCGTCCCCCTGGCGGAGCAGCTCGACGCCTGCCGCGCGCTGGCCGACCACCTCGGCTTCGTGGTCTCTGATCGGGCGACGCTGGCCGACGAGGGCACGGGCACGACCGCCGCCAGCCCCGGCCTGACCGCGCTCCTCGGGCTGCTCGCCGCGGGCGAGGTCGCCGCCGTGATCGCCTACTCGCTCGACCGCCTGGCGAAGCCAGACAGCAGGCTGCAAGAAACGCTCCTCCGGGAGTTGCGCCGCCGCGAAATCCCGCTCTACGTGGCGAAGATCCCGCGCGGCTACGTCTACGACCCGGCGACCGGCGCGCTGACGAACGACCCCGCCGAGGTCACCGCCGCCCACCGCGAGGACTGGCGTCCGCCCAAGTACATCGTCATCCCTACCCACGACGGGTAGCCCGCGCCCTCTCCTTTCCCTCCCGCCCCGACCCATGCTATAGTCTGCATTACGCAAAATCCCGACGTCGACCCGTTCATTTCAGTAGTAGCTGCCGCCCGTAGTGCTCCCCCGCCGGCGACGCGAGGCCAGCCATGCGCGATGCGGCCGATATCGGCACAGACGCCTCCCCGGCGACGGGGCTCGTCGGCCGCGAGCGCGAGCTGGCCGCGCTGCGCGCCTGGCTCGCCGCGGCGCTCGCTGGGCAAGGGCGGCTCGTGCTCGTCGGCGGCGAGGCGGGCATCGGCAAGACCGCGCTGGCCGAGGACGTGTGCCGGGAGGCAGAAGCGCACGGCGCGGTCGACTTGGTCGGGCGCTGCTACGACCTCTCGGAGACGCCGCCCTATGGGCCGTGGGCCGAGGCGTTCGCCCGCGCGCCCCGCGGCGACGGCGTGCCCCCGCCGCCCGACCTCGCCGGGGGCACCGGGGCCGCGAGCCAGGCCGCGCTCTTCGCGCAGGTGCGCGACCATCTGGCCGCCCTCTCTACCACCCGCCCAATGGTGCTGCTGCTGGACGACCTGCACTGGGCCGACTCCGGCTCCCTCGACCTGCTGCGCGTCCTCGCCCGGCACCTGGCCGACCTGCCCCTCCTGCTCCTGGCGACCTATCGGGTGGACGAGCTGACCCGCCGCCACCCGCTCTACCAACTGCTGCCCCTGCTTGTGCGCGAGGCGCGCGCCGCGCGGCTGGACGTCCACGCGCTGGACGAGGCGGGGCTGCGGGCGCTGGTCGCGGGCTACGCGCTGCCCCCCGCCGACGCCGACCGGCTGGCGGGGTATCTGCACGGACGCTCGGAGGGTAACCCCTTCTTCGCGGGCGAGCTGCTGCGGGCGCTGGCCGAGGCCGGCGCGCTGCGGCGGGACGGCGCCGGCTGGGCGCTGGGCGACCTCGCCGCGGTCGGCGTGCCGCCGCTGCTGCGGCCGGTGCTCGATGCCCGCGTGGACCGGCTGGGGGAAGATACCCGCGACCTCCTGGCCACCGCCGCCGTGATCGGCCAGGAGGCGCCGCTGGCGGTGTGGCGGGCGGTGGCCGGGGCCGACGAGGAGGCGCTGCTGGCGGTGATCGAGCGCGCCGCGGCGGCGGGGCTGCTGATCGAGACGCCGGACGGCGCGGGCGTCCGCTTCGCCCACGCCCTCGTCCGCGAGGCGCTCTACGAAGGGACGAGCGGGCTGCGGCGGCGGGCGCTGCACCGGCGCGCGGGCGAGGCGCTGGCGGCGCTGGCGGCGCCCGACCCCGACGCGGTCGCCTACCACTTCCGCCGGGCCGGTGACGACCGGGCGGCCGACTGGCTGCTCCGGGCGGGCGAGCGCGCGCGGGCCGCCTACGCCTTGCTGGCCGCGGCCGATCGCTTCGAGGCGGCGCTGGCCCTGCTGGAGGCGCGCGGGGCGGACGCGGGGGAGCGGGCACGGCTCCGCTTCCACCTCGCGATGCTGCGCCGCTACGCCGACCCGCGGCGGGGCATCGCCGCCCTGGTCGACGCCGGGCGCCTGGCGGTCGAGGCGGGCGACCGGGCCCTGGCGGGCGGCTGCCAGCTCCTCGGCGGGCTCCTGCGGTGCTTCGTCGGCGACGTGCGCCGGGGGTTGGGCGAACTGGCCGCCGGCTGCGACGCGCTCGACGCGCTCGCCCCCGCGGACCGGGAGCGCTGGCCGGGTGGGGCCGCCGCGCGCGGCGACCCCCGGGGCACGTTGGTGCTGTGGCTGGCGATAACCGGTCGCTACGCCGCGGCGCTGGCGCAGGCCGAGCGCGCCGGCGCCGGGTGGCCGGTACCGGCCTCGGGGCGGCCGCCGGGGCGCTTCGCCGAGGGCTCCGGCTACGGCGACGGCCTCCAGGGGCTCGGCCTGGCCCACGCGGCGCTGGGGCGGCCGGACGAGGCGCGGCGCGCCTACGCCGCGGCCCGCGCGGAGTACCGCGCCGTCGGGCACGCCATGAACCTCGGCGACACCACTTGGCTTGAGTTGGCCCAGGTGGCCGTGCCCTACCGGGCCGACGACCTGGCCGAGCGCCGCGCCCTCGCCGCGGAGGCCGAGGAGGCGTGGCGGCGCGCGAGCGGCGCGCTGGCGGACTTCCCGCCGCGCCTCGCGTGGCTGCCGCTCCTGCTCGTGGAGGGCGGGTGGGCGGAGGCCCGCGGGCTGGCCGAGGCCGCCGCCGCGCCCGGCGGCCGGGCCAACTGGCGCCACTTCGCGAGGAGCCTGCTGGCGCCGCTGGCGCGCGAGCTGGGCGACCCCGGCCTCGCCTGGCGGCTGGTTCGGGAGCACCTGCCGGCCGGCCACGCCACCGCGCCGGGCGACACCCCGCTGCTCAACGGGCTTGAGTTGCTGCGCCTGGCGGCCGCGCTCGCGCTCGACGCGCGCGACCCGGCGACGGCGCGCGCCTGGCTGGCGGCGCACGACCGCTGGCTGGCCTGGAGCGGCGCGGTGCTGGGCCGGGCGGAGGGCGCGCTGGGCTGGGCGGCCTACCACCGCGCCGCCGGCGACCCCGCCGCCGCGCGCGAGCGCGCCGCGGCGGCGCTGGCCCACGCCAGCGAGCCCCGCCAGCCGCTCGCCCTCCTGGCCGCCCACCGCGCCCTCGGCGAACTCGCCACCGCGGCGGGCGACCGAGACGAGGCGACGGAGCACCTGGACGCCGCGCTCGCGCTGGCCGACGCCTGCGCCGCGGTGTACGAGCGGGCGCTCACCCTGCTGGCCCTGGCCGAACTCCGCGCCGCCACCGGCGAGCGGGCGGCCGCCGACGCGGCGCTGGCGGAGGCCCGCGCCATCCTCGAGCCGTTGGAAGCCAGGCCCGCGCTCGCACGCGCGGATGCGCTCGCCGCGCGGCTCGCCGCCTCGGCCGCGCCGCCGGCCGCCTACCCGGCCGGGCTCTCCGCCCGCGAGGTGGAGGTGCTCAGGCTGGTGGCGCAGGGGCTGACCGACGCGCAGGTGGCCGAGCGCCTCTTCCTCAGCCCGCGCACGGTCGGCCAGCACCTGCGCTCGGTCTACACCAAGCTGGGCGTCTCCTCGCGCCTGGCCGCCACCCGCTTCGCCCTCGACCACGGCCTCGCCTGACCGCAAGTCGACGGTTCCCCTTGCCGACCGGTTCGTAAGCCCACCCGGCCGGTGCGTAGAACTACGCACCGCTGCGTCCGGTGCGCGCGGCCGGTTCGCGCCCGGCGATTGCGCAGTCCTCACGATGTACCGGCCCTCGCCGGAGCGTAAAGTGTGGACAGTGACGGGACGGCGATACGGAGACGACGACAGCGAGGAGGCGCACGATGAACGAGTACATGCTCGAACGGCTGGCACGGCTCCGCCACGACGAGTTGCTGCGCGAGGCCGCGCAGCGCCGCCAGCTCGCGCAGATCCCGCGGCGCCCGAGCCGCGAGCGCCTGGCGGGCGCGCTGGTCGCGCTAGCAACGTGGCTGGCCCCGGCGAGCGAGGCGACGACCGCGCGGAAGGTCGCCAAGACCGGCCAGCCGGCGTGACCAGCAACCGATGAATGCGAGAGCGCACAAACTCGAAAGGAGCGCGACGATGGAGACCGGGAATCCGCTGCTGACCTTCGCGGTGGGGATGAACCAGCACCGGGAGCGCGTGGCCCGCGCGGTCGCCGAGCAGGCGCGGCGGGAGCGCAAGACGGCGGGCGTGGGCTGGCGGCGGGCGCTGGCGGGTGCGCTGGTCGCGCTGGCTGTGCGCCTCGCCCCGGCGCCGCGGGAGACCGCCACGCCGCTGCCGTCGGCGTGGAGTTGAGCGAGCAGCGCGCCGTGAGGTTGAACGAATAGCCGGGGCGGTTCGCAGCCGCCCCGGCTCTCTCGTTGCCCCCGACTACACCCGCCCAGCGTCGCCCTGAGTCCTGAGTCCTGAGTCCTCGCTCAGTGTTGCAGGTTGACCGTGACGTTCTTGCGCTGGGTGTAGCTGTCGAGCATCCCCTCCAGCGAGTACTCGCGGCCGATGCCGCTCTGCTTGTAGCCGCCGTAGGACTGGCCGGGGAACTGGCCGAGGCCCTGGTTGACCTGCACCCAGCCCGACTCGATCCGGTGCGCCGTGCGCAGCCCCTTCCCGAGGTCGTGCGTCCAGACATAGGCGGCCAGGCCGTAGTGGCTGGCATTCGCCATCTTGACGACCGCGTCCTCGTCGGTCCACGGGATCGCGCAGAGGACCGGGCCGAAGATCTCCTCGCGCGCGATCCGCCAGTCGTTCGAGACGTCGGCGAAGATCGTCGGCTGCACGAAGTAGCCCTCCGCCAGCGGCCCCTCGCGCGGCGGCAGCCCGCCCATCACCAGGCGCGCGCCCTGCTGGTTGAGCCCGTCGTCGATGTACGAGCAGACCTGCGTGAACTGCTTGTTGTTGATGATCGAGCCCATGTCGGTCGTCTCGTCGAGCGGGTCGCCGATCTTCATCTGCGCCAGCTTGCCGGAGATCTTGTCGAGGAAGGAGTCGAAGATGTCGGCGTGCAGGAAGAGGCGCGAGCCGGCCGTGCAGGACTGCCCCTGGCGGCTGAAGCGCATCCCCGAGATCACGCCGTCCACGACCCAGTCCTCGCCGACGTCGGGGAAGACGACGGCCGGGCTCTTGCCGCCAAGCTCGAGCGAGACCGGCAGGATCCGCTCGGCCGCCGCGTGCATGATGCTCTTGCCGACCGCGGTCGAGCCGGTGAAGGAGAGTTTGGCGATGAGCGGGTGGTTGGCCAGCGCCACGCCGCATTCCGTCCCCTTGCCGGTCACGACGTTGAGGACACCGGCCGGCAGGTACTCGGCGCAGACGCGCGCGACGAGCAGCACGCCGAGCGGCGCGTCCTCCGCCGTCTTCAGCACCAGCGTATTGCCGGCGACGAGTGCCGGGGCGATCTTGCAGACCGAGAGCATCACCGGCGCGTTCCAGGGGACGATGCCGCCGACGACGCCGAGCGGCTCGCGACGGTTGTAGCAGAGGACGTGCTCGCCGAGCGGGATCGTCTCGCCCTTCAGCTCGCCGCCGAGCCCGCCGAAGTAGCGGAAGAGGTCGGCCGCCGTCCGCGCCTCCGGCCGCGCCTGTGTGCGGATCGTGTTGCCGGTCTCGCTGGCGATCGTCCGCGCCAGTTCCTCGACGCGCTCTTCGAGGGCGTCGGCGATCTTGAGCATCAGCCGGCCGCGCTCGCGCGGGTTGACGTCCTTCCAGGTCTCGAACGCCCTGGCCGCGGCCTGCACCGCGCGGTCGACGTCCTCGGCGGTGGCGCGGGGCGTCGTGGCGAGCGGCCGCTTCTTCGCCGGGTTCTCCACCGTGACGACCTGGCCGCCGGCGCTGTCGACCAACGCGCCGTCG
>DASSSV010000408.1:0-15709 GCA_035708265.1 Thermomicrobiales bacterium | reverse complement strand
CGTCGGCCGCCGGGCCGTATCGTATCGTACTGCCGGAGGAATGCCTATCGCGGTTCGGTCGCTACGAAGATGTCGCCGTCCTCGACCTGCACGTCGTAGGTCGCCACGGGCAGGACGGCCGGCAGGGTGAGGGCCTTGCCGGTCCTGATGTCGAACTGCGAGCCGTGCAGCGGGCACTCGACCACGTCGCCGAAGATGTCGCCGTCCGACAGCGACGCCTCCTCGTGCGAGCAGGTGTCGCAGATGGCGTAGAACTCGCCGTCGAGGTTGAAGACCGCGATCGGCTCGTCGCCGACCTCGACGCGCAGCGCCGTCTCCGGCGCGATCTCGTCCACCCTGGCGACTTTGACGAACTCCACCCGTCCTCCTTGCTTCGTGGGAGCGTGGGAGCGTGGGAGCGTGAGAGCGTGAGACGCAGAGGGTCTCCCGATAACGCTCTCACGCTCAGCGAGCGCAGCGAGCGACGCTCCCACGCTCTCACGTCCCCGCCGTGGCCCCGTAGACCGCGTCGCGCAGGACGCCCAGCGAGAGCAGGGCGCATTTCATCCGCGCGGGCGAGAGCGGCACGCCGATCAGCGCGAAGAGGTCGTCGCGCCCGAAGGCTTTGACCTCGTCCACGCCCTTGCCGACGACCTCCTCCAGCAGCATCGAGGCGGCGGCCTGGCTGACGGCGCAGCCCTGGCCGTCGAAGCGGGCGTCCACGAGGCGCCCGTCTTCGATCAAGAGGTCCATGCGGATGACGTCGCCGCAGAGCGGGTTCGACTCCTCCCGGCTGATCGTCGGCCGGTCGAGCCGCCCGTGGTAGCGCGGCTCGCGGTAGTGGTCCAGGATGTTCTCGCGGTAGAAGGTGTCCATGAGCCGTCAGCCTTCAGCCGTCGGCGGTCGGCCGTCAGTTTTCAGCTATCAGTGGCAGCGAACTCCTGATGGCTGATGGCTGATGGCTGATCGCTACAACGCGAAAATCTCCTTCGCGCGCTCCAGCGCAGCGGCCAGGCGGTCGATCTCCTCAGGCGTGTTGTAGAGGTAGACCGAGGCGCGCGCGGTCGCGGCGACGCCGAGCCGCGCGTGGATCGGCTGGCAGCAGTGGTGGCCGGCGCGCACGCAGACGCCGGCTTCGTCGAGGATCGAGGCCAGGTCGTGCGCGTGGATGTCGCCGAGCGTGAACGAGAGCACGCCCGCGCGCTCCTCCGGCGTCGGCGGCCCGTAGATCGTCAGCCCCTCGATCGCGCCGAGGCGCTCCAGCGCGTAGGCGGTCAGCGCCCGCTCGTGCGCGTGGACGGCGGCCAGCCCGACCCCATTGAGATACTCCACCGCGACGCCGAGCCCGATCGCGTCGCCGACGCTCGGCGTGCCGCCCTCGAACTTCTGCGGCAGCTCCGCGTAGGTCGTGCCTTCCAGCGTGACGTTGCGGATCATCGAGCCGCCGCCGTGGAAGGGCGGCATCGCCTCCAGGATCGCCCGCCGGCCCCAGAGCGCGCCGCTGCCCATCGGCCCGAGCATCTTGTGGCCGGAGAAGGCCAGGAAGTCGCAGCCGAGGTCGCGCACGTCCACCGGCAGGTGCGGCACGCTCTGCGCGCCGTCCACCAGCACCGTCGCGCCGGCCGCGTGCGCCCGCGCCGCGATCTCTTTCACCGGGTTGATCGTGCCGAGCGTATTGGAGACGTGGACGACGGCGACGAGTTTCACCCGCCCGGCATACTGATCCAAGAGCCGGTCGTAGGCGTCGAGGTCGAGGCGGTAGTCGGCGGTGAGCGGGATGAAGGCGAGCGTCGCGCCGCGCTCCTCGGCCAGCATCTGCCAGGGGACCAGGTTGGAGTGGTGCTCCATCTCGCTGGTGATGACGACGTCGCCGGCGTGGACGTTGGCGCGGCCCCAGGCGTAGGCGACGAGGTTGATCGACTCGGTCGTGCCGCGCGTGAAGATCAGTTCGCGGGCGTCGGGCGCCCCGATGAAGCGCGCGACCGTGTGCCGGGCGTCCTCGTAGGCGGCGGTGGCGCGCTCGCTGATCTGGTAGATGCCGCGGTGGACGTTGGCGTTGTAGGTCCGGTAGTAGGTGTCGAGCGCGCGGATGACCGCCTCGGGCTTCTGCGAGGTCGCCGCGTTGTCGAGGTACGCGATCGCCTGCCCGTTGACCGTCTCGGCCAGGAGGGGGAAATCGGCGCGCAGCGCCGCGACGTCGAGCGCGTCGCGCGCGGTGGTATCGAGCGCCATGGCGGTTACTCCTCCGCCGGCGGGAGACGTTCACCGCAGAGGCGCAGAGAGCGCAGAGGACGAGGAGAGAGGGACGCCATTAATTCGTGCTTCGTCCTTCGTGCCTCGTACTTCCTCTCCTCGTTTCTCTGCGTCCTTTGCGCCTCTGCGGTGATCGTCTCGAGCGTCGGCGCTGGGGGTTACTCCTCGTCCAGCCAGGCGTCGTCCTCCTCGGCGGCGGCGGACGGCGGGAGGCCCATCTTCTGCTTGATCGCGAGGTCCAGGCGGTCGCGCACCTCGGCCAGGGGGATGCGCTGGATGATCTCGTCGAGGAAGCCGTCGACGATCATCCGCTCGGCCTCGCCGCGGTCCAGGCCGCGGCTCTGGAGGTAGAAGAGTTGCTCCTGGTCGACCTGGCCGATCGTCGCGCCGTGCGTGCAGCGCACGTCGTTGGCGCCGATCTCCAGCTTCGGCATCGTGTCGACGCGGGCCTTGTCGGAGAGGAGCAGGTTGCGGTTGGCCTGGTAGGCGTCGGTGCGCTGCGCGTGCGGCTCGACGCGGATCAGGCCGGCGAAGACCGAGCGGGCGCGGTCGCGCAGCACGCCCTTGAAGAGCAGGTCGCTGGTCGTGTGCGGCTGCAGGTGGTCTTGCAGGGTGTGCTGGTCGAAGTGCTGCGCGCCGTCGCCAAAGAAGATGCCGAGCATCTCCGAGGTCGCGCCCTGGCCGTCGAGCCCGCTCTCGACGTTCGACTTGGTCAGCCGCGAGCCGAGCAGGATCGAGAGCGAGTTGGTAGCGCTGTCGCGCTGGGCGACGAGGCGCTGGGTGTTGAAGTGGTAGACGTTGCGCCCCCAGTCCTGCACGCTGACGTAGCGCAGTTGCGCGCCGGCGCCGGTGAAGAGCTCGACCACGCTGTTGGAGAGGCCCTGCTGCTCGCCGGTCGGCGAGACATACTCGTCGATGAAGACGGCCGAGGCGCCCGCCTCCACCACGACGAGCGTGTGCGGCATCAGCGCGGGCGAGTCGGCGTCGGCGTAGACGCGCGCCTGCAAGGGCAGTTCGACCTGCACGCCCTTCGGCACGTAGAGGAAGACGCCGCCGCTCCAGAAGGCGCCGTGCAGCGCGCTGAACTTGTCGTGCTCCGGCGTGACGGCCCTGGTCATGAAGTACTGGCGGACGAGGTCGCCGTGTTCGCGCATCGCCTCGTCGAGCCCCAGGAAGAGGACGCCCTGTTGCGCGAGGTTGCGCCGCAGGTCGTGGTGGATGACAGTGGAGTTGTGCTGGAGGACCAGGCCGGCGCGCGCCTCGGCCGCCGCGGGCGTGTCGAGACCGGCGCGCGCCGCCTCGGGCGCGCCGGCCAGCCGGGCCACCGGGCCGGACACGGGGGCGAAGGGCGCCACCGCGTCGAGCTTGAGCTGGCGGATGCTGGTGCGGCGCCACTGTTCGTCGCGCAGCGAGGGCATCGGCGTCGCCTCGTAGGTCTCCCACGCCGCCAGCCGCGCCTCGCGCACCCAGTCGGGCTCGCCCTTGGCGCGCGACAGGGCCTCGACCCCCTCGCGCGTGAAGCCGCGCACCGGCGCCGCCTCGGTCGGTGTCAACGTCGTGCTCATGCCACCCCTTTCGGAACGACGAGCGACGAGCGACGAGCGACGAACCGGCGTTCGGTGCTGCGGCGCGCGTCCCCCGTCCCGTTTGCGCTCCATACGTACTGAGGGGCGGGGCTCCAAGGAGTTCCCCGCCCCCATCGAATCGTCCGCTCCGGCGAGCGCCCGGCGCCCCGTTCGTCGCTCGTCGCTCGTCGTACGTCGCTCAGCCGACGCTGCCGGCCATCTCGAGCTGGATCAGGCGGTTGAGTTCGACCGCGTACTCCAGCGGCAGCTCCTTGGCGATCGGCTCGATGAAGCCGGAGACGATCATGCTCATCGCCTCGCCCTCGGAGAGGCCGCGGCTCTGGAGGTAGAAGAGCTGCTCCTCGCCGACCTTGGAGACGGTCGCCTCGTGGCCGACCTGGACGTTGTCCTCCTCGATCTCCATGTAGGGGTAGGTGTCGGTGCGCGACGCCTCGTCCAGCAGCAGCGCGTCGCAGACGACGCTCGACTTGACGTCGTTCGCGCCCGGGTGGACCTTGACCAGCCCGCGGTAGGAGGCGCGGCCGGTGCCCTTGGAGATCGACTTCGACGTCACCGTCGAGGAGGTGTGCGGCGCGACGTGGACCATCTTGGCGCCGGCGTCCTGGTGCTGGCCGTCGGCGGCGTAGGCCACCGAGAGGACCTCGCCCTTCGCGCCCGGCTCCATCAGCCAGACGGCGGGGTACTTCATCGTCACCTTCGAGCCGAGGTTGCCGTCGACCCACTCCATCGTCGCGTCCTTGTAGGCCGCGGCGCGCTTGGTGACGAGGTTGTAGACGTTCTTCGACCAGTTCTGGATCGTCGTGTAGCGGCAGCGCGCGCCCTCCTGCACGATGATCTCGACCACGGCGCTGTGCAGCGACTCCGAGCCGTAGGTCGGCGCGGTGCAGCCCTCGACGTAGTGGACGTAGGAGCCGGGCGCGCAGATGATTAGCGTCCGCTCGAACTGGCCCATGTTCTCGGCGTTGATGCGGAAGTACGCCTGCAGCGGCACGTCGACGTGGACGCCCTCGGGGACGTAGACGAAGGAGCCGCCCGACCAGACCGCCGAGTTGAGCGCGGCGAACTTGTTGTCGTTCGGCGGGATGATCGTGCCGAAGTACTGCTTGACCAAGTCGGGGTACTCGCGCAGCGCGGTGTCGGTGTCGACGAAGATCACGCCGAGCTTCTGCAGATCCTCGCGCAGCGAGTGGTAGACGACCTCGCTCTCGTACTGCGCGCCGACGCCGGCCAGGTACTTGCGTTCGGCCTCGGGGATGCCGATCTTCTCGAACGTCTCCTTGATGTAGGCGGGGACGTCCTCCCAGGTGCGGCCCTGCTTCTCGGCCGGCTTGATGTAGTAGAAGATGTTGGCGAAGTCGATCTCGCTGAGATCCGCGCCCCAGTTCGGCATCGGGCGCTTCTCGAAGTAGCCGAGCGCCTTCAGGCGGAAGTCCCGCATCCACTGGGGCTCGCCCTTCATGGCGGAGATCTCTTCGACGACCGCGCGCGACAGGCCCCGCTTGGCCTTGAAGACGTAGTCTTCCTTGTCGGCGAAGTTGAAGTTATGGTCTTCCCGAATCCCGGTGAATTCGGTGGTGGTGCTCGACATGTGCGCCCTCCCTGCGTAGTCGGTAGTCGGTAGTGGCCGCTTCGGTAGGTAAACCGGTCAACGATGGCATGGCCGGTACTGCCGACTCCCGACTCGTCAGCCCGCGACGGTGGTCTCGGCTTCCTCGACGACCGGGGGCGCCTCCGGGGCGAACTCGCTGCGCACCCAGTCGTAGCCTTTGTCCTCCAGTTGCAGCGCCAGTTCCGGGCCGCCCTCGACGACGATGCGGCCGTGGAGCATGACGTGGACGTAGTCGGGCTTGATGTAGTTGAGCAGCCGCTGGTAGTGCGTGATGACCAGCGCGCCCATCCCGCCGTGCGCCTCGCGCATCTGCTCGTTGACGCCGTCGGCGACGATGCGCAGCGCGTCGATGTCGAGGCCGGAGTCGGTCTCGTCCATCACCGCGATCTTCGGCTCCAGCATCGCCAGTTGCAGGATCTCCATCCGCTTCTTCTCGCCGCCCGAGAAGCCGTCGTTGAGGTAGCGGGCCATGAAGGAGCGGTCGAGCTTGAGGAGGTTCATCTTCGCGGTCAGCCGCTTGCGGAACTCGGCGACGGGCGGCGCCTTGTACTCGGCGTCCTCGCCGTGCTCGGCGAGGTAGCGGGCCTTCTTGACCGCGCCGGCGCTCAGGCGCAGGAAGTTGGCGACGTTGACGCCGGGGATCGCGGTGGGGTACTGGAAGGCCAGGAAGAGGCCGGCCTGCGCCCGCTCGTCCGGCGCCATCGCCAGCACGTCCTGGCCGTCGAGCAGGACCTCGCCCTCGGTGACCTCGTAGCTCGGGTGGCCCAGCAGGACGTAGGCGAGGGTGCTCTTGCCGGAGCCGTTCGGCCCCATCAGCGCGTGGATCTCGCCCTGGTTGACCGTCAGGTCGACGCCCTTGAGGATCTCCTTGTCCTCGATCTTGGCGTGCAAGTTCTTGATGACCAGCGAAGTCAAGGCCCTTCTTCCTCCTTTACGCCCTCGGCGCCGCGTACACCGTCGTATCGCTCCGGTTTGCGCTCGTTCGGGTCGCGCCGCCGCCGCGCCCGCGGCGCGACCCGACTTTCTCAACCAAAGTATCGCATAATGCCTCGGCGGGGGCAAGCGCGCGGCCGGACGCCACGGTCACTCCGCGGACTCGGCCAGTTGCTCGTCGAGGGCCGCCAGCCGGCGGCGGTAGCAGTCGTCGCAGCGGCCGCGGAAGGCGAGCTGCGGCGCGATCTGGTGGTAGCCGTGCTCCCGGCCAACCACCTCGGCGGCGGCGAGCAGCACGGCGGGGTCGCCGAGCGGGCCGTCGAGCGCGAGGTCGAGGATGCGGCCGCAGTCCTCGCAGATCAGGTGGGGGTGGGGGCGGGGGTCGCGACCGTCGTAGTGCCGACTCTCGCCGACGCTCAGCTCGAGCACCTCGCCGATGCCCTTGAGCAGGTCGATCGTCTTGTAGATCGTCGCCAGACTGGTGGTTGGGTACGCGGCCCGGACGCGCTCGTAGACCTGCTCGACGGTGGGGTGCCCGGTGTCGTCGGCGAGGACGCGCAGCACCGCCAGCCGCTGGGGGGTCAGCCGCAAGCCATCCCGCCGCAACCGCGCGAGCAACTCGCCGTAGCGCCCGCTCGACGCCAACATCGCCATCGCTCCTGTTCGCCTCCCGCCTCGCGGCCCGCCCGGCCCGTCTCGACCGGGGCTGTCAACTAAGAACCATTCTCTCCTATCGCGACTATACCAGACGTCACTACGAACGTCAAGGATTCGCATGGGCGAAACCAGGCGAAAGTGGCCGCGCGGCGGCGCAAATCGTGCGGGCGGGGTCAACTCTGGCGTCGGCTGCGCGTTGAAGGAGGTAGCGGCGCGGGACGTGCCGGCGACTGAAGTCGTCGCTAAGGGCTCGCTGCGCTCGCCGCGAAACCCACGCCCAGAGGGCACCCGGCGGGTTGGGACGTAAGCAGTCCGCGGAGGCGGCCTTCGTGACACCGTGAGGCGTCCTTCGCGGCGATTTCAATCGCCAGCGCGATAGGTTCAATACCGCCGAATTGACGCGCCAGCGGATCTCACGGAAGGAGGAGGGCACGATGAGGGAAACGTGGATGCGGCGCGCGCGGCGCGCGGCGCTGGGCGCGGCGGCGCTGGTCGCCGCGGCAGCGCTGTGCGGCGCGGGGCTGCTCCGGGCGCCGGCGGCCGGCGCGGCGGACGAGCAATGCTTTCCCGAGACCGGCAAGTGCCTCCAGGGCCGCTTCCTGGCCTACTGGCAGGCGCACGGCGGGCTGGCGACCAACGGCTACCCGCTCAGCGGGGAGTTCCAGCAGCGGCTCGAGGACGGCAAGCCGTACACGGTGCAGTACTTCGAGCGCGTCAGGATGGAGTATCACCCGGAGAACCAACCGCCGTATGATGTCGAACTCGGCCAGTTCGGGCGCGACATCCACCCCGCCGACCCGGCCGTCGCGCCGCAGGCCGGCGACACCTACTTCCAGGCCACCGGCCACAACGTCGCGCCGGATTTCTACGCCTACTGGCTGCAGCACGGCGGCCTCGACCAGTTCGGCTACCCGTTGACCGAGGAGATCCACGAGACGCTCGACGGCCGCGATTATGTCGTGCAGTACTTCGAACGGGCGCGCTTCGAGCGCCACCCGGAGAACCCCGCGCCGTGGGACATCGAACTCGGCCAGTTCGGGCGGCGCATCTTCACGACCTCGCTCGCCGCGCTCCAGCAGCCGTGCCGGAGCGCCGACCTGGCGGCCAGCGTGGCCTGGAACGCCGGTGCGGGGCAGCGCATCGGCGACATCACCTACCGCAACCAGTCGCCCGCACCCTGCGCGCTGACCGGGCGGCCGCAGGTGCAGGTCGTCGACGGCCAGGGGCAGCCGATCGGCGTGCCGCCAGCGGGCGGCGACGCCGGCACCGGCGACGGCGGGCCCGGGCTGATCCTCCAGCCGACCCAGACGGCGCTGCAGTCGGTCCGCTTCGGCAACTGGTGTGGCGACCGCGACGCCCCGCAGGCGCTCCTCATCACGCTGCCGCAGAACGGCGGGCAGTCGACGGTCAGCCCGGTCTCGGTGCCGCCCTGCCTCGGCAACGTGCCGCCCGCCTTCGACAGCGGCCCGCTGACGATGGGCCCGACGCCCGCGGTCCAGACGCTGCGCGCCTTCTACGAGGCGATCGACAGCAAGGACTACCACGCGGCGTACAACCTGCTCGGCGCGGCCTGGCAGCAGCGCCAGTCGTACGACGACTTCGCGTCCGGCTACGCCGACACCGAGTTCGTCACCCCCGCGATCCTCACGGCCTACCCGACCGGCTCGGACGGCGCGATCCTCAACGTCGTCCTGACGGCGAAGCACACCGACGGCAGCACGCACCACTACGCCGGCACCTACACCGTCGCGCCGGAGGGGAACGGCCTGCGCATCGTCGCGGCGAGCATCGCGCAGACGGATTGAGGGGGCGAGCAGACGGATTGAGGGGGCGACAGGGGGTGAAGGGGGATAGAGGGTGGAGGAGGAGCCGCCACGGGGCTGGGACATCGCCAACGAGGCCGCGCTGCCGGCCTTCGTGCGCCGTCAGGCGCTCCCAGCAGCGGTCAGGGCCGCTCGGGCTCCGCCCCTCTTCACCCCCTCCACCCCCTCCACCCCCTATCCCCCTGCCCCGACCCTGCCGGCGTCACCGCCGCGCTGTTTCCCGCGTTGTCCTTGTAGTACACTTAACAGCGCGCTGTTGATCGAGCAGGGCGCTAGGCGGCGTTACCCGCCCGCGGGACGTATGGCGGGCAGGCCGTGGGAGAACAGGACACGCATGCGCAAACTCTTGAGCCGGCTCTTCACCGATAGCGGCGAGCGCACCCTCGCGCGGCTGCGGGGCAAGGCGGAGGAGATCAACCGGCTCGAACCCGACTTCGAGCGCCTCACCGACGCCGAACTCCGCGACAAGACGACCGAGTTCAAGGGGCGCCTCCTGGCCGGCGACACCCTCGACGACCTGCTGCCCGAGGCGTTCGCCGCCGTGCGCGAGGCCGCCAAGCGCACCCTCGGTCAGCGCCACTTCGACGTGCAGTTGATCGGCGGGATGGTCCTCCACGAGGGCAAGATCGCCGAGATGAAGACCGGCGAGGGCAAGACGCTCGTCGCCTCGCTGCCGCTCTACCTCAACTCGCTGCTGGGCAAGGGCTGCCACCTCGTCACGCCCAACGACTACCTCTCCCGCCTCGGCGGCGGCTGGATGGGGCCGGTCTACCACCGCCTCGGCGTCAGCGTCGGCGTGATCTGCCACGAGTTCGGCGGCATCTACGACCCCGACTACGTCGACCCGACGCCGCACGGCGACGAGCGCCTGACCCACTGGCGGCAGGTCGAGCGCCGCGAAGCCTATGAGGCCGACATCACCTACGGCACCAACAACGAGTTCGGCTTCGACTACCTGCGCGACAACATGGTCGTCGACATCAGCCAGACGGTGCAGCGCCCGCTCTACTACGCCATCGTCGACGAGGTCGACAACATCCTGATCGACGAGGCGCGCACCCCGCTGATCATCTCCGGCCCGGCCGAGGAGGCGACCGACCGCTACTACCAGTTCGCCCAACTGGTCAAGAACCTGCGCCTCGGGCGCGACTTCGAGATCGACGAGAAGCGCAAGGTCGTGACGATGACCGACGAGGGCATCGACCACGTCGAGCGCCTGCTCAACCTGCCGGAGGGCGCCTCGATCTACGACGACCGCTACTCCGACCTGACGCACTACCTCGACAACGCGCTCAAGGCCAAGGCGATCTACCACCTCAACAAGGACTACATCATCGAGCCGGACGGCGAGGTCGTCATCGTCGACGAGTTCACCGGGCGCAAGATGCCGGGCCGGCGCTGGAGCGAGGGGCTGCACCAGGCGATCGAAGCCAAGGAGGGCGTGCGCGTCCGCCGCGAGAACGTCACGCTGGCGACGATCACCTTCCAGAACTACTTCCGCATGTACGAGAAACTGGCGGGCATGACCGGCACCGCCGAGACCGAGGCGGAAGAGTTCGCGACGATCTACAACCTCGAAGTCGTGCCGATCCCGACCAACAAGCCGATGATCCGCGAGGACTACCCCGACCAGGTCTACAAGACCGAGGACGCCAAGTTCCACGCGGTCGTCAACGAGATCGCGGAGATGCACGCGCAGGACCGCCCGGTCCTCGTCGGCACGACCTCGATCGAGACCTCGGAGCGCTTGAGCCATGAGCTCGAGCGCGCCGGGATCGCGCACGAAGTCCTCAACGCCAAGCAGCACGAGCGCGAGGCGCTGATCGTCGCGCAGGCCGGCCAGCCGGGCGCGGTGACGATCGCCACCAACATGGCCGGCCGCGGCACCGACATCCTGCTCGGCCCGGGCGTCGCCGACGCGGGCGGCCTGCACATCATCGGCACCGAGCGGCACGAGTCGCGCCGCATCGACAACCAGCTCCGCGGGCGCGCCGGCCGCCAGGGCGACCCCGGCTCCTCGCGCTTCTACGTCTCGCTCGAAGACGAGCTGATGCGCCGCTTCGGCTCCGACCGGGTCGCCGGGATCATGGGCCGCCTCGGCATGGAAGAGGACGTGCCGATCGAGGCGAAGATCATCTCGAAATCCATCGAGAGCGCGCAGACGAAGGTCGAGGGCTACAACTTCGACATCCGCAAGCACGTCGTCCAGTACGACGACGTGATGAACAAGCAACGCGAGGTGATCTACCGCGACCGCCACCGGCTGATCGCCGGCGAGGACCTCAAGGCGCGCATCCTGGAGATGGTCGAGGAGGAGATCCGCGACACCGTCGCGCGCCACTGGACCGAGGACAGCCACGCCGAACCCGACTTCGCCGGGATGCACCGCGAACTGGCGCAGATCTTCCCGCTGATGGAGTCGCCGGAGAAATTGGGCGAGTTCCACCGGGAAGAACTCGAGGACCACCTGGTCGACCTCGCCGACGCCGCCTACGAGCGCAAGGAGGGGCAGCTCGGCCCGGAGACGATGCGCCAGGTCGAGCGCCTGGTCTGGCTCGGCACGATCGACCGGCTGTGGACCGAGCACCTGACGGCGATGGACGAGATGCGCCAGGGCATCGGGCTCCAGGCGTACGGGCAGAAGGACCCGCTGGTCGCCTATAAGACCGAGGGCTACCAGATGTTCCAGGGCCTGCTGGGCAACCTCCGGCACGACCTGACGCACCAGATCTACTGGGTCGAGATCGTCCGCCCGCCGCGCCCGCGGCTGGAGGAGACGACGACCAACCGCGACGGCGACGAGGGCGCGGGGAAGAAGCGGCCGAAGCGCGCGACGAAGGGCCAGAAAGTCGGGCGCAACGACCCCTGCCCGTGCGGGAGCGGCAAGAAGTACAAGAACTGTCACGGCGCGCCCGCCGGCAGCGGCGCGCGGGCCGCGCGCTGACCCGGCGCGCTCGGCATACCCACGACTTCGCCGGGGCCGGCCACCGTGGCCGGCCCCGTGTCATTGCCGTCTCTGCGCAGACGGCGCCATGCCAGGCCCACTGGCGCGCGGTCAACGCACCCACCTGGTCGCCCTGGTCCGCGCCAGGGCGACGTTCGAGAACGGCAAACTCGTCGAACGACCCGACGAATCGGGCGGTGCTCAGCAAACCGCGTGACCGGGGCGGCCGTGAGCCCAGTCGGCGTGTCGGCCAGCGGGAACTTCCGGGTCCAGGTGGGCGCGCCTGGACGGACTCAGCCATGCAGGGTGGGCCGGTAGATGAGCTCTTGGATGCGGCCGTCGAGCGTCCGGCTCTCGAGCAGCTCGAGGTCGAAGTCGGCCGCCCCCCGGAAGAGCGGGGCCTCGCCGGTCTGGCCGGTGATCACCGGGAAGAGCGTCACCTGGAGGCGGTCGACCAGGCCGGCGGCCAGCAGCGCCCGGTTCAGCGCCAGGCTGCCGTGCGAGCGCAACGGCACCGCGGACGCCGCCTTGAGCCGGGCGACGACATCGACGGCGTCGCCGCGCGCGACGGTCGCGTCCGGCCAGTCGAGGGGGCCTTCCAGGGTGGTCGACACCACCGTCAGCGGCAGGCGCCGCATGCGGGCGACCCAGGGGTCACGCACCTCGGACCCCTCGGTACTCGAGCCCAGCATCTGCACGAATTGCCGATAGGTGGTGGCCCCGAAGACCATCCGCTGCGCCGCGCCGTACAGGGCGAGGCGGCGGTCGAGCAGCTCGGGGCCTTGCTTGCCCCAGTAGCCGCCCCAGTCGCCGCTGGTGGAGCCGTAGCCGTCGAGGCTGGAGAAGACGTCCCAGGTGTAGGTAGCGGTCATGCTGCCCTCCTCGAGTACGGTTGATGGTTGATCGGGTGTGTGAGGACAGGTTGGAAACCGCGGCGCAACGCATCGCCGTTGGACTCCCGGAGTCCGGCCGCCCCGGATGCGGGCCCAGGACTTGACCACGGCCAGGACGGTGGCGCAGATCAGCGGCGACGCACCACTAGGCGGAGACCTCGACATTCAGTCTTCGAGCCATTCGGTGATGAACCGGCCGCTGGGGTGGATGTCCACCTGGCGGAGCCGGCCCGGACCGGCGTTGACGAACTTGTGCGGCACCCCGGCGGGCACGATCACGACCTGCTCGCAACCCGCCGCGATCACATCCTCCCCGGCCGTGAACGTGGCGCTGCCCTCCAGCACGATGAAGACTTCCGTATAGGGGTGTTTGTGCAGCCGCGGTCCGCTGCCGGGCGGCGCGTCGATGACGATAACGGAGGCGCCGATCTCGCCGTGGTCGTAGCCCGCGAACTCGAAACTCGTCTCGCTGTGGGGCAGGTCGTTCCGCTCCAGCACGCGGGCCCGGCGCGGCACCGGTCCGGCGCCGGGCCCGGATGCGGGACTCCGCTTGTGCTCTGCTTCTGCTCTCATGTCGTGCTCCTCTCGCGTCGCAGGTTCATGCTCGGTGCTCCCTGTCCTCTCCGCGTGCGACGACGTGGCGACACGGCTCCCGTCCGGCGCCGGTCGGCCCAGCGTAGCACGATAATGGAGGTGCCCCAAGAGCCAATTTTCGTGAATTCGGGCGGGCCATTAAGCCGGCATCGCCCTCACCGTGGTCCGCCGGCCCGGTCCGAACTCGGCCGCCCGGGCCGGCGCGCTCGTGTCGGGGCCGGCACCGTCCGGGTGCCGCGTGGCCGCCCAAGCGAGCCTGCCGCCAGAGATGGCTTGCTCGCGTGGCTCATTCCTCCTTACAATGCCGTGGCCATTAAGCGGCAAGGACGGCCGCCGCATTGGCGCAGGAGGACGGCCCTCGGTGGCGAAACGCGCCCCGGCGCTGGCGCAGCCGGCGATCGACCTCGATCCGCAGGCCGCGGCGCCGCTGTACCGCCAGCTCTACGAGCGCCTGCGAGGACAGATCCTGGCGGGGCGCCTGGACGCGGGGGCCCGCCTGCCCTCGACGCGCACCCTGGCCGGGACGCTAGGCGTCTCGCGCACCACCACCGCGCTCGCCTATGACCTCCTCCTTCAGGAAGGCTACATAGAGAGCCGCGTCGGCGACGGCACGCGGGTGGCGCACCTGCGCGCGCAGTCGCCGCCGACGGCGGCGCCGCAACGCGGGCTCCCGGTGTCGCGGCGTGGCCGCCTGCTCGCCGACCTGCCCTACCCCGAGGCGGCGGCGGTGCGGGAGGTTGGCGCCGGCGAGCATCCCTTCCGCATCAGCCAGCCCGACGTCGCCCACTTCCCCTACGCGACCTGGGGGCGGCTCGTCGCGCGGCACGCCCGCCGCTCGCTGCCCGACGCCGCCCTCTACCAGCAGATCGCCGGCTACCTCCCCCTGCGCGCGGCCATCGCCGCGCATATCACCCTCACGCGCGGCGTCCGGTGCGCGCCCGAGCAGGTCATCGTCACGGCCGGCGCGCAGGGCGCCCTGGCGCTCGTCGCGCAAGTGGTGCTCGATCCCGGCGACCCCATCTGGCTCGAAGATCCGGGCTACACGGGGGCGCGCGGGGCGCTCCTGGCGGCCGGGGCCGCGCCGATCCCCGTGCCGGTGGACCGCGAGGGGCTCGACGTCGGGGCGGGGGGGCGACTCTGCCCGCGGGCGCGCCTCGCCGTCGTCACCCCCTCGCACCAGTTCCCCACCGGGGTCACGATGAGCCTGCGCCGCCGCCTGGCGCTGCTGGCCTGGGCGCGGGAGGCGGACGCCTGGATTGTCGAGGACGACTACGACAGCGAGTATCGCTTCGGCGGGCGGCCGCTTGAGGCGCTGCACAGCCTGGACGACGCGGGGCGCGTGCTCTACGTCGGCACCTTCAGTAAGGTGCTCTTCCCCGCCTTGCGCCTGGGCTACCTGGTCGCCCCGGCCGGACTGCTCCCCGCCCTGCGGGCGGCGCGCCGCTACGTCGACATCCACCCGCCGATTCTGGAGCAACTGGCGCTGGCCGACTTCATCGCGGAGGGCCATTTCGCCCGGCACCTGCGTCGCATGCGCCCGCTCTACCAGGCGCGCCGGGACGCGCTGGTGGAGGCGCTGCGGGAGGAGTTGGGCGAGCTGCTCGACGTCGTCGTGCCGCAGGCCGGGTTGAATCTGGCCGCCTGGCTCCCGGCCGGGACGTGCGGCCGGGCCGTCGCCGGGCGCGTCGCGGAGCATGGCCTCGCCCTGCCCACCCTGTCGCAGTTCAGCGTCTGCCCCCTCGCGCGCGACGGGTGGCTGTTCGGGTTCGCCGGCGCACCCCCGGAAGCCCTGCGCGCCGGCGTCCGCCGGCTGGCCCGCACCGTGCGCGCGGAGCACTGAAAGGTCGGAGTCTCAAGCCGCAAGTTGTTGAGATGTATGTATGCACTGGGGACGGGTCCGCTAGCGGGGCAGGTAGCGGCGCGCGATCGAGGCGCCAATGGTGTAGTTGGGATCGACCATGTTGGCGAGCCGCGCTTTGCCGACCTGCGTGAGCAGCATGTAGGCGTCCAGCCGGTCGAAGCCGTACTCCTGTTCCAGCCAGTAGACGAGTTCGCGATAGGCGATGCGGGCGGCGTCTTCCATCGGACGCCCGCTGCCGATGGCCATGATGAAGTCGTCGCAGGTGAGACGCGGCCAGGATATCGTGTGTCCCTTGAGCACGTCCAGTTCCAGCGTGACCCGTGCGCGGTGCTCGACCGCCACGCCGCATAACTCACCATCGCCCTGGCAGGCGTGGCAATCCCCCAGGTACAGCAGGGCGCCGTCCACGTAGACGGGGAGGTGGAGGGTCACGCCGGGCCGCACGTCGGGCAGGTCCATGTTGCCGCCGTGCTCCGCTGGCGTGAGCGAGTTGATCGCGGCGATCTCCGGCGAGGCGCCAATCGTCCCGATGAAGGGCTCGTAGGGAATCTTGATCGTGTCGCTCCAGTGGACGATG
>DASSSV010000407.1:0-8560 GCA_035708265.1 Thermomicrobiales bacterium | reverse complement strand
CGACGCCCTGGACCGAGCAGTTGCGCGCCTTCGTCGGCGCGATCCGGGCACTCTTCCACCGGCATCCCCACGCGGCGCCGCTCCTCCTCCGCCCGAGCGTGCTCCCCGAGGCCGCCCTCGCCGCCTGCGACCGCCACCTGGCGCTCCTGCGCGACGCCGGCTTCGCCGAGCCGCGCGCGGCCGAGATCCTGCGCACCCTGATCGCCTACGGCATCGGCTACGGCGTGGCGGAGCTCGCCTGCTTCTGCCAAACCGCGCTGCAACCGGGCGAAACCCTGCCGCCGCGGGAGCGGCTCGTGCGCCTGGGGCAGCTGCTCCCGCCGGGCCTCTCGCCCCGGCTGACGCGGGTCGCGATGGCCATCTGCGTCGAGTGCGACCCCGAGGCGGACTTCGCGTGCGGGCTCGACCTCCTCCTCCGCGGGCTCCGCGACGCCGAGCGGGGCCCCGGGGCGCCGGGTGACCCGCCGACGCCGGGGCGGGGCGGCGCAGGGGCGGGCGGCGGAAGCGCGCGCGACCGGCAGGGCCAACCGCTCGGGACGAGGCGCGGCCTCATGGCCCGGTAGCGCTGGCGCCGCGGCGCCAGCGCCACCCGCCCGAACTGGCACAGCAGCACCCGCTTGCCCGTCCCCGCGCCGTCCAGTGCCCGCCCCGCCTGGCTCGCCACCTGCGCGGCGCCGGCATCGAGGAACGCCTGGCGGCAGCGGGCGTCGCCCCGGTGTTACCGAGCGCGGGTGGCTAACGGAGGCTTCATCCCGAGCCTCACCAGACCGGTCCCTCGTCAGCCGACTCGCCCGCGCGGAAGTCGTGGCCGCCGAGCAGGGCCAGCCCGAGCGCCCCCGCCAGCGCCAGCAGCCCGCCGCCGAGCCAGTAGACGGCGCGGACGCCGACGGCGTCGACCAGCGCCCCGCCGAGCGCCAGCGACAGGAGTTGCATGGCCCCCCAGGTCACGTCGAGGAGGGTGAAGACCCGCCCGCGCAGCGCGTCGGGCACCGCCCCCTGCACCGTGGTGTTGAAGACGACCATGCCGGTGGAGGTGCAGAGGCCGTAGACGACGAGGATCGCCAGCGCGGCGGGGAGTGGCGTGAAGACGGCGAGGAGCACGTCGCCGATCCCGCGGATGATGTAGGGCACGAAGAGCCAGCGGGCGTCGCGATAGTCGGTCGCCAGCGCGTTGGGGAGGAGCGGCCCGAGGAGCGCGCCCACGCCGATCGCCCCGATCAGCCAGGCGAAGCCCGCGGGCGGCAGCCGGAGGTGCCGCTCGGCCAGGACGACCAGGAGCGCCCCGGTGGCGCCGACCGCGAGGGAGGCGAGCGCCTGCACCGGCAGCAGGCGGGAGACGAAGCGGTCGCGGCGGGCGAAGGCGAGCCCCGCCCGCGCCGCGCCGACGTAGCGGCCGAGCCCCTGCTTGGCGTCCGCGTCGAGCTGCCCGGCGTGGGCGGGGAGCGGCAGCGTCGCGATCAGGAGCGCCGAGGCGCCGAAGCTGGCCGCGTTGAGGGCGAAGGCCGGCGCGGTGCCGATGAAGGCGATCACGCCGCCCGCGAGCGCCGAGGCGACGATCTGGACCAGTTGCGCGGTGGACCAGGCGACCGAGTTGGCGGCCAGCCGCTGCTCCGCGGTGGTCAGCGCGGGGATGACCGCCTGCACGGCGGGGTTGAAGAAGGCGCCGCCCGCGGCCAGCCCGGCGGCCACGACGTAGGCGTGCCAGGCGCCCCGTGGCCAGACCAGCGAGAGGGCCAGCAGCGCGCGGGCGAGGTCGGCGCCGACGAGGACCGCCTTGCGGCTGAAGCGGTCGATGACGACGCCGGCGACCGGGCCGAGCAGCAGCACCGGCACGACCTCGGCGGCGACGGTCGCGGCGACCGCCAGCCCCTGCCCGGTCAGGCGGAAGACCAGCACCACGAGCGCGATGTAGTGCAGCGTGTCGCCGAAGCTGGAGACGAGTTGCCCCAGCCAGAGCGGGAAGTAGCGGTGGCTGCGCACCACCCCGGCGTAGGCGCCGGCCACCCGCGCGAGGCGCGCGCCCGCGCTGTCCATCGTCACTCCGCGCAGCAGGAGAGCCGGGCCGGGTCCTTGTAGCGGGAGATGGCGACGAGCTTGAGCGCCTCCGCCATCGTGGGGTAGACATGCACGAGGTCGATGTAGTCGTCGAGCGTCGCGCGGAAGCGCAGCCCCATCGCCGCCTCGTGGATCACCTCGTGCGCGCCCGGCCCCACCAGCGCCACGCCGAGCACCTCGTCGGTGTCGGCGTCGGCGACCATCTTGACGAGGCCGCGCGTGTCCCGGATCGCCCCCGCCCGCGGCACCAGCGCCAGCGGCACGGTGTTGCACCAGCAGCGGCGCCCGGCGGCGACGGCCTCCGCTTCGGTCAGGCCGACGAGGCCGATCGGCGGGTCGGTGAAGATGGCGCGCGGGATGACCCGGTGGTCGACCGCGCGCAAGGGCCCGCCGGCGAGGGCGTTGTGCGCGGCGATCGCGCCGTCGTGCGCGCCCACCGGGGTGGCCATCTGGCTCGCCACCTGCGCGCCGATGACGTCGCCCGCCGCCCAGATGTGCGGCGCGCTGGTGCGCAGGTGCGCGTCCACGGCCACCGCCCCGCGCGCGTCGAGCCGCACGCCGGCGACCTCCAGGCCGACGCCCGCGGTGTTCGGCCGGCGGCCGGCGGCGAGGAGCAGCCGCTCGGCGCGCAGCTCGTGGCGCTGCCCGTCCCGGCTGATGGTCGCAACGACCTCGGCCCCCTCCTGCCGGACTCGTTCCACGACGGTGCGCGTGTACACCGCGATCCCCTCCGCGGCGAAGAGATCCTGGATCGCCGGCCCCACCTCGGGCTCGTAGCCGTGCGCGAGGAGCCGGGCGCCGCGCGCCAAGAGCGTCACCCGCGTGCCGAGGCGGGCGAAGAGCTGGCCGAGTTCCAGGGCGATGTAGCCTCCGCCGACGACGAGGAGCGAGCGCGGCAACGCGGTCAGTTCCGGCGCCTCGCCGCTCGTCAGGAGGTCGCTGGTGAGGTACGGCACCCGGTCCAGCCCCGCGATGGCGGGGATGGCCGGGCTGGAGCCGAGGGCGACGAGGAACTGGTCGCCGGCCAGGCGCCGCTCGCCGACCGCGAGGGTGTGCTGGTCGAGGAAGCGCGCCGCCCCCATGACCAGCGCGATCTGGTCGGATTGCTCCACGAGGCGGTCGTACTTCGTGTCGCGGTAGTCGCGGATGACCGCGTCCTTCTGGGCGACCAGCGCGCCAAAGTCGGGCCGCAGGTCGGCCGGCGCGAGGCCGGGGTAGCGCGGGTGGGCCGCGTCGTAGACGAGCCTGGCCGCCTCGATGAGGTTCTTGCTCGGCAGGCAGCCCCGGTTGACGCAAGTGCCGCCCACGGTCCGCCGCTCGGCCATCGCGACCGATTTGCCGAGCTCGGCCGCCCTGAGCGCGGCGGCGAAGGCGGTCGAGCCGGACCCGAGGATCACGAGGTCGTAGCGCTGGTCGCCCATCGGCACCCTCCCGTCTGCGTCCACCCCGGGAGAGTACACCTTCCCCTCGGGTGGAAGGTCAAGCGGGCGCGGCCGGGTCGGGCTCGAATGCCAGGCAGATCGCGGGGCCCGCGGCGCAGGCCGGCTCGACGTCGGCGGCGCGCTCCGCCAACCCGGCCAGCTCCGCGCGAAGCCGGCGGAGCTCCGCGATCCGCCGGTCGATCTCCGCCACCTTCGCCTCGGCCAGGGCTTGCACCTGCCGGCAGGGGGCCGCGCCGGCGTCCCGGACGGCGAGGATGGCGGCGATCTCGCGCAGGGAGAGGCCCAGCCCCTGCGCGCGCCGGATGAACCGGAGCCGCCGGGCCTCCCGGGCGGTGTAGAGGCGATAGCCGGCCGCGGTGCGCCGGGCGGGCGCGAGCAGGCCGATCCGCTCATAGTAGCGCAGCGTGCGCGGGTTGAGGCCGGTCAGCGCCGCGAGTTGGCCGATTCTCATCGTTCCCCCTTGTGTCCGCGTGTCCGCCGGCGCGTCAGCGGACCAGGGCGTAGGCGGCCACGGCGAGGAGCGCGGTCACGGGCAGCGTGACGACCCAGGCGAGCGCCAGCTCGCCGACCGTGCGCCAGCGCACCGCGCGCCGGCCGCGCCGCGCGCCGACGCCGGCGATCGCCCCGCTCGCGACATGCGTGGTCGAGACCGGCAGCCCCAGGCGCGAGGCCGCGCCCACCAGCGCGGCCGTGGCGAGGTTGGCGGCGAGCCCCTCGCGGTCGTCGAGGCGCGTGACCCGCTCCGCCAGCGTGCGCGTCACCCGGCGCCCGCCGGCCCAACTGCCGGCGACCATCACGGCGGCGATGGCGAGGAAGGCCCACCAGGGCGCGCGCCCCGCGCCGACGGCGAAGCCGGCGCCGAGCGCGACGATCTTCGGCGTGTCGTTGAGCCCCCGCGCGAAGCTGGTGGCGCCGCTCGACAGCCAGTGCAGCGCCCCGAGCGGGGCCCGCGCGGGCAGCCGGCGCACCAGCGCGTACGCCGGCAGGCCGAGCCCGACGGCGAGGAGGGGGCTGGCCAGCAGCGGCAGCGCGATGGTCCGGCCGAGGGTGCCCCAGGCCACCCCGCCCGCGCCCACACTCGCGACGCCGACTCCGACGATGGCGCCGGCGAGCGCGTGGGTCGTGGAGACGGGGAGGCCGGTGCGGGTGGCGAGCAGCACCCAGGCCAGGGCGCCGAGCAGGACGGCGAGTGCCGCCGCCGGGCCGAGGCCGGCGCCGCCCGCGAGGAAGCCCGCCCCGAACGTCGCGACGAGGGCGCGGGCGAGCGCGGCGGCGGCGAGGGCGCCGGCGCCGGGCCAGAGCCCGCCCCAGCGCGTGGCCCGCCCATAGTCGGCCACGCCCGCGCCGGCGAGCGTGGCGATGCCCTTCGAGACGTCGTTGGCGCCGTTGGCGAAGGCGAGCGCCAGCGTCGCGCCGAGGCCCAGGGCGGCGACGCCGTCCGGGGCCAGGCGTCGCGCGGCGACGAGCGCGCCGAGCGCCAGCAGACCCAGGCCCGCCGGGAGCAGGCGCGCGCGAGTTGGAGCCGGGGCGGTCGGGACCAACTGCCGCGCCGCGCCAGCCGGCTCGGGCGCCAGCGCGCGCCCGCCCGCGTCGCTCATCCCCGCGCCCCCGCGCCGCCGCCCTGGCCGGGCCTGACGCCGACCACGAGGGCGTAGCCGAGCCGGCCGTCCCGCACGGCCGCGTCCGCGCTCCGGGCCAGGCTCTTGGCGCGCTCAATGTTGAAGGCGGCGGGGAGGGCGAGTCTGCCGAGCTTCGCCAGCACCTCCGCGCCGAGCAGCCGGGCGCGCACGTCCCGCACCAGCCCGGCCAGCGCCTCGTCGTGCGGCTCGACCGGCCCGACCCGCAGCCCCGCCCCTTCCAGGAGGGCGACGTAGTCTTCGACCGGCCGCGCCTCGGCGATGCAGGCGACCCAGGCCAGCAGGTCGTCGAGGTCCGGCGGGAGCGCGCCGGCGCGGGAGAGGTCGCTCAGGCCGACGCGCCCGCCCGGGCGCAGCACCCGCGCGAACTCGCGCGCGGCGGCGCGTTTGTCAGGGAAGGTGCAGAAGGCGCACTCGCAGACGAGCGCGTCGAACGAGGCGTCGGCGAAGGGGAGGCGCTCGGCGTCCGCCACCGCGAAGTGCGCGCGGTCGGCGAGCCCGGCCCGCGCGGCGGCGGCGCGCGCCTCGCGCGCGTTCCCCGATGCGAAGTCCACGCCGACGACCGCGCAGCCATAGCGCCCGGCCAGGGCGAGCGCGCTCGTCCCGCGCCCGGCGGCCACGTCGAGGACGCGCGCGCCGGAGCCGAGGCCGAGCAGCGCGCCGAGCCGCAGCGTCAGGGGCACGCCGCCGGGGTGGAAGGACTCGCCGAGCAGCAGCCGCGCCCAGTCGCTCGCGTAGAGCGCGGCGCAGCAGGTCTTGATCTCGCCGGCCGGGAGGCTGGCCGCGGTGACGCCCATCGTCTCGGCCATCAGCGCCGCCCCGCCCGCCCGGCGCCCCCGCGCCCGTCGGGGCGCACCGGCTGGGGCACCAGGAGGCCGTCGGCGCCCAACCGGCTCGCCCCGGTCTGGAGCGGCCGGTCGAAGTCGAAGGTCAGCGGCGCGGGCGTGAAGGACACGCCCTCCCGGTGGGCGCCGTGGCGAGCGCGCTCGCGCGCGGTGAGCTGGGCGCGCGCCTGCTCGCGGTAGCCGACCGTGTTGTAGGCGCAGAAGGGGATCTGCTTGCCGTCGGGCAGCAGGATTTCCTTGCAGCACTTCATAAGGTTCTTCTGGTTGAAGGTCCAGGGGTCCATGAAGTCCTGCAGCATGATCATGAAGACGCGGTCGGCCAGCGCGCCGAGGTCGAGCTCGTCCGGCAGGCCGCAGGCGGCGCAGGCGAGCGCGAACCGGCCCGCCGTCGCGTCGGAGCCGGCCACGGCGGACGAGGACCAGAGCCCCTCGAGCGCCGCCCTGAGCTCGGCGGAGAGGTCCGGGACGACGCGGTTGGCGAGGTAGTCGAGGTAGTCGTCGACATCGAGGACGCGCGGCAACGGCAGCACCGTGTCCCCGTCGACGTAGGCGTAGGTGACGGAGTTGCAAGTCGGGAAGCAGCAGGGCACCGGCACGAAGTCGGAGACCGCGAAGAGCCCGGCGGTCTGCGCCTCCAGCAGCCGCAGCACGTCGGGGATCGTCAGCCGCTCCAGCGGGCTGTGCGCGCCGTGGCGGCCGGCGTAGAAGGCGGGCTGGAAGTTGATCCCACGCACCGCCGGGTGCCGCAGGGCGAACTCGACGATCGCGCCGACCTCGTGGTCGTTGACCCCCTTCACAATCGCCGGGACGAGGACGACGTTGAGGCCGGCCACCGCCGCCCGGTCGAGGGCGCGCAGCTTCTGGTCGAGGATGTCGGGCTCGGCGCGCAGGGCCGCGTAGGTCTCCCGCGCGAAGCCGTCGAACTGGAAGTAGAGCACCGGGCGGATGGCGGCCAGGTCGGCCAGGAAGGCGTCGTCGTCCGCGAGCCGCTTGCCGTTGGTGTTGAGCATGACGTACCGGATGCCGCGGTCCCGGGCCGCCCGCAGCATCGGGACGATCTCGGGGTGGATCGAGGGCTCGCCGCCGGAAAACTGCACGACCTCGGGGCTGCCCTCGGTCTCGACCAGGTGGTCGAGGATGCCCTCGACCTCCTGCAGCGTCAGGTTGAAGCCCGCACCGGCGTTGGCGAAGCAGAGGGGGCAGGCCATGTTGCAGGCGCTGTTGACCTCGATGATGCCGAGGCAGGCGTGCTGCTGGTGATCGGGGCAGAGGCCGCAGTCGTGCGGGCAGCCGCGGGCGATCGCGGTCGTGTAGCGCAGCGGGATCGTGCCCGGCTTGTTGAACTTCGCCGCGGACACATACGCCTGCGCGTCGCCGTAGACCAGCGCCTCGAACCGGCCGTGCTCGGGGCAGCGCTTCCGCATGAAGACCTTGTTGTCCCGCAGCAGGATCTGCGCGTCGATCACGCGGCGACACTCCGGGCAGATGCTCCTGGTCAGCTCGTAGAAGACGTAGTCGGCGTCGCGCTTCGTGGCCGGCACCGCCGGCGCGCCCCGTCCGCTCGGCTCGCGCATTGTGCCTCCTGGTCGCGCCCTACCCTGGCGGGGCCGCGGGGCCCCGCTCCTGCAATCTAGCAAATCACGGTCCCGCGTTGGGAACCGTGATCGCGATTACCGTGCGGGGCGCCGCTGCCGGCGGAAGAGCGGGCGCAGGACGCGGCGGGCGGCCCGCGCGCCCGGCGAGCGCGCCCGCCAGTCGAGCGCGGCCTGCTGCAGGCCCAGCCCGAGCGTCGGGTAGACGTGGATCGCCGCGGCGATGGCGCCGAGGCCGAGGCCGTGCCGCATGGCGAGCGCCACCTCGTCGATCGTCTCGCCCGCGTCCGGCCCCACGAGCTGCGCACCGAGGAGCCGGCCCCGCCCGTCGTGGACCAGCGTGATGAAGCCCTCCGCGTCGCGCGCGGCGAGCGCCCGGTCGATCTGGTCGTAGGGCAGCCTCGTCACCCGCACCCCGCCGCGCGCGCGCCGCGCCTCCTCCACGGTCAGGCCGACCCGCGCGACCTCGGGCGACGTGAAGGTCGCCCAGGGGATCGCGCGATAGTCGAGCGCGCGGGGGAAGGGCAGGAGCGCGTTGCGCACGACCAGCGCCGCCTGGTAGCCCGCCGCGTGGGTGAAGCGCAGCGGCCCGGTCGCGTCGCCGCAGGCGTAGACCGCCGGGTTGGCGGTGCGCCCGTGCCGGTCGACGGCGATCCCCGCCGGGCCCGCCGCGATGCCCGCCGCCTCCAGCCCCAGCCCGGATGCGTCCACCCGCCGCCCGGTCGCCACGAGGAGCGCGTCGCCCCGGTAGTCCGCCTCCTCCCCCGCCCGGGCCACCGTCGCCACCAGCCCGCCACCATCGCGCCGCACCCGCCGCACCGTCGCGCCGGTGACGACCGCGACGCCCTCGCGCGCGAGCGCGCGGCGCAGGAGGTCGGACGCCTCGGGATCCTCGCGCGGCAGGAGGCGCGGCGCGCGCTGGAGGAGCGTCACGCGCGCGCCGAGCCGGGCGAAGGCCTGCCCCAGCTCGCAGCCGACCGGCCCGCCGC
>DASSSV010000406.1:0-4030 GCA_035708265.1 Thermomicrobiales bacterium | reverse complement strand
CGGGCCTGGTTGCGGGGGCTGACCTCGTAGGGCTTGCCGACGTCGTGGCAGAGCGCCGCCGCGAGCAGCAGGTCGCGGTCCACGCCGAGCGGCCCGAGCCGCGCCTCCGGCGTGTCGGCGACGGCCAGCGCCAGGCGGGCGCCGCCGCGGATGTGGTCGGCCTGGGTGCCGCGCGCCAGCGCCGGGGTGCCGGGGTTGCCGGAGGCCGGGAGCTCCTCGATGCGCGCGCACTCGCTCTCGGCCAGCGCCAGCGCCCACGCCTCGACCACCCGCACGCCCCGGCGCAGCGCCTCCGTGACCTCGGCCATGCTCGATCCCCCCTCCTCGCGGCGACCCTTGCGGCGCCGGTCCCGGCCCGGCGCCCGTCCCAGCCGGCCGCGCCCGGCGGTCAGGCGACGCGGTAGGGCGCCAGCGCCTCGTAGTTCGGCTCGACGCCGATGCCGGGGACCGCGGGCGGGCTGACCGTGCCGTCGGCGTCGAGGCGCAGCGCGTCGCGGTAGACCCGGCCCCACATCGGGTCGACCGAGTCGCGGTAGAACTCCAGGATCAGGCCGTTGGCGACGGCGGCGACCAGGTGGACGTGGATGTCCTGCGAGCCGTGCGGGGCGATCTCCAGGTCGTGCGCCTGCGCCAGCGCCGCCACCTTCATGAACTCGGTCACCCCGCCGAGGATCTTGGCGTCGGCGTTGAGGATCGCCGCGGCCTGGTGGGCGATCAGGTCGCGGAAGCCGTAGCGGGTGTACTCGTTCTCCCCCGTGGCGATCGGGATCGCCGTCGCCGCCGCCAGCCGCCGGTGGCCCTCGTAGTCGTCGGGCGCGAGCGGCTCCTCGAACCAGAAGGGCTCGTACTCCTCGATGCGCCGGGCGAACTGGAGCGCCTCGCGCACCCGGTAGGCGCAGTTGGCGTCGACCATCAGCTTCACGTCCGGCCCGATCGCCTCGCGCACCGCCCTGACGCGCGCGACGTCCTCGCCGATGGGCACGGCGCCGACCTTCATCTTGATCGCCCGCGCCCCCAGCTCGACGTTCTCTTCCATCTCGCGCTGCAACTCGCGGAGGCCCTTGCCCTCCTCGTAGTAGCCGCCGGCGATGTAGGTCGGCACGCGGTCGCGGTAGCCGCCGAGGAGTTTGTAGAGCGGCAGCCCGGCGACCTTGGCGCGGATGTCCCACAGGCCGATGTCGATCGCGCTGATCGCCCGCGTTGTCAGCCCGCGCCGCCCGATCAGTTTCGGCACCCACATCGTATGCCAGAGGCGCTCGACGTCGATCGGGTCCTCGCCGATCAGGAGCGGCGCGAGATGCGCCACGGTCGCCCGGCCGATCGCGCCGCCCCCGCCCAGGCCGATCCCGGTGATCCCCGCGTCGGTCGCGATCTTGACCAGTTCCAGCCCGGCGTGCGTGTAGGTGTGCAGCCCGTTGGAGATCGGCTTGTGCCTGGGCCAGCGGTACTCCTCAGTGGTGATCTCGACGATCTTCATCGGTCCCTCCCTTTCGTCCTCACGCCGCCGCGGCCGCGCGCGCCTCGGCCATGAGGCGCTCCCGGCTCGCCGCGACATGGTCGCGGGCGCGCCCCAGGTCCTCCCGGTCCCGCGCCAGCCGCCGCCGCGCCCCCGCGAGCATGCGGCGCAGCTCCCCCGGCGCCGGCCCGCCCCGCACGGTGCGCAGCCGGATGTTCTCGGCCGGGTCGAGCGCCCTGGCGATCGCCGCTTCGGGGACGTCCAGCGGCCGGCCGAAGAGTTCGCGCGAGGTCGCGTCGAGCATCGCGTGGGTCAACTCGTCGGCCCGCTTGCCCTCGGCGACCGCGCGGGCGACGGTCTTGCCGACGATGTTGTGCGCCACGCGGAAGGAGACCCCAGCCTCGCGCACGATCGTGTCGGCCAGCTCGGTCATCGTCCCGAAGCCGACCCGCGCCCCGTGCAGCATCCGCTCCGGGTAGACCGTCACCGTCGCCAGGGCCCCGGCCAGCACCTCCAGGCAGGCGATCGCCGTCGCGGTCGCCTCCAGCAGCGGCTCGTTGCCCGCGTCGGTGGCGTCGCCCGCGTCGGTGAACCAGGAGCCTTTCACGGCCGCGAGGACCTGGGTGGCGTGGCCGATCAGGTGGCCGGCCGCCTTCTTGATGTACTCGAGGAAGCCGGGGTTCTTCTTCTGCGGCATGATGCTACTGACCGAGGCGTACTCGTCGCCGAACTCGATCAAGGCGAACTCGGCGGTGCCCCAGACGAAGAGGTCCTCGGCCGCGCGCGCGAGATGCACGCCGAGGAGCGCCAGCGCGCCGGCCGCCTCCTCGGCGTCGTCGCGCGAGGCGACGGCGTCGAAGCCGTTCTCGACCAGCCCGTCGAAGCCGAGCCGGCGCATCGTCGCCTCGCGGTCGATCGGGAAGCCGGTGGTCGTCAGCGCCGCCGCGCCGAGCGGGCTGCAGTTGGCGGTGGCGTAGGCGGCGGCGAGGCGCCGCGCGTCGCGCGCGAGGACGTCGGCGAAGGCCGCCAGGTAGTAGCCGAGCGTGATCGGCTGGGCGTGCTGCGAGTGGGTGTAGCCGGGCATGACCGTCTCGACGTGGGCGTCGGCCAGGTCGAGCACGGCCGCGCGCAGGCGGAGGAGCGCCGCGCGCACGTCGAGCAGGCGCTGGCGCAGGACCAGGCGCCACTGGGTCACGCCGAGGTCGTTGCGGCTGCGGGCGGTGTGCAGCCGGCCGCCGACGTCGGGGCCGAGCCGGGCGACCAGGTGGTGCTCGACGTGCGAGTAGAGGTCCTCGAGCGCGTAGTTCGGCGCGAGGGCGTCCACCCCCTGCGCCTGGAGGTCGAGGAGCGCGCGCAGGATCGCGGCGCCGTCGTCGCGCGCGATGATGCCGCGCTCCATCAGCATCAGGCAATGGGCGAGATGGATCTCCAGCTGCGGCGCGAACAGGACCGCGAACTCGCGGCGGAACTTCGGCGCGGCGACGTGCTCGACCAGCGTCGGCGCCGGGTCCTTCGACAGCCGCTCGCGCAACTGGACCTCACCGGTCATGCTTCCCCTCCTCCCCGACGATGCGATCGGGCCTCTGGTCGGTAGCGCTCCCCCGGATGACGCCGGACTCCGCACCGCACCCCGCGCGCCCGGTCCGCCCGCGCAACGGACAGAGAGCCGCGTGAGGACGGCGCGCGGCCCCGCCAACGCCACCCGGCACTCGGGCGCGCCTGACCCGCCCGATCACGGCTGAGGCACCGGCGACAGGTGTCGGGCATGACCAAGCAGGGCGTGCTCGAGGCCGCTCCCTTGACCTGTTCCCCATGGCTAGACGACTCGCGCGATCTCCCTGCACGCCGTGGCCAGCGCGTCCCAGACGCGGTTCCGCTCGCGGATGAGGCGCGTGCGCAGGAACTGCGCCGCGTCGCTCGCCGGGTCCAGGCCGGCCAGGTCGGCGACCGCGGCGAGGCCGGGCAACACTGGGCTGGCGAGCGCGAGGTCCACGCCGTACGGCCCCGCCTGCGTGTAGTTGACGGGGATCAGCGCGTGCGCCACCGCCATGATCGCCGCGTTGAGTGCCTCGGCGCGCGCCGCATCGGCCCCTACCTCCGCGCACGCCGCGTTCAGGCGCTCGGCGGCGACGCCCAGCGCCGCCACTTCCGCGAGCAGCGGGGTAAGGTCGAAGCGGTCGCCGGCGGTCTCCTGCAGGCTGTGGAGCTGGTCGCGCAGTTCGCGCGCCGTCGCCGCGAAGTTGAAGGGCAGCACGGGCAACGTGCAGAGGCGCCAGCAGGCGACGAGATAGATCTGCGTGTCGCGGACGAGCCGCGCGGGGTCGATCTTGTCGAGCGTGTCGTCCGGGGTGTGCCACCACCAGCCGTAGCCGCCGGCCGGCTGCGCCGAGACCCCGCTCAGCGCGGAGGGGACGCCGATGCCGGCGAAGGACTGGTCGTGGCTGCGCGTCATCCGCCGATAGCGCAGTTCTTGCCCCGCGATGTCGCGGATCGGCCCCGCCGCGAACTGCCACGTCTCCGCCATGCAGCCCGCGGACGCCAGGTCGTCCGCGCCGATCCCGCCCGTGGACTCCG
>DASSSV010000405.1:0-4687 GCA_035708265.1 Thermomicrobiales bacterium | reverse complement strand
AGTCCTGATCGCCGCCGCCGTCGCGCTGCTCCTGCTCTGCCTGGGCGTCGCGGGCGCGGCGGCGCTGGTGCTGCGCGCGCGCGGCGGCGACCCCACGCCGACCGTCACCGCCGTCGCGGCCAGCGGCACGCCCGCCGGCGCGGTCGCCGCCCGCACGACACCGGGGGCGAGCCCGGCCGCGGGCGGCGGGGGCAACAACGTCGCCCCGCCGCCGCCCGGCACCACGCCGACGCTGACGATCCCGCCGACGCCCACCACGGCCCCGCCGCCAACCGCGACCGCGCCGCCGGCGACGGCGACCGCCGTCCCGACGCGCCCGACGGCGATGGCCGGCGGGCAGGCGGCCGGCCGGGTCTACACCAACACGGCCTGGGGCTTCCGAGTGACCCTCCCGGCCGGCTGGACGCTCGACGAGGAGCAGAGCGACCACGTCTCCTTCGCCGCGCCGGACGGCCGCGGCGTCTTCTTCATCGGCTTCGGCTCGGCCGGGAGCGGCCTGACGCCGACCGACGTCTTGCAGCAGGACCTCCAGCAGACGGCCCGGACGGACCCCACGTTCCAGCCCCAGGGGGTCCAGATCAAGACCGGGACATTCCAGGGGTTCCCGGCCGCGCAGACCGACACCTACCAGTACCGGAGCAATTCGACCGTCGTGCAGGAATCCGACCTCGCCGTCACCGCGAGCACGTCGTCCGGGCGGGCGAAGTACCTCTTTGCGGCGATCGCGCCGGCGAGCGATTTCGACGGGCACGTCGACGATTTCAACGCGATCATCAAGTCCATCGTCATCGCGGGGCCATGAGCGGGCCCGCGCCGACGCGGGCGGCGTGGAGGGGAGCGAGGATCGATGCAACGAGGGGAGCCGGCGCGATGAACGCCCAGCAAGGGGCCGCGCCCGACGGCGAGATTCGCAGCCGCACCCACGGCCTGGCCGTCGTGGCGGTCGGGCAGACCGACATCGGCTGCCAGCGGCAGGTCAACCAGGACACGCTCGGCAACCTGGCGCAGAACTACGCCGCGCAGGCCGAGTCGCGCGGCCTGCTCTACGCCGTCGCCGACGGCATGGGCGGCCACGCACGCGGCGAGGTGGCCAGCGCGCTCGCCATCAAGCACGTCTTCGCGCTCTACTACGGCGAGCCCGACGACGGCCTCGACCCCGAGCAGTCGCTGGCCCGCACGCTGATCGCCACCAACACCGCCGTCCACGAGGCCGGGCGGACGGTCGGCGGCAGCAACATGGGCACCACACTGACGACGGCGCTCTTCCGCAACAACCGCCTCTACGTCGGCAACATCGGCGACAGCCGCACCTACCGGGTCCGCGGCGGCAACATCGAGCAGTTGACGCACGACCACTCGCTGATCGGCGAGCAGGTGCGCAGCGGGCTCCTGACCGAGGCGGAGGCCCGGCAGAGCAACATCCGCAACGTCATCACCCGCGCGGTCGGCTACCGCGAGGAGGTCGAGCCCGATACCTTCGCCTACCCGGTCGCCGTCGGCGACGTCATCCTGCTCTGCTCCGACGGGCTGCACGGCCTGGTCGAAGACGCGGAACTCGCGCACGTCCTGAGCACCTATCCGCTCGTCGCGGCGGTGCGCGCGCTGATCGACCTGGCCCGGGAGCGCGGCGGCCCGGACAACATCACCGCGCTGGCGATCCGGGTGGACGAGGTCGAGCCGGCGCCCGCCAGCGCGCTGGAGACGACGCAGACCTTCCCGGAGGTCTCGGCGCCGGGCGTGGAGGACACCCAGCCTTTCCCCAAGATCGACCAGGCGGCCGCCGACGTGGCCCCGGACCCGGAGGCCGCCGCGCCCCCACCGGCCCCGCCGGCGACGCTCCCGCCCCCCGCCGCGCCGCCCGCCGCCGATGAGACCCCGACACAGCCGCCGGCCCCGCCGCCCGTGGCCGACGTGGCGGCCGCGCCCGCGGTGATGCCGGCCGCGGCGGCGCTCCCCGCCGCGGCGCCCCCGCCCCCGGCGGCCCCACCCGCCGCGGCGGCACCCGCCGACGAGATCGTCGAGCCGGCAGACGCGGACGCACCCGCGCCCACCGCGCGCGGCGACGAGGCGACGCTGCCGATGCCGGTCGCGACGGCCGAGGCCGCGCCGCCCGAGGAGGCGGACGCCGAACCGGCGACGCTGCCGGCCGCGCCGGCGATGCCGCTCGCGCCCGCCGCGGCCCCGCCGGCCCCGCCGAGCGCCCCGGCCGCCGGGACCGCGGAACGCCGCTCGGGGGGCCGGGGGGTGCTCTGGCTCTTCATCCTGCTCGCGCTCGTGGTGGTCGCGCTCCTGGTGGCGTTCGGCGTGAGCCGCGTCGGCGCGCGGAAGCCGTCGGGCGAGACCCGCCCCGGCCTGGCCGTCGCCGCGGAGGTGCCGACGGCGACGGCGCCGGCCCGCCTCGCCGGCGTCCACTCGGCCGAGACCGGCGCGGCGACGATCGCCGGCCAGATCACCGGCGCCCCGCCGCCGACCGCGTCCCTCGGCGACGGCACCTGGGTGGTCACGCTGCGCCCCGCGGGCGCAGCGGCGGGCGACGACCCGCTCGCCACCGCCGCCATCGCGGCAACCGCGGGCTCACCGGCCGCGTTGCAATACCGGCTCGCCGTGCCCGACGGCGCGCCGGCCGGGCCGTATGTCCTGGCGATCCAGCACAAGGGCAACCCGCCCCTGTGGTTCCCGTGCAGCAGCACCACGATCGCCGGCCTGCCGACCGGCCAGGCGACGAGCGACTACGATATCAAGGTTGACTGTGAGCCAGTACTGCGGCAGTAAGACGAGACCCGTGCCCGCGCGTCCCCACCGGATCGGCCATCCCCCCAGCCAGCCGCGCCGCCGGCGCGGTCTGCCGTTGCTGACCCTGGTCGCGACGCTGGTCCTGGCGCTGGCGCTCGGCGGGTGCTCCCTCGGCGGCACGTCGCCGACCGCGACGCCGCGGCCGGCGCCCTCCCCGACCGCGCCGGCGCTCGCGCTGCCGCCCGGCCTGGCGACGCCGACCGGCACCGACCGCAAGGTCGACTCGGTCCTGCTCGACATCCTGGCCGCCTATCAGCAGGAGGGACGGCAGGGCGCCGAGCAACGCGCGCGCGACGCCGGCGTGATCGTCGGCAACGAAGTCCGCCTGACGCTGGTGCTGTCCGACAGCGGCGCGACGCAGGGCGTGGCGCAGAAGGTCCAGTCGATGGGCGGGCGCGTGATCCACAGCCAGGACAACCTCCTCGACATCGCCGTGCCGGTCGACACCATCTTCGCCTACGTCGACAACAGCGGGAAGAACTTCCTGCAAGACCTGGCGGCGTTCGACCCGGTCAAAGAGGTGCGCGTCACCGCGCGGCCGGCGACCGAGGGGCTCGCCTTCCCGCCCGGCACGACCTTCGCCCAGGCCCAGGCCGCGCTCGCCCAGACGATCAGCGAGGGCGTCGCGGTGACCGGGGCGGACAAGTGGCAGGCGGCCGGGATCACCGGCAAGGGTGTCAAGGTCGGCATCATCGACGCCGGCTTCGCCGGCTACGAGTCGCTGCTCGGCACGGCGCTCCCCGCCAAGGTGACCGCGCGGCCCTTCAACGCCAGCAACGCCCTCTACACCGACGCCTCGGAGTACCACGGCACCGCCGTGACCGAGATCGTCCACGCGATGGCCCCCGACGCCGACCTCTACCTCGCCGCGATCGACAGCGCGACCGATCTGATGCAGGCGGTCAAGTGGCTGGTGGACGAGCAGCACGTCCAGGTCATCACCATGTCGCTCGGCTGGCACATCACCCGCGGCGACGGCACCGGCCCCTACGCCGACGCGGTCAACTACGCGCGCGGCAAGGGCGTCTTCTTCGTCAAGTCGGCCGGCAACGAGGGCGAGGGGCACTACGCCGGGACCTACAACGACGCCAACCACGACAACTGGCACGAGTTCGCGCCGGGTGTCGAGGCGCTGCCGGTCCGCGCCGACACCAACGCCCTCCAGATCGACATGACCTGGGACGCCTGGACCGGCGACCCGGTCAACTACGACCTCTACGTCTACGCGACCGACGGCACGCTGATCGCCTCGTCGCGCAACGACCAGGACGCCGGCAAGGCCCCGATCGAGGTCGTCGTCGCGCGGGCGAAGGCCGGGCAGACCTACTACCTGCGCGTCCGCGGCGTCGGGGAAAACGTCCGCGCGGTCCCGCTGGAGATCTTCACCAAGAACAGCACCGTCCTCCAGTACGGCACGCCGCGCGGCAGCATCTCCACCCCGGGCGACGCGAAAGGCGCCTTCACCGTCGGCGCGTCGCTCTGGAAGAACGACCAGCTCGAAGAGTACAGTTCGCAGGGCCCGACGGTGGACCAGCGGCTCAAGCCGGATCTGACCGCGCCGGACCAGGTCTCGTCGGTCAGTTTCAGCAAGGGCGAGGGGACGGCCTTCGCCGGCACTTCCGCCGCCGCGCCGCACGTCGCGGGCGCGGCCGCGCTCGTCTTCAATGCGCAGCAGGGCGCGACCGCCGACAGCGTCGCCCAGTTCCTCGAATCGCGCGCGAAGGACCTGGAGACGCCCGGCCCGGACGACGAGTCCGGATACGGCCGGCTGCAACTCGGCCCGCCGGCGCAGGGCGCGACCCCGGCCGCGTCGCCGCCGGCCGGCGCCACCGCCCCGGCGACGACGCCGGCCGCGCGGGCGACGACGCCGGCCGGCGCGGCGAGCGGCCCCGCC
>DASSSV010000404.1:0-2847 GCA_035708265.1 Thermomicrobiales bacterium | reverse complement strand
TACGCGCTGAGCCCGGAGGTCGCGGACCTGTTCCCCCGCGGCTACGCCCCGGTGCTCGACGGCTTGCTCGACGCGCTCGCCGGGCGGCTCGACCCGGCCGCTCGCGCGGCGCTCCTCCGCCGCACCCGAGGTGCGGCGGAGGATTGTGTGCCGGCACGGGGACCGCTTGTCGCGGCCCCCGCGCCCTGTCATTGCTTACGCCCGTGCGGTGGTCAGCTCATGCCGTGCGCCTGGCGGTTGTGCTGGTCGAGTTGCTCGCGCGTGGCGAACTCGGCGCCGCACATCTGGCAGCGGTAGCCGCCGCCCTCCTGCGACGACGCCGACGACGACGCCTGCGTCCCGTGGGCCTGCCGCCCGTGCTGCTCCAGCTCGGCGCGCGTGGCGAACTCCGAGCCGCACATCGGGCACCGGTAGGTGCCTGCTTGAGCAGTCATCCGCTCATCGCTCCTTTCTGCCGCACTGTGACTGCTGCCGTTTCCGAAGATGCCGCTGCTAGTCCTCCTTTCGCGAGCGGCGACATCGGCGGCCCGCCGTGGGCCGCGGCGCCTCCGCCCCGCGGCGGGGTTGGCCCCGCACGACGCGGGCCAGCCCCGCCGCCCCCGCGCCTCACCCCGCCGGGACGGCGGCGAGGGGCCGGGCGGCCACGTCCGGCGCGAGTTGGTGAAGCAGGGCGCGCGCGGCGCCCTCCATGCCCTCCTGCAACGTCGGGAAGATGCCCACGGCTTCCGCCAGCTCGTCGAGCGTGCCGTCGTGGCGCATGACGACGACCGCGTCGTAGACCAGGTCGGGGCCCTGGGGGCCGATGACGTGGCAGCCGAGCAGGCGCCGCGTCGGCCGCTCGACCACGTACTTGATCAGCCCGGCCGTCTCGCCGATGAGTTGGGCCTTGGCGACCTGGCCGAAGGGGACGGTCCCCGCGGCGACGTCGTGGCCGCGCTCGCGCGCGTCGCGCTCGGTGAGGCCGACGCTGCCGAGCGCCGGGTCGGTGAAGACGGCGTGGCCCAGGGCGCGGCGGTCGATGGCGAGGCCCGCCCCCGCGAAGGCGTTCTCATAGGCGACCTTGGCCTCCTCCTGTTGGCCTCCTCCTGGCAGACGCGCGTGAAGGGCTGCGCCCCGTTGACTTCGCCGATCGCCCAGATGCCCGGCACGGTCGTCGCCAGCGTCCTGTCGACCCGGACGAACCCCTGGTCGTCGGTGGCGACGCCGGCCGTGTCCAGCGCGAGCCCGTCGGTGTTGGGCCGCCGGCCGGCCGCGATGAGGAGGTGCGAGCCCCCGACGGCGCGCTCGCCGCCATCCGGCGCGCGGGCGACGACGCGCACGCCCGCCCTGACCGGCTCCACACGCACGACCCGGTGCCCCAGCACAAGGTCGATCCCCTCGGCCGCGACGGCGCGCTCCAGCACGGCGCTCACGTCCGGCTCCTCGCGCGGGAGCAGGTGGTCGCGGCTCTGGACGATCGTGACCCGGCTGCCGTAGCGGCGGAACGCCTGCCCCAGTTCGCAGGCGATGTAGCCGCCCCCGGCGACCACCAGGTGCTCGGGGAGCTCCATCAGGTCCATCAGGCTCTCGTTCGTCAGGACGCGGACGCGGTCGAGGCCGTCGATCCGGGGGATCAGCGGGCGCAGGCCGGTGGCGATGAAGATCCGCTCCGCGCGCAGGGTGCGCCCCGCCGCCACGACCTCCCGCGCCGAGACGAAGCGCGCCGCGCCCTCGACCAGGGTCAGCCGCTCGGCGGTGGCCGCGCCCCGCTCCGCCTCGGCGCGGTGCCCGCGCACCAGCGCGTCCTTCTCGCGGACGATCCCGGCCAGGTCGACCTGCGGCTCGCCGACGCGGACGTGGAACCGGCCCGCCGTGCGCGCGACGTGGGCGACCCGCGCGCGGCGGATCAGGAACTTGCTCGGGACGCAGCCGGTGTTGAGGCAGGTGCTGCCGTAGGGCGCGCGGTAGACCAGCGCGACGCGCCGGCCCGCCGCCACCGCCCGCTCGGCCACGAGCGCGCCCGCCTCGCCCGCCCCGAGGACGACGGCGTCGAACGTCTCGGCCGCGCGCGCCCCCGTCATCGTAGCACCCAGACCAGCACGCCGAGGACCACGCCGTAGGCGAGGTGCGACATCGCGAAGGCCAGGGGCGGCATCCGCTCGGCCATCACCTTGTCCACGATCGGCAGCGTGCCGTACTCGTTGACCAGGAAGAGGAACAGCGCCCAGACGATCCCCGCCACGATCAGCACCCACAGCGCGGTCCAGCCGAGCGCCCCGAGCACCACGCCGAAGATCACGCCGAAGATCGCGGACATGACCATGTGGATCATCAGGCCCAGCAGATCGGCCGGCATCCCGCCGCCGACCGCGGACGGCCCCTCGACGGTCGCGGCCATCAGTTGCACCGGGTAGAGCAGCGATTGCTTGAGCATCGGCATCAGCATCATCGCGACCATCGCCATCGCCACCCCGCCGATCAGCCCCCCGATCAGCCCCGCCAACCACATCGGCATCACGGTCCTCCTCCCTTGGTTTGCGGGCCGCCTGGCCGGCACCCCGGCCGCCTCGGCCCCGCGCCTCTCATCGTCGTGCCCGCGCCAGGGCCAGGCCCGGCGGGACGTACCGGCCGGGGCGCACTCCCGATGCCACGGCCCGCGAAAATGTGGCGACGCGCACATCTGGCGAGTCGGCGAGGTGCGCCGAGCGGCTCTGGCACACGGCCTGCGGTCGGTTGCCGCGACGAGGAGGAACCAGTGGCCCAAGCGGCACTCCCCCACACCCCGTTCTTCGACGCGCTGCCGCCGCGCGCCCTGGCGACGCTCGCGCGGCACTCGGTCGAGTATCCGCGCGGCGCGACCGTGTTCCG
>DASSSV010000403.1:0-11786 GCA_035708265.1 Thermomicrobiales bacterium | reverse complement strand
CCCACATGGGCGGGGTCGGCCGGGACGCCCGCCACCTCGCCGCGCACCTCGCGCGGGAAGGACGAAGGACGAAGTACGAGGTACGAGTGCCATCTCCCGTGTGGTAGCAGTGTGCCCGCCTCGCGGCCCTTCGCACTTCGTACCTCGTACCTCGTCCTTTGCTACAATCCCGGCGCTGCCAGTCATCGCGCGGTGAGGGGGTGTGGGTGCGGGTCGGGGTGGATGTCGGTGGGACGAATACGGACGCGGTGCTGCTCGGCGGGGCGGGGGGGCGCGAGGTGCTCGCCGTCGCGAAGCGGCCGACGACCGCCGATGTCACCGGGGGCATCCTCGCCGCGCTGGCCGCGCTTCTCGACGCCCGGCCGGACGCGCGGCGTCCCGGCGCAGTCGCGGCGGTGATGGTCGGCACGACGCACTTCACCAACGCCGTCGTGCAGCGGCAGGGACTCGTGCGCACGGCGGCGCTGCGCCTCTGCCTACCGGCCGCCGAGAGCGTCCCGCCGCTGGAAGACTGGCCGCCCGACCTGCGCGCCGCCGTCGCCGGCGACGGCGGGGCCTACCTGCTGCACGGCGGCTTCGAGTTCGACGGCCGACCGATCAGCCCGCCCGACCCCGACGAGCTCGATCGCGTCGCCGACCGGCTGGCCACCGAGGGCGTCGAGGCGGTCGCGATCAGCGGGGTCTTCGCGCCGGTGGACGCGAGCCAGGAGGAGTGGGCGGCGGCGCGGCTGCGCGCGCGCCTGCCGGGGCTCGACGTCACCCTCTCGCACGAGATCGGCCGGCTGGGCCTCCTGGAGCGCGAGAACGCCGCGATCCTCAACGCCTGCCTCGCGCCGCTGGCCCGCCGCACCATCGCCGCCTTCCGCGAGGCGATCGGGCGCCTCGGCCTCGACGCCCGCCTCTACCTCAGCCAGAACGACGGCACGCTGATGACCGCCGAATACGCCGCGCGCTACCCGGTGCTGACCTTCGCCTCCGGCCCGACCAACAGCATGCGCGGCGCGGCCTTCCTCTCCGGCCGGAGGGACGCGCTCGTCCTCGACGTCGGCGGGACGACGACCGACGGCGGGATGCTCGTCGGCGGCTTCCCGCGCGAGGCGTCCTTCGAGGTCAGCGTCGGCGGCGTGCGCACGAACTTCCGCATGCCCGACGTCGTCTCGATCGGGCTCGGCGGCGGCAGCATCGTCGCGGATGGCGGTCAGGCGGTCGGGCCGCGCAGCGTCGGCTACCAATTGACGGAGCGCGCGCTCGTCTTCGGCGGCGACACGCTCACCGCGACCGACGTCGCAGTCGCCGCCGGCCTGGCCTGCCTGGGCGACCCCACGCGCGTCGCGGCGCTCGACCCCGCCGTCGTCGCCGCCGCGCACGAGCGCATCCGCGCTGAGATCGCCGAGTTGGTGGATCAGCTCAAGACCTCGGCCGCGCCGGTCCCGGTCGTCCTCGTCGGCGGGGGCAGCATCCTGGTGGAAGAGCCGATCCCCGGCGCCGCCGAGGTCGTGCGCCCAGCGCACGCCGGCGTCGCCAACGCGATCGGCGCGGCCATCGCCCAGGTCAGCGGCGAGATCGACCGCATCTACCCGCTCGACAACGGCGCGACGCGCGAGGGCGTCCTAGCCGACGCCCGCGCCGCCGCCACCGCTCGCGCCGTCGAGGCCGGCGCCGACCCCGCCGCCGTCGAGATCGTCGAGGTCGACGAGATCCCGCTGACCTACCTCCCGAGCAACGCCGTCCGCGTCCGCGTCAAAGCGGCGGGCGAGTTGCGAGTGATGAGCGATGAGGGGCGAGGGGAGACGGGCCGCGGGGGAGAGCGGGAGACGGGCGGCTGAAGCCGCGGCTGGGGCGCCTCACGGCGCACGAAGGCCGCCGGCGTGGCCTGGACAGGGCCTATTCCGCCGTTTTCGTCACTCGTCACTGGAGCGCAGCGCATGTCCGAAAATGAGCGGGCGAAAGAGCAGGTACGTCGGCACTGGGCGGCGCAGGCGGCGCGCTGGAGCGCGCAGCAGGCGCGGATGGCGAGCGCGAATCGCGCGGTGACGGAGGCGCTGCTGGAGGCGGCGCGGGTCGGGCCGGGGCTGCGCGTGCTCGACCTGGCGAGCGGCGCGGGCGAGCCGGCGCTGACGCTGGCGGAGGCCGTCGGGCCGGACGGGCGGGTCACGGCAACCGACCTGGTGCCGGAGATGCTGGCCGGCGCGGAGACATTGGCGCGCGAGCGGGGCTTGAAGAACATCGCCTTCCGGCAGGCCGACGCCGAGGCGCTGCCCTTCCCGGACGCGAGTTTCGACCGCGTCACCTGCCGGTTCGGCGTGATGTTCTTCCCCGACCTCGCGGGCGCGCTCGGCGAGGCGCGGCGCGTGCTCGTGCCCGGCGGCCTGGTCGCGCTGCTCGTCTGGGGGCCGTTCGAGCGGAACCCCGCGCACTCGGCCGCGGCCGGCACCCTGCGGCGCTATCTGCCGCCCGGCGCCGACGAGCCCCCGGTCGCCGGCGTGATGTTCAGGTACGCCGAGTCGGGGCTGCTAGCGGCGGCGCTGCGCGCGGCAGGCTTCCGCGATGTCGCCGAGGAGGCCCGATCACTCACGGCGGACTTCGAGACCACCGCCGATGGCTACTGGCGCTCGCGCGCGGAGCCCGGTTCGCAGATCGATCAACTCCTGACGCGAGTGCCGCCCGAGCGGCGTGACGAGGCCGTCGCCGCGGCGCTGGCCGCGCTCCGCCGGTACGAGCGCGACGGCCGGCTCGTCTTCCCCGCTGCGGTGAACATCGCGGCGGGGAGGCGATAGACGGTAGACGGTAGACGATAGGGGATGAGGCGATGGGCGAGGTCGGCGCACGAGTACCGGTATGAGCGGCCTCGGTTCAGCACCCGCCCTGCCGCCCACCACCCGCCGTCTACCGTCTATCGTCTATCGTCTGTCGTCTAACTGGAGGGGACATGGAGCAGACCGCCCAGGTAGAGGAACTGCTGGCCGCGCCCGCGCCGGCGCCGGGGTTCGTCGCGCCGCAGTACGGCGGGCGCGGCATCGCCAACATTGCGCCAACGATCTTGCGGACGTTCGGGCTGGAGGCCGAGCACACGGCGTTCGACCCGGCCGCGCTGCCGCCCGCGCTGACCGCGGGCGTGCGGCGGATGGTCTGCCTGGTCGTGGACGCGCTCGGCTACCGGCAACTGCTGCACGAACTCGACCGGCAGCCCGACCTCTTCCTCGGCCGGCTCGTCCGCGGCGAGGCCGGCGCCCACTGCGCCGCCCTGACCTCCGTCTTCCCCTCCACGACGGTGAACGCGCTGACGACGATGAACACCGGCGCGTATCCGGCCGAACACGGCATCCTCGGCTACACCCTCTATCTCCAAGAACTCGGCGCGGTCAGCGAGATGATCCGCTTCGGGCCCTACGCGGGCGAGTGGACCTACGCCGAGGCCGGCGTCGACCCGGTGGCCTTCCTCGGCGTCCCGCCGATCTACGGCCGGCTGCGCGAGGAGGCCGGCGTCGCCGCGCACATGGTCAACTTCGTCGGCTTCAAGACGACCGCGCTGACGCGGATGCACGCGACCGGCGCCCACTACGTCTCCTACCTCAGCGCGAGCGACATGGCCGTCCACATCCGGCAACTGCTGGAGGCGCCGGGCGACGATCGCGTCTTCGTCAGCGCCTACTACGGCGTCCTCGATAACATCTGCCACGGCTACGGCGCCGGCTCGCCCGAACACGCCGCCGAGGTCGCGGCGCTGGACGGCGTGCTGCGCCGCGAGGTCTTCGAGCGCGTCCGCCGCCCCGACACCCTCTTCGTCCTCCTGGCCGACCACGGCCACGTCAACTGCACGCCGGAGCGGACGATCGACCTGCTGGAGCACCCGGCGCTGCTGCGCGACCTGGTCGTCGGCCCGACCGGCGAGGGCCGCGCCCGCTACCTGCACGCCCGCCACGGCCGCAAGGAGGCCGTGCGCGACTACGTCACCACTCACTTCGGCGCGATCTCCACGCTGCTCGACTCCGAGGACGCGCTGGCGCGCGGCCTCTTCGGCCCCGCCGAGCCCAGCCCGCGAGCCCGCGAGCGCATCGGCGATTTCGTCCTCCTGCCACACGAGAACTGGTACTTCCACTGGTACCCGACCGCGCGGCAGAAGCCGATGCGCCTGATCGGCCGGCACGGTGGCCTGACGCCGGAGGAGATGCTGGTGCCGCTGATCGCGCTGCGATTGGATTGAATATTACGGATTGCAGATTGCAGATTCGTGGTTGCGCGAGCGGAGGGAGATCGCGGAGCGGGTGATCGTATCGCCCGAATCTGCAATCTCTAATCTGTAATCTGAGCGGAGCGAACGATGTGGCGCGTTGACGCGGCGGCGGTCGAGCAGATCGCGATCGGGGCGGGGATCCTCGGGACGGGCGGGGGCGGCAACCCCTACCTGGGCAAGACGCACCTGCTGCGACTACTCCGGGAGGGGGCGGCGGAGCCGGTCGTCGTGGCGCCTAGGGAGGTGCCGGACGACGCGGTCGTCGCCTCGGTCGGCGGGATGGGCGCGCCGACGGTCGGGATCGAGCGGCTGAGTCGCGGCGACGAGTGGACGGTGGCACTCCGGGCGCTGGAGGCGCACACCGGGCGGCGCGTCGAGTACCTGGTGCCGGGCGAGATCGGCGGCTCGAACTCCACCCGCCCGCTCGTCTGCGCCATCCAGACCGGCCTGCCGGTGGTGGACGGCGACGGCATGGGCCGCGCCTTCCCCGAGCTGCAGATGGACACCTTCTCGATCTGCGGCGTCAAATGCACGCCCGCCGGCCTGGCCGACATCCGGCACAACAGCGTCGTCTTCGCCGACCTCGCCGACACCGTCACACTGGAGCGCTACGCCCGCGCGGTGACGGTGCAGATGGGCGGCCACGCCGGCTACGCCTTCCCGCTAATGAGCGGCGCGGACCTCAAGCGCACCGTCGTCCCCGACACCCTCTCGCTGGCGCGGGCGGTCGGCGCGGCGGTCGAGGAGGCGCGCCGCGCGCACGCCGACCCGGTCGCGGCGGTGCTGCGCGTCACCGGGGGCGAAGTCCTCTTCGGCGGTAAAGTCGTGGACGTGGAGCGGCGGATGGCGGCCGGCTTCGCGCGGGGTTCGCTGCGCATCGACGGCCTCGGCGACTGGCGCGGCGCGACGCTGGCGATCGACTTCCAGAACGAGAACCTGATCGCCCGGCGCGACGGCGCGGTCGTCGCGGTCGTGCCCGACCTGATCTGCCTGGTGGACGCGGCGACCGCCGCGCCGGTGACGACCGAGGTCGTCCGCTACGGCCTGCGCGTCGCCGCCCTCGGCATCCCCGCCCCGCCGCTCCTGAAAACGCCCGAGGCGCTCGCCGTCGTCGGCCCGCGCGCCTTCGGGTACGACGTCGAGTATGTAGGACTCAGGACTCAGGACTGAGGACACAGTGGGTTCCGTGCCGCGGGCGTGCCGGGTGGCGAACCGGGTGCCGGGAGAACACTCGGCCCTGAGTCCTGAGTCCTTCGCGAGCGGAGCGAGCAGTGAGCGTGGCGGCGATCGAGGCCAACCAGTTCGCGTTCCTGCAATACTTCGGCCGCGGGCCGGGGGGCGAGGTGCAGGAGCTGCCGGACGCAACCCGGACGGTGTCGGGCATCCCGCACGGCATGTTCAACGTCGTGATGGGCGCGCGCTTCGCGCCGGGGGACGCAGACGAGCGGATCGCGGCGACGCTCGACTATTACCGCGGGCTGGGGCTGCCGCTGTCGTGGCTGGTCAGCCCCTCGACGCGACCGGCCGACCTGGGCGCGCGGCTGGTCGCGCACGGGCTGCGGCACCTCTTCGACGACCCCTGGATGGCGCTCGACCTCGCCGCGCTCCACGAGGACCAACCGGCGCCGCCGGCCGGGTTCGCGATCAGGGAGGTCGAGGATCTGGCCGATCTGCGGCTCTACGACGAGGCGGCGACGCGCGGGTTCGGGCAGGACGTCGTGCTGAGCAAGGGCTTCTTCGACATCTACGCGCACGTCGGGTTCGGGCGCGACCGGCCGCTGCGCCACTTCGTCGGCCTGCTCGACGGCCGGGCGGTCGCCGCCTCGTCGCTCTGCCTCGCCGGGGGCGCGGCGGGGATCTTCGGCGTCGCGACTGCGCCGGCGGCGCGGCGGCGCGGGATCGGCACGGCGATGACGCTCAGGCCGCTGCGCGAGGCGCGCGCGCTCGGGTACCGGCTCGCCGGGCTCCAGGCGTCCCAGGAGGGCCACGGCATCTACGCGCGGCTCGGCTTCCGCGATGTCTGCACCGTGAGCTGGTATGCGTCGCCGACTGGCGACGAGGGGGTGGGATGAGCGTCGAGCGGATCAACGCGCGCGCGGCCGGGCGGCTGCCGGGGCTGATCGGCATGGAGATCACGGCGGTCGAGCGGGGGCGGGCGGCGGGGCGGCTGGCGATCCGGCCGGAACTGCTCGCGCCCAACGGCTTCCTCCACGGTGCCAGCGTGATCGCCCTGGCCGACACCGTCGCCGGCAATGGCTGCTTCGCCAGCCTGCCGGACGGCGCGCGCGGCTTCACGACGATCGAGTTGAAGGCCAACTTCCTCGGCACCGCGCGCGAGGGCGCGCTGGAGTGCGTGTCGACGCTGGCGCACGGCGGCCGCTCGACGCAGGTCTGGGACGCCGAGGTCACCGACGCCGCCACCGGCCGCGTCATCGCCCTCTTCCGCTGCACCCAACTGATCCTCTACCCGCGCACCGCCCCCCCTGACGGCTGATCACTGACGGCTGACGGCTCGTCCTGTGGCACAATGCGGGGGCGGCCGACGCGGTAGCCGGGCTACGGCCACTGAATCCTGAGTCCTGAGTCCTTCGAGGAGGGGGAGCATGAGCGGTTCCGGGTACGACGTGGTGATCCGCGGCGCGCGGGTGATCGACGGCAGCGGCAATCCCTGGCGCTACGGCGACGTGGCGCTCGCCGGCGAGCGCGTCGCCGCCATCGCCCCGCCCGGCAGCATCGCCGGGGAGAACGCGCGCGAGGTCATGGACGCCAGCGGCATGGTCGTCTGCCCCGGCTTCATCGACATCCAGAGCCATTCGATCGCCCCGCTGATGCGGGACGGCCGCTGCCTCTCGAAGATCACGCAGGGGATCACGACCGAGATCATGGGCGAGGTCTGGACGCCCGCGCCGGTCGGCGGGCGCTTCGCCGACCCGTTCGAGGGGCGGCTCAGCGACGACATCCCCCAGGAATGGGTGCTCCAGGCGCGCGAGTGGCGGCGCTTCCGCGACTGGCTGGAGACGACGGCCGACCGCGGCGTCTCGCCGAACATCGGCTCCTTCCTCGGCGGCGGCACGCTGCGCCGCTACGGCCGCGGCATGGAGATGGGCCCGGCGACGCCCGACGAACTCGGCACGATGCGCCGGGTGATGGCGGAGGCGATGGAGGACGGCGCCTTCGGCGTCTCCTACGCGCTGATCTACCCGCCCGAGTCCTTCGTCGACACCGACGAGATCGTCGAGGTCTGCAGGGTCGCCGCGCGCTACGGCGGCGTCTACATCACCCACATGCGCTCGGAGGGCGACCGCCTGCTCGAAGCGCTCGATGAGGCGATCGCGATCGGGAGCCGCGCCGGGCTGCCGGTCGAGATCTACCACCTGAAGGCGACCGGCCCGCGCAACTGGCCGAAGATGGCGCAGGTGATCGAGCGGATCGACGCCGCGCGCGCCGCCGGCGTCGACGTCGCCGCCGACATGTACCCCTACATCGCCTCGGGCACCGGCCTCAGCGCGATCCTACCCGGCTGGGCCTCGGCGGGCGGCAAACTCTTCGAGAACCTGCGCGACCCAGCGACGCGCGCGAAGATCCGCGACGACATGGCGAAGGCGGTCGCCGGCCAGGGCGGCTCGATCATCCTGCGCGACCCCAACGACATCATGCCGATCGGCTTCAAGCTGCCGGAGCACCAGGGCTACGTCGGCAAGCGCCTCACCGCCATCGCGGCCGAGCGCGGGCAGGACTGGATCGACGCCGCGCTCGACCTGCTGGCGGCGGAGGGGCAGCGGATCAGCACGATCTACTTCCAGATGCAGGAGGAGAACGTCGCCTTGCAACTCCGGCAGCCCTGGATCAAGGTCTCGACCGACGCGGGCGGCATCGACCCCGCCCGGGCCGCGTCGCGCGGGCCGGTCCACCCGCGCGCCTACGGCACCTACCCGCGCGTCCTCGGCAAGTACGTCCGCGAGGAGGGCGTGCTGACGCTCGAAGACGCGATCCGCAAGATGACCTCGGCGGTGGCCGACCGTCTCGGCCTCCACGAGCGCGGCCGCCTCCAGCCGGGCGCCTACGCCGACGTCGTCGTCTTCGACCCGGCGACGGTCGGCGACCGCGCGACCTTCGAGGCCCCGCACCAGCTCTCGACCGGCATCCGCGACGTCTGGGTCAACGGCGCGCGCGTCGTCCGCGAGGGCGAGCACACCGGCGCGACGCCCGGGATGCTCGTCACCGGGCCGGGCCGGCGGTAGGCGCCGTGGGCCGTGGGCCGTGGAGTAGGGCGTTGAGCGGGGCGGTTGGGCGCGCCCGCGGTTGAAACCGCGGCTAGGGGCTCACCGCGGCTCGCCACGAAACCCGCCTCCGCGGGTTGGGACGAAGGCCCGCGCCCCAGGCCGCGCAGGCGGACTTCGTGGCGCCGGAGGCGCCCTTAGCGGCGATTTCAATCGCCGGCGCGACCGCGCGCCCACGGCCGTCTGCCGTCTGCCGTCTGCCGTCTCGTCCTGCTACCCGACTATCCGACTACCCGACTCGCCCCGGGAACCAAATCGCCCCTGGCGTTGTAATACTCGCGAATCGGGTTCAGTGGGGGGCCGACCACTGGAAGAGGCCGAACTCGTCGCTCGCGCAGCCCACGGCGATGCCGACGCCTACGACACGCTCGTACGGCGCTACCAGGAGCTTGCCTTCCGCGCGGCCTACGTCATCACCGGGTCGGCGGCGGACGCGGAGGATGCGGCGCAGGAAGCGTTCGTGAAAGCCTACTACGCGCTGGGGCGCTTCCGGCAGGGCGCGGCCTTCCGCCCCTGGCTGCTGCGCATCGTCGCCAACGAGGCCCACAATCGCCGCAAGGCGAGCGGCCGGCAGGCCACCCTGGCGCTGCGGGCCGCAGGGGCCGCCGGCGACCGCCCCTCGGGGGAGGCGGCCCCCTCGCCCGAGGTGGCGGCCCTGGCGGCCGAGCAGCGGGCGGCGCTGCTGGCCGCCCTCGGAGGGCTGAGCGACGAGGACCGCCTGACGATCGCCTACCGTTACTTCTTCGACCTCTCCGAAGCGGAGACCGCCGCCGCGCTCGGCTGCGCGCGCGGCACGGTGAAATCGCGCCTCTCCCGCGCGCTGCGGCGGCTGCGCGACCGGCTCGGCACGCCGCCCGCGCCGGCCGCCGCGCCGGGGCGCGCGGGGGAACCAGAGGAACGTCATGGCTAGGCGGTCGCAGCAGCCACAACCGGCCGACCTCGAACGCGCGCTGCGCGACCTCGGCGCGCGCCTGGCCTACCCGCCGACGCCCGACCTCGCGCGGGCGGTGCGCGACCGCCTGGCCGCCGCCCCGCCGCCCCGCCGCCCCTTCTGGGCGACGCTCGCCTCGCCGCGCCGGCTGGCGCTGGCGCTGGTCGCGCTGGCGCTGCTGCTCGCCGCCATCCTCGGCGCCGTGCCGGCGACGCGCACGGCGATCGCCGGCTACCTCGGCCTGCGCGGCATCCGCATCGTCTACCTCACGCCGAGCCTGCCGGCGGTTCCTCCGCCCACCGCGACCACGACGCCGACGGCGGCCCCGTCGACCGCGACGGCCGCGCTCGCCGCCGTCTCCCCGGCGACACCGCGCCCGAGCCCGACGCCGACGATCACGCCCACGCCGACGCCCCGGCCGACGCCGACGCCCTGCGGCCCGGCGCCCACGCCGACCCCGCCGCCCGGCACGCCCGCGTCGCTCGGCGACCTCTATCAGCTCGGCCGGCGGGTCACGCTGGCCGAGGCGCGGGCGCTGGTGCAATTCCCGGTCGCCGTCCCGGCGCTGCCGGACCTCGGCCCGCCCGACGAGGTCTACGTCAGCGATCAGGCGCCGGGCGGCATGGTCTCGCTCGTCTGGCGCGCGCGGCCGGGAACCCCGGCGGCCGGGCCGGGCGGCCTGGGCCTGCTGCTGACCGAGTTCCGCGGGACGATCGATCGGAACATCCTCGGCAAAGGGATCGGTCCTTGCACGACGCTGGAGCAGGTCGCCGTGAACGGCGAGAAGGGCTACTGGATCGCCGGCCAGCCGCACGAGTTCTTCTACCTCGGTCCCGGCGGCGCCTTCACCCAAGAGCCGCTTCGCCTGGCCGGCAACACCCTCATCTGGCAGCAGGGCAGCCTGACCTTCCGCCTGGAGGGTGCGCAGACGAAGGAAGAGGCGCTGCGCATCGCCGCCGCGACGCGCTGAATGCGCCTCGCGGCGATGCGGTGGCGATTGGGATCGCGCTGATGGGCGGGCGCGCCCGCGGTCGGGGCCGCGCCCGCGGTTGCAACCGCGGCTGGAGGCTCGCTGCGCTCGCCGCGAAACCCGCCTGCGCGGGTTATCACGCCCCGGTCCGCGGAGGCGGATTTCGTGGCGAGCGAGAGCGAGCCCTTAGCGGCGATTTCAATCGCCGGCGCGCGACGATTTCCGCCGTCGGCGCGCTTCACCCCCTCCACCCCTTTCACCCCCTACCCCCTACGCCTCTCGCAGCCGCCCGTAGCGCCCCATCACCTCGCGCAGCCGGTCGTGCGGCAGGGCGTGGGCGGTGTTGCCGTCACGGCCGGTGAGGGTTTCGGCGGCGACGAGGGCGTTGAGGACCGCCTCGGCCGTCGCCTCGATCGTCGCCTGGAAAAAGTCGTCGATCCGCTCGTCGTTGATGCGCGGCGTGGTCAGGAGCGGGGCGCGGTCGAAGCGGTCGATCCGGCAGGCCGGCGCGTTGGAGATGGCCAGCAGGAGGTCGCCGGACGACTGGCGCGCGGTCGCGCCGACCCGACCGAGGCCGAGCATCCCGCGGCGGCAGAGGCGGCGGAGTTGCCGGTCGGTGAACGGTGCGTCGGTGCCGATGACGACGATGATCGAGCCGTCCTTCTCGACGGCCGGGCCACGCTCCGGCAGCAGGTCGGCGATCTCCAGCCCGACCGGCACGCCGTCCACCAGGAGGTCAGGCCGGCGGCCGAAGTTGCCCTGCACCAGCACGCCGACGGTGTAGCGGTGCTCGTCGAGCGGCACGACGCGCGAGGCGGTGCCGATGCCCCCCTTGAACCCGAAGAGCGTCATGCCGGTGCCGCCGCCGACGTTCCCCTCGGCCACCGGCCCGCCGCTCGCGCCGTCGAGCGCGGCGAAGACGTGCTCCGTCGTGACGTGCTGGCCGGCGACGTCGTTGAGGAAGCCGTCGAAGGTCTCCGCGACGACCGGGATGACGAAGTCCTGCCCGGCGCCGAGCGAGGGCTCGTGCCGCGTCAGCCACTCGACGCAGCCGCGGTGGACCGCGCCGACCGAGAGGGTGTTGGTGATGAGGATCGGCGTCTCCAGCCAGCCGTACTCGTCCACCTGCGCGCGGCCGGTCATCTCGCCCGCGCCGTTGAGGACTTCCATCGCCGCGGGCACCTCGGATGCGTAGGCCGAGCCCTCGTGCGGGTGGATCGCGGTCACGCCGGTGCGCGCCGGCCCCTGCCCGACGCGCAGCGGCCCCGCGCCGTGGATCACGGTGGCATGCCCGACGCGCACGCCCGGCACGTCGGTGATCGCGTCGAGCGGCCCCGGCGCCATCGTCCCGATCGCGATCCCCAGGTCGCG
>DASSSV010000402.1:0-14860 GCA_035708265.1 Thermomicrobiales bacterium | reverse complement strand
TTGTATCTTCTAGTTGTGGCAGACTGCCGCACGGGCGCGGCAGACCGATGCCTCCTTGGTCCATCGAGGCCGGACGAGAGCTGGGGTCGCCGCGCCCGTTCCTCGCAGAGCCCGAACAGTTGCGGGGGCCGTGGGAGCCCGCATTCCGCAAGGTTGGGCCGGAAGGAGCGCGCCGTGAGCACCCCGCTGTACGTCGGCATCGACGTGTCCAAGAGCCGCCTGGATGTCGCGCTGCGCCCGGAGGGCCAGGGCTGGCGCGCGGACAACGACGCGGCGGGCATCGCCGCGCTGGTCGCCCGCCTCGACGCGCTGCGGCCGGCCCTGATCGTGCTGGAGGCCACCGGGGGCTACGAGCGCCCCCTGGCCGCCGCCCTGGCCGCGGCCGGGCTGCCCGCGGCCGTGGTCAACCCGCGCCAGGCCCGGGACTTCGCCAAGGCGACCGGCCAACTGGCGAAGACCGACCGCCTCGATGCCCGGGCGCTGGCCCGCTTCGCCGAGGCCGTCCGCCCGCCTGCCCGCCCGGTCCCCAACGCGGCGGCCCAGGCGCTGGCCGCCGCGCTCGCCCGCCGCCGGCAGGTGGTGGCGATGCTCACCGCCGAGCAGAACCGCCTGCCCACCGCCGCGGCCGAGATCCAGCCGCACATCGCCGCCCACATCGCCTGGCTGGAGGACGACCTGGCGCGCGTCGACGCGGAGCTGGCCCAGGCCATCGCCGCCGATCCGGCCTGGCGGGAGCGCCACGACCTGCTGCGCAGCGTGCCGGGCGTCGGGCCGGTCCTGGCCACCACCCTGCTGGCCGAGCTGCCGCAGTTGGGCAGCCTGACGCGCCAGGAGGTCGCCGCCCTGGCCGGGGTCGCCCCGCTCAACCGCGACAGCGGCACGCTGCGGGGGAAACGCGCCGTCTGGGGCGGCCGGGCGCAGGTGCGCGGCGCGCTCTACATGGCCGCCCTCGTCGCCACCCGCTGCAACCCGGCGATCCGCGCCTTCTACGCGCGCCTGTGCGCGGCCGGCAAGCCGAAGAAGGTCGCCCTGACGGCGTGCATGCGCAAGCTGCTGACGATCCTCAACGCCATGCTCCAGCATCACACCCCCTGGCAGGACCGTGCGGCCTCGGCCGCTTGACAGCAAAGACAGTTGCTCTCGTCGGGGCGCCGGTCTGCGCGGACACGGCGCCCGGTCGCGCACCACGACGAGGATACGCCACGGCGCACCCACGCGCATCGGGCGAACGGACGGGAGGAAACCGGCAAATGGATCGGTGCGCGGGGCGGCGGACCGTGCTATGGTGAAGCCATGTGCTGCGACGTGTGTTGGCCGGCCGGACCACGCGAAAAGGCCGCGTTGACGTTCCGGTGTACGCGGCCTATACTTCACGGGAGGGGCAGCGCAGCGCGATTGGAGCGCGTCACGGCATGATGGCGCCCGCCTGCGCAACGACGAGGACTCGCCACTCGTCGCGCCGCGACCGCCGTGGGCGTGTTCTTCTCTCGGACCCCGCCGACGCCCAGCGGCCCGCTCGCGCCCATACCTTGAACGCGCCAACTCGCCGCCGGTTGCGCGTTGCGGACTTTGCGCCGTCCGTCGCGCCCGGCGCAGCGCGCGGGCACGAACGATGAGCTGGTGATGGCCGCACTCGACGAACGCCTGGCCGACGACCTGAAGACGGCGCTGCGCGCGGGGGACACCGTCCGCCGCGACGTGATCCGCTACCTCCGCGCGGGTCTCAAGAATGCGCAGATCGAGCGCGGCCGGCCGCTGACCGACGCCGAGGAGGATGCCGTCCTCCGCCAGCAGATCAAGCAGCGGCAGGAGTCGATCGAGCAGTTCCAGGCCGGCCGCCGCGACGACCTGGTCGCGCGCGAGACGGCCCAACTCGACGTGCTGCGCGACTACCTCCCCGCCGGCCTCGCCCCCGACCAACTCGAGGTGCTCGCGCGCGAGGTCATCGCCGAGACGGGCGCCAGCGGCCCCCGCGACCTGGGCCGCGTGATGCCGATCCTGATCGCGCGCGCCGCCGGGCGCGCCGACAATCGCGCGCTCAGCGACGTCGCGCGCCGGCTCCTGGCCGCGGGCTGATCCGGGCAATGCCGTCCGGCACCCGCGGCCGTTCTCCGCACGGTGATGAGGTCGAACCTTTGAGCGCACTCAGGCATCAGTCGCCAACAGCGCCCGGCGCGCCGGCGCCCTCTCCCAACGGCGGGCGGCGAGTCCGCCTGCTCCGGCCGGACCGCTGGCTGCGCCGCCCGATCGGCCGCGACGGCGCGACGGTCGGGAACTTGGTCCGCCTCGGCGCCTTCGGGCTGGTGCTGGTGCTCGTCCTGAGCGTGGCGCTGGCGCCGTGGAACGCCGTCAGCCGAGTCGATCTGCCGGTCGGCGCGGTGGCCGATCGCACGCTCAAGGCGCCGCGCAGCATCACCTACGTCAGCGCCGTCCGCACCCAGGAGCAGCGCGACGAGGCGGCCAGCGACGAACGCCTGACCGTCTGGACGCGCGACGCCGCGGTCGCGGCGCGCCAGCAGAGCCAGCTCGACTCGGCGCTGCGCACGCTGGCCGAACTGCGCGACGGGTCGGCCCCGCTCGACGACCGCATCCGCGCGGCGCAGAGCGCGATGGACGGGCTCTCGAAGGACGACGCCCAGCAACTCCTGACCCTCGACGCCTCGCGCTGGCCGCCGGTGACCCAAGCCGCGCGCGACCTCCTCGCCGCGGTGATGCAGCAGGAGATCCGCCCCGAAGACCTGGCCAGGACCAAGGACGACCTGCCCAACCGGAGCAACCCGCCGGGTGACGAGCTCGAATTCGGGCTGGCCGTCGCGCTGGCGCGCCCCTTCGTCAAGCCGAACATGATCGAGGATACCGCGCGCTCGCAGGCCAACCGCGACGCCGCGCGCGCCCGCGTCGCGCCGCAGACGGTGACGCTCCAGGCGGGGCAGACGATCGTCCGCGACGGCGACATCGTGACCAAGGACCAGCGCGAGATGCTGGAGAAAGTCGGGCTGCTCAAGCCGCAGATCCACTGGTCGGCGCTCCTCGGCACCGTCGGGCTGGTCGCGGTCCTGATCGCCCTCCTGCTGACCTACCTCTACCGCTTCTGCCGCGACATCTGGCGCGGGCGGCGCCTGCTGCTCTTGCTGCTGACGATCGCCGTGCCGGTCATCCTGGCGCGACTGACGCTCGGCACGCACCCGACCTGGATCTACGCCTTCCCGATCGCCACGGCGGTGATGCTCGCCACGGTGCTCCTCAACGTGCAACTGGCGGTCGTCGTGGCGTCGCTCCTCGCGGTCGCGCTGGGGCTGCTGGGCGGGCCGTCCGGCTCGCTCGAATTCATGGTCCTCGCCTTCGTCGCCGGGCTGGCCGGCGCCTTCGTCCTCTGGCGGGCCGACCGCATCGCGACCTTCCTCTGGGCCGGCGTGGCGGTGAGCGCGGCGGTCTTCGTCGCCGGCGTCTGCTTCGGCGTGATCGCCGGGACGCTCAGCGTGGTGGGCGCGGCGCAACTGGCGCTGTACGCCCTCTTCAATGGCGGGCTGTCGGCGATCCTGACCTTCGGCTCGTTCAGTTTCCTCGGCGGGCTCTTCGGCGTCACCACGCACCTGCAACTGCTGGAGCTGGCGCACCCCAACCAGCCCCTCCTCTACAAACTGGCGCGGGAGGCGCCCGGCACCTACCACCACAGCATCGTCGTGTCGAACCTGGCCGAGAGCGCGGTGGAGCTGGTCGGCGGCGACCCCCTCTTCACGCGGGTGGCGGTCCTCTACCATGACATCGGCAAGACGCTGCGCCCGACCTTCTTCATCGAGAACCAGGCCAACCGCGACAACGTCCACGACGCGCTCGACCCCAAAACGAGCGCGCAGATCATCCTCGACCACGTCACCGACGGCGTGCGGCTGGCGCAGAAGGCGCGCCTGCCCGCCCCGATCGTCGACGTCATCCGCCAGCACCACGGGACGACCCTGCTGCGGTATTTCTATAATAAGGCACTGGAGCAGGGCGACGAGGTGCGCGAGGAGGACTTCCGCTACCGGGGCCCGCGGCCGCAGACGAAGGAGGCCGGCGTGATCATGCTGGCCGACTCGGTCGAGGCGACGGTGCGCGCGACGGCGCAGGCCGGCAAGTTGCGCTTCGACGACGCCCACAAGAACGGCAAGACGCCGGCGAACGCCGTCGGCTCGGGCACCGGCCCGTTCCGCACCGAGCGCCACTACAGCAGTAAGCTCCAGGAACTGGTCGAGCAGGTCATCGACGACATCGTCAAGCGCGGGCAACTGGACGAGTGCGACCTGACCCTGCGCGACATCACGCTGATCAAGCGCACCTTCGTCCAGGTGCTCGACGGCATCTATCACCCGCGGATCGAGTACCCGCAGGCGCCGCGCCAGGAGGGCGCCGCCCGCCGTCCGGACGGGGCGGAGCCGGCCCCGGCGCCGGCCGCCGCGCTGGAGGGCGCCGGCAGCCGCGCGGGGCACTGACCGCGCGAATGGAGGGAGCGCGTCCGGGGCGGTAACGGCCCTCACCCACTCCCGCCCCCCTCCCTCTCCCAATGCTGGGAGAGGGAGGGGGGTGACGAGCGTAGCGAGGGGAGTGAGGCCGCCGCCCCACCGCGATCTATGACAGCGAGCGCGGCCGCCATCAGCGTCACGATCGAGGCCCCCTGCGCCGCGCTGGCGGACGAGACGGACCTCCGCCGCCTCATCGCCCACGCGCTGGTCGCCGAGGGGCAGACGGGGCCGGTCGCCGTCGCCGCGGTCCTGGTGGACGACGCCGCGATCCACGACCTCAACCGCCGCTTCCTCGGGCACGACGAGCCGACTGACGCGATCACCTTCCCATTGGACGAGGGCGGCGCGGGCTTCGTGAGCCCCGGGCCGCGCCAGCTCGGCGAGATCTACGTCTCCTGCGAGCGGGCGGCGGCCCAGTGCGCCGAGTGGGGCAATAGCCCCGAGCGCGAGGTCCGCTTCCTCATCGTCCACGGCGTCCTCCACCTCCTCGGCTGGGACGACGCGACGCCGGAGGACCGCGCGCGGATGCTGGCCCGGCAAGAGGCGATCCTGGCGGCCTACGAGGCGGGGCGATGACCAGGCGCGCGGCGACGCTCGCCGCCTCCTTCCGCTACGCCTCGGCCGGGTTGCGCTACTTCTTCGCCACGCAGCGCAACGCGCGCATCCAGGCCGCCGCGGGCGCCGGCGCGCTGGTGCTGGCGGCGCTGCTCCGGCTGCCGCCGGACGACCTGGCGATCCTCGTCTCGGTCATCGCCATGGTGCTGGTGCTGGAGACGGTCAACACCGCGCTGGAGGCGCTGGTGGACCTGGTGACGCAGGAGTATCACCCGCTGGCGAAACAGGCCAAGGACCTGGCAGCCGGCGCCGTCTGGCTGGCGGCGCTGGCCTCGCTCGCCGTCGGCGCGCTCCTCTTCGTGCCGCGCCTCTGGCCGCTCGTGCGGGGCCGCCTATGACCGCCGCGCCGCCGCGCCGCCGCGTCCTCTTCCTGACGCCGCAGACGCCGCACCGCGCGCGGCAAGGCGCGGCGATCCGCAACTGGAACCTGATGGCGCAGCTCGCGCGGCGCCACGACCTCGACCTGCTGACCTTCGCGGGGGACGGCGTGCCGCCCGGCGCCCGGCCGGGCCGCGGCGACGAGCCCTGGCACACCCTCACCGCGCTGCCGCCGCCGCGGCGGTCGCCCGGCCGCCGCCTCCGCGCGCTGCTCGACGGCCGCGCCGACATGGCCGACCGCCTCTGGTCGCCGGCCTTCGCCCGCCAGTTCGCGGCGCTCCTGCGCGCCGGGGCCTACGACATCGTCCAGGCCGAGGGGATCGAACTGGCGGGCTACCCCCTCGGTCTCACCGCGCCGGCCGACCACCGCCCGCTGCTGGTCTTCGACGACCACAACGCCGAGTACGTCTTGCAGCGGCGGGCGGCGGCGACCGATCTCCAGCGGCCCGGGCGCTGGCCGGCCGCGCTCTATTCGCTGGCCCAGTGGGGCCGGCTGCGCGCGTTCGAGCGGCGCGTGCTGCGCGCCTGCGACCTGACCGTCTGCGTGTCGGAGGCCGACGCCCAGGCGCTGCAGGCGCTCGCGCCGGAGCGCCCGCTGATCGTCGCGCCGCACGGTGTCGACCTGGACTACTACACGCCGGAAGCGGAGGCGGGGCACGGCCCGCGCTTCGACGTCGTCTTCAGCGGCACGCTCGACTACCGGCCAAACGTCGACGCGGCGCTCTGGTTCGTCGGGGCGATCTGGCCGGCGCTGCGCTCGCGGCGGCCACACCTGCGCCTCGCCCTCGTCGGCCGCAACCCGACGCCGGAGATCACGCGGCTGGTGCGCCTGGGCAATATCGCCGTCACCGGCTCGGTCGCCGACGATCGGCCCTACTACGCCGGGGCGACGGCCTACGTCCTGCCGATCCGCTATGGCTCGGGCGTGCGGCTGAAGTTGCTCAACGCGCTGGCGATGGGCTGCGCGGTCGTGGCCACCACGCCCGCCTGCGAGGGCGTGCCGGTGCGCGACGGCGTGCATCTCCTGGTCGCCGACGGCGAGGAGGCGTTCGCGGCGGCGGTCGAGCGGCTGCTGGACGATGAGGCGCTCCGCGCGCGGCTCGGCGCGGCCGGGCGCGCCTTCGTCGCGGAGCACTACGATTGGGCGGCGATCGTGGCGCGGCTGGAGGCCGGCTACGAGGCCGCATTCCGCATCCGCGCCTCGGCAGCCACCCCGGCCGCCGCCCTGCCCACCCCGCAGCCCGATACGTCCCAGCCGGACGCGCCGCCCGCGGGCAAATCGTGACGAGTGACGAGGGGCTGTCAGCCGTCAGGAATCTGCTGAAAGCTGCCGGCTGATGGCTGACTGCTACGCGACGTCCGGCGGGAGCGCGAGCCTGGTCGTCACGGTGCGCGACGAGGCGACGACGATCGACGCGCTCTGCGCCTCGATTGCCGCGCAGACGTGCCCGCCCGACGAGGTCGTCGTGGTCGACGGCGGCTCGACCGACGACACGCTCGCGCGCCTGGCGGCCTGGCAGGACCGCCTGCCCCTCCGCGTGTTGATCTGCCCCGGCGCGAACATCAGCGCGGGGCGCAACGCCGGCATCCGCGCCGCCCGCCACGACACCGTCGCCGTGACCGACGCCGGGGTGCGCCTGGCGCCCGGCTGGCTCGCCGCGCTGCTCGCGCCCTTGCGCGCGGACAACGCGGTCGAGGTTGTGGCCGGCTTCTTCCTACCCGACCCGCGGACGCCGTTCGAGACGGCGATGGGCGCGACGGTGCTGCCGGCGCTGGCGGACGTCCGGCCGCCGACCTTCCTGCCGTCGAGCCGGTCGGTCGCCTTCCGGCGCGGGGCCTGGGCAGCCGCCGGCGGCTACCCCGAGTGGCTGGACTACTGCGAGGACGTCGTCTTCGACCTGCGGCTGCGCGCGGCCAGCCGCCGCTTCGCCTTCGCGCCCGCGGCGGTCGCCCACTTCCGGCCGCGCGGCACCTGGCGCGCGTTCTGGATCCAGTACTATCGCTATGCGCGCGGCGACGGCAAGGCCGGCCTCTTCGCACGGCGCCACGCCATCCGCTACGGCACCTACGCCGGGCTCGCCTGGTTCGTCGCGCGCGGCCGCCGCCACCCCCGGCTCTGGCCGCTCGCCCTCGGCGCGGGCGCCGCCTACGTCCGCCGCCCCTACACACGCCTCCTGCCGGCGCTGCCCGCGCTCGGTCCGCGCGACCGCGCCGCCGCCCTCCTCGCCGTGCCGGTGATCCGCCTCGCCGGCGACTTCGCCAAGATGGCCGGCTACCCGGTCGGCCTCCTCTGGCGCGCGCGACGCTACGGGCTGCGCCGGGACTGGCGGACGATCGGGCAGGATTCGGGCCGCTCGGCCGGGGGGCGCGGAGAACGAGGCGGCTGAAGCCGCGGCTGGGGGCGCCTCACGGCGCACGAAGGCCGCCGGCGCGGCGCGCACCCTCCCGCCTTCGTCCTTCGTACCTCGTACTTCTCACTTCTGACTTCTCACTTCGGCAGCCACAGGCTGACGGCCGTGCCGCGACCTTCGCCGGCGCTCTCGGCCCAGATGCGGCCGCCGTGGCGCTCGACGATGTCGCGGCAGATGTAGAGGCCGAGGCCGAGGCCGGGTACCTGGCGCTCCGCGGCGTTGGGGGCGCGGCCGAAGGGCTCGAAGATCGCCGCGGCCGCGCCGTCGGGCAGGCCGATCCCATCGTCCCGCACCGTCAGGAGCAGTCCGGGGTGTGCGGCGCCGTCCGGCCCGGCGCCGGCGCCGGGGTGGAGCGCGACGTGGATGTCGCCGCCGTCGGGTGAGTATTTCGCGGCGTTGTCGAGCAGGTTGTTCAGCACCTGTTCGAGGCGGTCACCGTCCGCCTGGACCGCGCAGGGCTCGGCCGCCAGATCGAGCAGGACGCGGTGGCGCGCGTCGAGGTGGTCCCGGTAGCGGGCGACCACGCGGCGCAGGAGGGCGGCGAGGTCCAGCGGCCGCGGCTGGAGGACGAAGCGGTCGGTCTGCAGGCGCGAGACGTCGAGGAGATCCTGGGTTAGCCGGTCCAGGCGGTCGGTCGCCTCGTCGATCGCGTCGAGCGAGCGGGTCAGCAGGCCGGGGTTGAGCTGGTCGCGCGCGTGCCGGCGCAGGAGCAACTGCGCGTAGCCGCGGATGCTGGTCACCGGCGTGCGCAACTCGTGGGAGGCGAGCGAGAGGAACTGGTCGCGCGTGCGCAGCGCCTCCTGCGCCCGGAGGTAGAGCCGCGCGTTGTCGGTGGCGAGCGCGGCGCGGCGGGCCAGTTCCTCGGCCACGACGAGGTCGGCCGGGCCGTAGCGGCGCCCGGACTCCGCCGCGACGAGGATGATCGCCCCGAGCGTCCGGTCGCGCGCCACCAGCGGCACGACCATCGCGGAGGCCGGCGCGAGCGCCCGCAACACGCGCAGGTGCTCGACATCCTCGGCGACGCTCGCCACCAGCGCGGCGTCGACGTCGGGCAGGAGGATCGGCGCGGCTTCGCGCAGCGCCCGCGCGACCGGGTGATCCGGCGCGCGCACGGTGGGCGGGTGGAAACGCCCCAGGTCGGCGAGGAGCGCCTGCTTCGCCGGGTCGGCGTGGACCAGCGCCAGCCGCCGGGCCGCGCCGTCCTCGTCGGCCAGGTAGACGACGCACCAGTCGGCCAGCCGCGGGACGGCCAGATGGGCCAGGGCCGCCAGCGTGGCGCGGGAGTCGAGCGAGCCGGCGAGCGCGCTGCTGGCCTCGGCGAGCAGGCGCACGTCGGCCGCGGCGCGCCGCTCCGCCGTGATGTCGCGGAAGATGCTGATCGCCAGGGCGACGCGGCCGGCGGCGTCGAAGACCGGGCGCGCCTTGACGACGGCCCAGCGCTCCTCGCCGGTGGCGAGGACGCGGAACGCCAGGGTCCGCTCGGCCGGCTCCCGCCCGCGGAGCGCCTGCCGCCCCGGCAGCCGGTCGAGCGGGAAGGGGCGCCCCGCTTCGTCGAAGATCGCGAACCGGCCCAGCATCTCGGCGCGCGTCGTCGCCATGAGGGCCTCCGCGGAGGGGTAGCCGAGCGTGCGGACGGCGGAGTCGTTGGCGTAGACGAGCCGGCCGCCGGCGTCCTGCGCGGTGATGGCGTCCGCGACACCACCGAGGATGACGCGGAGTTGGTCGCGCGACTCCCGCAGGCGGTCCTCGGCCCGCCGCCGTCCGATCGCCGCCGCCAGCACGTTGGCGACCGCGCGCAGGAAGTGGCTGTCGTCGGCGGTGAAGGCGCGGCGGCGGGCGGTGTGCGCGCCGAGGACGCCGTAGGGCGCCGCGACGCCGCCGATCACGGTCGTGATGCTGCTGACGACGCCATGCTCGCGGAGGAAGGACGGGGTCTGGAAGCGGGTCTCCGCGCCCAGGTCGTCGGTGACGACCGGCTCTGGGGAGGCCAGCGTATACCCGGCGCGGGTGTCGCGCCCCGCGCCGGTTCGCGCCCGGCCGACCACGCCATCCCGCCAGCCGGCGCCGGCGCGCGCGATCAGCGTCTCGCCGTCCGGCAGCAATTCGAGCACGAGGGCATACTCGACGCCGAGGATCGCCGCGACGACGCGCGCGGCGTCGTCGAGCAGCGCGGCGAGGTCGTCGCCGGCGAGGGCGCGCTGGCCGAGGTCGGCGACGGCCGCCTGCTGCCGCGCGCGGGCGCGCAACTCCGCCTCCAGCGCGGTGAGCCGGGCGACGTCGCCGGCCGATTGGCGCCGCGCCTCCTCGGCCGCGGCCAGCGCGCGCACCTCGGCGGCGTAGCGCCGCGCCAGTTCCACCGGGCCGCTGAGCGCGACCGCGACCTTCTGGAGCAGCACCAGGTCGGCGACATCGAAGACGCTGGGCTCGGTGGAGTCGAGCTGGATCAGGCCGATGGTGTGGCCGCGCCAGTTGAGCGGCGCGCCGAGGTAGGCGCGGACGCCGGTGGAGGGACGCAGTCCCTCGGCGGCCAGGTCGGCTGACAGGAACGGCTCGCCCGAGTCGAGGATTTCCCAGCTCTTGCCGCGCCCGCGCGGCAGGCGCTGGCCGAGCGCGACCTCGGCGAAGGGGCCGACCGCCGCGCGGATCACCAGGTCGTCGCCCTCGACCAGGGCGATCGAGCCGCCGGTGAAGGCGACGAGGTGGCCGAGGCGATCGAGCGCGGCGGAGAGGATCTGCCCCAGGTCCTCCTCGCCGGAGGCGGCGACCGCGATGGCGTTGAGCAGGGCGGCCTCGGCCAGCGCGCGCCGCAAATCGGCGTCGCCGGCCATCCCCGGCGCCCCGGCACCTCCCTCGCCCGCGCTCATGCCGATACCCGCGCGCTCCCGCCCGCCGCCCCTACGACAACACTACTATAGTACACGCGCGCTCGCGGCGGCCCGGTTGACAGTTCACCCGCGCCGCCTATAGTTGCCCGAGACGGCGGGCCAACGAGGACGCGACGCCGCGCCGGCCGAGGGAGGTGACGGAGCGATGGGCGAGGAAACGCCGGCCGGGCGGGCGACGGGCTACGCGCGGTACCTCGACCGCACGCCGCTCGGGCCGCACTGGCTCGGGCACCGGGCGCTGCGCCGGGCGCTCGCGCGCCACGCCAGCCTCGCGCGCGGGCGGCTGCTCGACGTCGGCGGCGACGGGGCACCGCACCGCGCGCTCTTCGCCGGGCGCCTGACGCGCTACGTCGCGACCGGTCCGCCGGGGGCCGCTGCCGGCGTGGACGTCTACGCCGCCGCGACCGCGCTGCCCTTCCGCGACGGCGTCTTCGACACCGTCCTCGCCGTCGGCGTGCTGGCGCTCGTCCCGGAGCCGGGCCGCCTGCTGGCGGAGGCGGCCCGCGTGCTGCGGCCGGGCGGCGGGCTCTTCCTCACGGCGCCCTGGCTCAACGTGCCACCCGCGGGGCTGCACGGCTTCTACCGCTACACCGAGCGCGGCCTGCGCCACCTGCTGGAATCGAGCGGTTTCCGCGTCCTGCTGATCGAGCGGACGACCGGGCTGGTCGCCAGTGCGACGCAGCGGCTCGTCGCCGCGACCCTCTCCGGCCTCCACCTCGACCGCACCCTGCCGCGCGCGCTCGCCGGCGGCCTCGCCGCGGCCGCCGCGCAACTCCCGGCCGCGGCGGCCGACGCCGCGCTCGGCCACCGCGGCGAACCGCTCGACCTCCTCGCCATCGCGGAGCGAGTAACGGCGAGTGACGAGTGATGTGTGACGAGGGGTACGGAGGAAGGGCGAGCGGCGCGGGCAGGACGGACTATGGTCTACAGCTCGGGCCCTACGGCCGCGCGCCGGGCTGCCGCGCGCCTTCTTCCGGGGTGAGGAGGCCGATCCAGCAGCGGCGGGCGTCGAAGACCGTCTCGCCGTGCGCCGTGGCCCAGCCGTGCGCGGCCAGCAGGTCGCCGCGGCGACCCAGGAGCTCGACGTGCATCGTCACCTCGGTGCCGGGCTCCACGCGGCGGCGGTAGCGGAACTCCTCGTCGCGCGCGCGCACGCCGATCTTGCCTTCCAGCAGATCGGCCGGCATGAGCGGGCTGTGGCGCAGGAGCACGCCGAAGGTCAGGTAGAGGACGTCGCCGAGGACCGAGCCGGGCATCAGCGGCGTGCCGAAGCGGTGCCCCTGGCAACGGGTCGCGTCGACGATGTGGATGCCCTCGGCGGTCCGGCCGTCGGGCAGGAGGCGGACGAAGGCGAGGAAATCGGTCGGCCGGTCGTAGGGCAGGATCGAGGTGATCTCCTCGCCGTGCAGGATGAGCGGACGGGCGCGCTGCGCGGCGAGCGGCAGGGGGATCCAGGGGATCAGCCCGCGCAGGATATCGGCCGGTCGCCGCCGCCCCTCGTTGTCCACCAATCCGCTCCCCGTCCACTAGGGGCGCCACGCGCCGTCACATTCGCACCGGGAATCCCCCGCCCGCGCGGCCGGTCGGCCGCAGCCGTAGTGTACCGCACCCATCTGACGTCGGCATCTTCCGGGCACGGAGCGGGCGCGCCGGTAGTTTTCTGACGGCCGAAGCCCCGCCATCGGCGCTTCACCCAGCCGGGAATCATCCACCCTGGCTGGGACGATCGTGAGGACCCGGCTCGCGCTGGCGGGCTTCGTGGCCCGCGGGCGGTGGGGCGCGACTCCAGTCGCCGGCCCCGAGCCGACCGTTTGCCACCCGCCCCGCCCCTGCGCCATACTGCGCCCACGACAGCATGACAACCGTGAGGAGGGCGCGATGGTCACGCGGGAGGCGGCGGAGGGGCTCTTCCAGGGCGAGCGCGGGGCGCTCCGGGGGCGGGCGGTGCTGGCCGGGTCGGGGATGGTCGCCACGGCGCACCCGCTGGCGTCGGCGGCCGGGTTAGAGCAGTTGCAGGCGGGCGGCAACGCGATGGACGCCGCACTGGCCGCCTCGGCGGTCTGCAACGTCGTCCTGCCGCAGATGTGCGGGCTCGGCGGCGACACCTTCTTCCTCTACCACGAGGCGGCCAGCGGCCGCACCTACGGCCTCAACAGCAGCGGCATCGCGCCGGCCGCGGCGACGCGCCAGGAGTACCTGCGCCGCGGCCACGCGCAGATGCCCTTCTTCGGCCCGCTCTCCATCGGCGTGCCGGGCGCGGTGGACGCCTACGCCGTCGCGGCGGAGCGCTTCGCCAGCCGCCCGCTCGCCGCGCTCTTCCGCCGCGCGATCGCCTACGCCCGCGACGGCTTCCCGATCACGCCGGCGACCGTGCGCCACATCGAGGGCGCGAGCGCCGAGCTGGCGAAGTACCCGGCCTCGGCGGCGATCTTCCTGCCGGGCGGGCAACCGCCCCGGCCAGGCGCGCGCTTCGCCAACCCCGCGCTGGCGCGCTCGTTGGAAATCGTGGCCGAGCGGGGCCGCGCCGCGTTCTACGAGGGCGATCTGGGCGAGCGGATCGTCGCCGGGCTGCGCGCGGCGGGCGGGCTCTTCACGATGGAGGACTGGGCCGGCCATCGCGCCGACCTCTACGAGCCGCCCATCGCCACGACCTACCGCGGCAAGACGGTCTACCAGACGGCGCTGCCCTCGCAGGGCCACATCCTGCTCGAGGAGTTGAACATCGTCGAGCGGGCCGACCTCGCCGCGCTCGGCCACCTCAGCCCGGCCGCGATCCACCTCATGGCCGAGGCGAAGAAACTCGCCTACGCCGACCGCCTGGCCCACTCCGGCGACCCGCGCTTCGTCGCCACGCCGCTCGACACGCTCATCTCCAAGGAGTTCGCCGCCCAGCGCTACCGCGAGATCGACCCGGCGCGCGCGGCCGACGTTGTCCGCGGCGCGCGGCTGCCCGAGCGCGTCGCCGACACGACCTACCTCTGCGCGGTGGACCGCGACGGCAACGCCTGCTCCTACATCACCTCGCTCAGCGCCGCGTTCGGCTCCGGCGTCGTCGCCGGCGACACCGGGATCGTCCTCAACAACCGCGCCGGGCGCGGCTTCACGCTGGAGGAGGGGCACCCCAACGTGTTGGCCGGCGGCAAGCGCACCATGCACACGCTCAACTGCTTCCTCATCACGGACGACGGCAGGCCCTGGCTCGTCGGGGGGACGCCGGGCGGCGACGGCCAGCCCCAGTGGAACCTACAGCTGGTCACCGGCGCGCTCGACTACGGCCTCGACGTGCAGGCGGCGATCGAGGCGCCGCGCTGGACCAGCTTCCCCGGCACCGACCCGATCACCATCGCGAACGCCTTCGAGCTGCGCATCGAGGACCGCGTCGGCCCGGCCGTCCTGCGCGGCCTGGAGGAGCGCGGCCACCGCCTCAACGTCCTCGGCCCCTGGGCCGGCGGCGGCGCGGCTCAGCTCATCGCCGTCGGCCCGGACGGCGTGCTGCGCGGCGGCAGCGACCCGCGCGCCGAGGGGCAGGCGCTCGGGTACTGAGCGGGTTGCAGATCGCGGATGCGGCGGGTGGGTAAGTGCGCCCATGTGCGTGTCACGAAAGCCTGGGGCGCGGCGCCGGGAACGGTGCGCGTAGCATGGAGATTGGCGAACTACTTCGCTTCGTCAACGCTCGGCACGGCGCGTCCTTCTCCGTCGTCGGCAGATGTGCGGGCGGCACTCGGGGGGCCTATGAGATTGCGGACCAGACGGGCCGGCGAGCGGTGCTCAAGTCCGGCCCGCGCCCTTCCTGGATCGCACAATTGCGGCGGGTCGTGCCGATCGTGGAACATATGCGGGCGATCGGGTATCCCACCCCGCGCGTGCATTTCGTCGGCGTGGCCCCGGACGGGACGCCGTACTACGTGCAAGATTTCGCGCCCGGCGCGCCAATGGCGGCGCTGACGCCGGACAATCTGGATCTCTTGCTGGCCCTGAACGACCGGCAGGCCAATCAGCACATCGCGACCGAGCAGGACTGGTCGGCCTATGTGTGGCGCGTCGTCTTCGCCGGCGAGTCCGGCTGGGC
>DASSSV010000401.1:0-2941 GCA_035708265.1 Thermomicrobiales bacterium | reverse complement strand
GAGATCGCGATCGCGCCGGAGGTCGGCGGCGTGCGCATGGTGGCCGGCACCGGCGCGCTCTGGCGCATCCGGCGTACCGCCGGGCCGGCCGGCGACCGGCCGCCCGAGCCCCTCGCGGTGCCGCTCTACCCGATCCAGTATCTCGCGCTGGCGGGCGGCGCCCTCGGCGCGGTGGCGGTCTTGGCGTGGCTGGCGCGGCGCCGGAGGGGACGGCGGCGCTGAGCCGGGTGGGGGCTGGATGAGCGAGCAGGAGCACAACGGCTATACTGCGGAGGAGCGGCGCCGCCAGATCGAGTGGCTGCTGGCCTACCCGCGGGTCGGGCCGCTGGCGGCCGGGGCGATCGCCCGGAACCTCGGCGCGCCGGAGGAGGCGATCGCGCCGCTCCTCGCCGCGCTGGTGGCGGACGGCCGGCTGCGCCGCCTGGCCGACGGCCGCTACGCTGCGGCGGCTGACGGGCGGGGGAGGGCGACATGACCCGCATCGCGCTGCGCGCCCGCGCCAACCAGTACTACGCCTACAGCGGTCGCTCGCTGCTCGTGACCAACCTCGACGGCGCGGTGACCGGCGGCGGGAGCGAGGGCTTCTACCACGAGAACACCCGCCTCCTCTCCCGCGTCCGGCTCACCGCCGACGGCCGGCCGCTCACGCCGGTCGTCTTCAGCCCCGTCGGCGGCGCCGGCCTCCTCGGCTACCTGGAGGCGCCGGCCGGGCCGCACGTCCCCGCGCAGAGCGTCTACGTCGAGGTCGCGTGCGCCGTGGGCGACGGCCTGCGGGTGGTCCTACGCGTCGAGAACTACGCGGCGCGCGCGGCGGCCCGCTTCGACCTCGCCCTGCACCTCGCCGCCGACTTCGCCGACATCATGGAAGCGGAGCAGGGCCGGCGCGAGCAGACCGGCCCCGTGGACGCGACCTGGGACATGGCCGCGCAAGAGCTCTGCTTCCGCTACCGCCACCCCGAGCTCGACCGGGCGGTCGCTATCCGCGTCGAGCGGGCGCCGGCGCCGGTGCGCTGGGAGGACGGCGCGCTCGTCGTCGCGCTCGACCTGCCGCCGCACCGACCGGCCGAGCTGCACCTCGCCGTCGAGCCGCTCGGCGACGGGCGGCGTCTGCCTGCTCCCCCCACGACCTTCGACGACGGCGCCACGCCGCTCGGCCGGGTGCGCCGGCGCCTCCGGGACGAGACGCCGGCCCTGGCGACGACCAACGCCACCGTCGCGCGGGCCTGGCGGACCGCGACCGAGGATCTCGCCACGCTGCCGCTGGGCCTGGAGGCCGGGCCCGCCACCCCGCTCGCCGGCCTGCCGCTCTACCAGCAGTTCTTCGGCCGCGACACGCTGACGATCGCCTGGCAGGCGCTCCTCGCCATGCCGACGATGCTGCGCGACACGCTGCGCGCGAACGCGGTGATACAGGGCGCGGCGGTCGATGACTGGCGGGACGAGGAGCCGGGCAAGCTGCTCCACCAGGCGCGGCGCGGCCCGCTGTCCGCGCTGGGGCACGACCCCTACCTGCGCTACTACGGCGACTACGCGACCACGCCCGACTTCCTGATCATGCTCGGCCAGTACCTGGCCTGGACCGGCGACCTGGCCACGGTGCGCGTCCTCCTGCCGGCGGCGCGCCGGGCGCTCGCCTGGCTCGACCGCCGCGGCGACCTCGACGGCGACGGCTTCCTTGAGTACGTGACCCGTTCGGCGGGCGGCGTCAAGAACCAGGGCTGGAAGGATAGCGGGGACGCCATCGTCGACGAGGCGGGCCGCGTCGTGCCCAACCCGCTCGCGACCTGCGAACTCCAGGCCTGGTGGTATGTCGGCCTCGAGATGGCCGCCCTCGCCTTCTTCGCGGCCGGCGACCGCGCCTACGCGCTCGGCCTGCTCGGCAAGGCGCGCGCCCTGCGGCGCCGCTTCGAGCGCGCGTTCTGGATGCCCGAGCTGGGCTTCTACGCCCTGGCGCTGGGGCCGGACAAGCGCCCGATCCGCTCGCTCGCCTCCAACGCCGGCCACCTCCTAGCCACGGGCATCGTCCCGCCGGCGAAGGGCCGCCGGGTCGCGAGGCGGCTGATGCAGCCCGACCTCTTCAGCGGCTGGGGCATCCGCACCCTCTCCAGCGACCACCCCGCCTACAACCCCTTCAGCTACCACCTGGGGAGCGTCTGGCCGGTCGAGAACGGCACCTTCGCCCTCGGCTTCGCGCGCTACGGGTGCTGGCAAGAGCTCCACCGCCTGGCCGAGGGCTTCTTCGCGGCGACGGACGTCTGCGCGGCCAACCGGCTACCCGAGGTGCTCGGCGGGCTGCCGCGCGACGCGGCGCACCCGCACCCCGGCCTCTACCCGGCCAGCAACGCGCCGCAGGGGTGGTCGGCCAGCGCGGTCGTCCTGGTCCTCCAGGCGCTCTTGGGGCTGCGCCCCTGGGCGCCGCTCGGCCTGCTGCTGGTCGACCCGCACCTGCCGCCCTGGCTGCCCGACCTGCGGCTGGCGGGCGTCCGGGTCGGCGACGCCCGGCTCGACCTCGCGTTCCGGCGAGGCCGCGACGGGGCGACCCGCTATCGGGTGACGGCGCGCGACGGGGCCGTCCGCGTGCTGCGGCAGCCCGTGCCCGAGGGGCCGGGGGCCTCGCTCGGCGGGCGCGCGGTGGCCGCCTTCGCCTCGCTCTGGCGCTCCTGAAGGCCGCACGCGAGGCGAGGGGCGCCGCGACCGAGAGGCGGAGAGCAGGCAACAGCGGCCGGCGTCCTGCCCCTCCACGCGGCCCTGCGCCGAGCCGAGCGCCGGGGCAGGCTCGGCGTCGTGGGGTGTGCCGCCCCCGGCGCACCGCCGCGGATCCGCAGGCGGGAGCCGCCGGCGTCGGTGTCGCTCCAAGCGCAATGCTAGGTTCTGTTGACGAGATCACTTGAGCCAGATGCATGTGCTGGCGAACTGGATGAAGGCGAGGTAGCGCCGAGCA
>DASSSV010000400.1:0-2103 GCA_035708265.1 Thermomicrobiales bacterium | reverse complement strand
TGTCAACTCCTACCGCGGGCTGCCCGACTGCCCGACTGCCCGACTGCCCGACTCGTGAGGAATCGCCCCTTCGCGCGTATCATGGATGAAATGGGGGCGGCCGCCGGCGGCCGGACGGTGTACGTTCTCCCGCCGGGAGGGCGGGGCGGCGGGGTTGATGAGGAGGGACTGATGGGCGAAGGGTCGATCCGGATCATGATCGCCGACGATCACCCGGTCGTGCGCGAAGGGCTGGCGGCGATGCTCAGCCGCGAGCCCGACATCGAGGTCGTCGGCGAGGCGCGCGACGGGCAGGAAGCGGTCGAGCGCGTCGAGGCGCTCCACCCCGACATCGTGCTGATGGACCTGCAGATGCCGCGGCTCGACGGCGTCGAGGCAATCCGCCAGATCCGCGCCCGCCACGCCGATGTGCAGACGATCGTCCTGACGACCTACGGCGACGACGACTCGATCTTCAGCGGCATCGAGGCCGGCGCCCGCGGCTATCTGCTCAAGGACGCGCCGCGCGACGAGCTCTTCCGCGCGGTCCGCGCGGTCGCCCGCGGCGAGTCGCTCTTGCAGCCGGCCGTCGCCACCCGCCTGCTCGACCGCTTCGCCCGCGGCAAGGCCGCGCCGACCCAGGAGACGCTGACCGAGCGCGAGCTGGACGTGCTGCGGCTGCTGGCGCGCGGTGCGGCCAACAAGGAGATCGGCGCGCAACTCCACATCAGCGAGAGCACCGTCAAGACGCACGTCGCCAACATCTTCCAGAAGCTCGGCGTGACCGACCGCACCGAGGCCGTCACCGTCGCCCTGACGCGGGGTCTACTGCGTCTGTGAGGGGTTAGGCGTTAGGCGTTAGGGGACGGTGCGAGGGCGGCCGGCCGGGCCGCGCCACGACGTCCGACGCCTGCTGGACGATGGAGCGCGATCGGGAGGCGCCTCCCCGGTACAGCGACGATGGTACGGTGATAATCCTGCCCGAACTGCAGAGGTGCCCGGGTACCGCAATGTGCCATGCTCGCGAGAATCCTGGCCGAAGACCGACAGTGTGGGAGGACGCGAGACATGGATCAACGCGCCATCATCGACTACATCGCCGACACCTTCGACGGCGTCGACGTCGTCACGCCGACCGAGGGGATCGCGGCGGGCGACACGTTCTTCATCTACGACCCCGATCGCGACCTCGAGCCGAAGCACCAGTTCCCCTTCGCGACGATCGTCACCAAAGACTACGGCGACTTCGACCGCGCCTCGCATCTCGATCGCCCGGGCGTCTTCCGGCTGAACATCGGTGTCAGTGCGAAGACGTACAGCGCACTCTTCGGCCCACACCCGTCCCAGCCCGCCGGGGCTGGGGCCGCCGAGTCCGGCCGTGACTTCACGGCCCTGGATCAACTGCTGCCCCATCCGGTCTATGCGACGCAGTCCTGGGTCTGCGTGCTCAACCCGAGCGCGGAAACGTTCGAGACTGTCCGGCCGTTGCTCGCCGAGGCGTACGACCTGGCCGTCAACAGGCATACCGCGCGGCGGCGCACGGGAAACCGGGACACCCCGAGCGCGCAGGAATAAGATCTGGTCGGATATCCTTACCCTTATCGGGCGAGGCGCCCCGCCGTCACTCGTGAGTGATCCAGCCTAACGCCCAACGCCTAACGCCTGGAGGGGAAGATGGAGCCGTTCGTCGAGTCCGCCGTCGCCACGCTGGAGCAGTTGCGCGCCGACATGAAAGCGGGGTTGGAGGGGCAGAGCGCGGACGCGCTGAACTGGCAGCCGCTGCCCGGCGCCAACTCGATCGCCGGGATGGTGGCGCACCTGCTGGAGTCGGGCAACTACCTCGTGCAGTATGGCCTCGGCAAGACGATCCCGCGCGAGCGGGAGGCCCAGTTCGTCGTCACCGTGCCGGACGCCGCGGCGCTCCTGGCGCGCATCGACGCAGGGTTCGAGCCGATCCTCCAGAACGCGCACTGCTACACGGATCTCGACCTGCAGCGGGCGCACGAGTTCCGGGGTGAGCGCCACCCCGGCGCCTGGTTCCTCCTGCGCGTCTGCATCCACGCGACCGAGCACTGGGGGCAGATCCAGCTCACCCGCGACCTCTTGGCAACCCGCCAGGGCTGA
>DASSSV010000399.1:0-2539 GCA_035708265.1 Thermomicrobiales bacterium | reverse complement strand
CTCGTCCGCCAGTCGTCGCTCGTCGTCATCGACGAGCGCCACGCCGCGTTCGGCTATCGCTCGCTCGCGCCGCTCGTGCGCGAGTTCGACAACCTGATGATCGTGCAGACGATGGAGACCGGCGCGGGGCTGTCCGGCATGCCGCTCGCCTGGGCGATCGCGCCGCCGAAGCTCGCCCGCTCGCTGGCGAGCTACACGCGCCCGACCGGCATCGCCCGCGGCGGCGTGCTCGCTGCGCTGGCGACGCTCGACGACAAGGAGTACGTCGAGGCGACGATCCGGCGCGTGACCGCCGAGCGCTCACGTCTCTACCGCACGCTGCGCAAGCTGAGCATGGTCAGCTCGCCCTATCCGTCGTGGGGCAACTTCCTGCTCGCCCGGATCGAGCGCGGCTCCGCGCCGTTCTTCACCGACAAGCTGGCCGAGCGCGGCATCCACGTCCACCAGGTCGAGAACCCAGAGCTTGCCAACCACCTGCGCATCAGCCCGACCAACAGCGCCGCCACCACCGCCCTGAAGGACGCCCTGATCGAGATCGCCCTGGAACTGTAGAGGCGGACCCGTGGTGCATGTGGATAGGCGCGTGCCCGCGACACGGGGATGAATCCCGGCGCTCAACCGCCACCCAAGGATGAATCCTGGGGCTGAACCTACGAAACCTCTCCGAGGCTGCGACCGATGCCGTTCGGGCAGGCGGCGGGCGTCCGACTCCAGAGGTGAGCAAAGACGCCGTAGGGGCGGCCCGGCGTGGCCGCCTTGCCTCTCCTACGACTCGTTTCGCTCTTCCCAATCACGCAGACCCATCATTCCGAGCGAATCGAGGAATCTCTTTGTGAGCGCAGCGAACGTCTGCCCCGCCGGGTGCGCGTCACGGACTGGCGAGACCGCAGCGGCGGAGTCCTGAACGAGGACGCCGCGGCGGCGGGAGATTCTTCATGCGTCAGAATGACACCCGAAGGGATTGACAGAAACGAACGGAGGTGGCGGCTGGGCAAAGCGGATATGCCGGTCCGACAACGTCAATTCGCGCGGGATGGTTCGATACGTTACGTCCTGCCGCCGAGGGCTTGCTGTTGCATGGCGAAGAGGTCGTCCAGGCCGGTGCTGGCGAGCACGAGGAGGAGATCGAGCGTGCCGGAGGTGAAGGGCGCCTTCTCGGCCGTGCCCTGGATCTCGACGAACTCCTGCTTGTCGGTCATCACGACGTTGAAATCGACGTCCGCCTTCGAATCCTCCTTGTAGTCCAGGTCGAGCACCGGCACGCCGTTGACGACGCCGACGCTGACCGCCGCGACGGCTGCCTTGAGCGGGTAGGCGCGGATGCGCCGCTCGTCCATCAGCCGTTTGCAGGCCTGCGCCAGCGCGACGTAGGCACCGGTGATCGAGGCGCAGCGGGTGCCGCCGTCGGCGCGGATGACGTCGCAATCGAGGATGATCTGACGCTCGCCGAGCGCTTCCAGGTTGGTGACGGCCCGCAGCGAGCGGCCGATGAGGCGCTGGATCTCGACGGTGCGGCCGCCCTGCTTGCCCTTCACGGCCTCCCGCTCGGTCCGCTCCGGCGTCGAGCGGGGGAGCATCGAGTATTCGGCCGTCACCCAGCCGCGCCCCTTGCCCTGCATCCAGCGCGGCACGCGCTCGTCGACCGTCGCTGCACAGAGGACGTGCGTGTCGCCGATCTTGACGTAGGCCGAGCCCTCAGCGTGGGGGAGGGCGCCCGCCGCGATGGAGACCGGGCGGAGCTGGTCGGGCGTCCGCTGGTAGGAGCGACGAATCGGGATCACTTCGGTCATGGTTCTCCGCGTTCTCCCCGGTTGTTGGCGGCGTTCTGCCGTTCGGCCAGCTTCTCGGCGTAGAAGGCGCGGATGCGGGCCAGCCGCTCGCCCAATTCCTTCTCCCGCCCACGGTCGGTCGGCGTGTAGTAGCGGTGGCCGGCGATATTCTCCGGCACGTTCTGCTGCGCGACCAGCCCGCCCTCGTAATCGTGCGCGTACTTGTAGCCCGCGCCGTAGCCGGACTCGCGCATCAGCTTCGTCGGCGCGTTGCGCAGGTGCAGCGGCACCGGGTCGTTGCGCGTCTTTTCGACATCCTCCCGCGCGGCGCCGTAGGCGGTGTAGATTGCGTTGCTCTTCGGCGCGATGGCGAGATAGACGGTCAGCTCGGCCAGCGCCAGCGCGCCCTCCGGCATGCCGATGAAGTGGACCGCCTGCTGCGCGGCCATGGCCAGGCGCAATGCTTCCGGGTCGGCCAGCCCGACGTCCTCGCTGGCGAAGCGGACGAGCCGCCGCGCGACATAAAGCGGATCGTCGCCGCGTTCCAGCATCCGCGCCAGCCAGTAGAGCGCCGCGTCCGGGTCGGAGCCACGGATGGTCTTGTGCAGCGCTGAGATGGCGTCGAAATGGTCGTCCCCACCCTTGTCGTAGGTGGCAGCGCGCCGCTGCGCGGCCTCCTGGACGAGGGGGAGGGTGATGAGACGGTCGTCCTCGACCCCGGCGGCGGCGTATTCGAGCGTGTTGAGGGCGAAGCGGGCGTCGCCGTTGGC
>DASSSV010000398.1:0-6984 GCA_035708265.1 Thermomicrobiales bacterium | reverse complement strand
GGCTGGCGCCTTACGGCGAGGTGACGGTCTGGACGACGCGCTTCGCCGACCGCGCCGAGTTCTTCGAGCGCAACGCGCCGGCCGACATCGTCCTGAACGTACGCTCCTACTGCATCTTCGACGAGGAGGCGTTCGACCGCGCGCCGGACCTCAAGATGATCTCGATCCTCGGCACCGGGACCGACAACGTCGACCTGGCGGCCGCGACGCGACGCGGCATCGTCGTCACCAACACGCCGGGCGTCGGCGCGCCGTCGGTGGCGGAGCTGACGATCGGGCTGATCCTCGCGGCCGCGCGGACGATCCCGGCCTTCGACGGGCAGGTGCGGGCGGGCGTCTGGCAGCACGTCGAAGGGCCGGAACTGGAAGGGAAGACGCTCGGCCTGCTCGGGCTCGGCGCGATCGGCTCGCGCGTCGCGCGGATCGCGCGGGGCCTCGGGATGCGCGTCGTCGCCTGGAGTTTCCGCGACGACCCGGCGCGCGCCGCCGCGCTCGGCGTCGAACTGGGGCCGCGCGACGAGGTCTTCCGCCAGGCGGACGTCCTCTCGCTGCACCTGCGCAACTCGCCGGAGGCGCGCGGGCTGGTCGGCCGCCACGAACTGGCGCTGATGAAGCCGACGGCGATCCTGGTCAACACGGCGCGCGCCGCGCTGGTGGACGACGCCGCGCTGGTGGAGGCGCTGCGCGACCACCGCATCGCTGGCGCCGGCATCGACGTCTTCCTCCAGGAGCCCGTCACGGCGGAGAACAACCCCTACGCTGGGCTCGACAACGTCGTGCTGACGCCGCACGCGGGCGCCGTCACGCGCGAGGCCAACGCGCGCTCGCGCGCCATGCCGGTGGACAACATCATCGCCTTCCTCGAAGGGCGGCCGGAGCACGTCGTCAATCCGTGAGAGCGTGGGAGCGTTGGAGCGTGAGAGCGTGACAGTGCCCTCATACTCACATCCCACGCTCTCACGTTCTCACGCTCCCACGCTCTCACACAAACAGGGGGTACGCATGGACGAAGCATGGCTCCGGGCGGCGGCCGACCCGGAGGAGGCGTTCGCGCTGACGGCGCACCTGGTCTCGTTTCGGAGTTATCCGGGCGAGGAGGGGCCGGTGCAGCGCGCCATCGCGGCGTGGCTGACCGAGCAGGGGCTATCCGCCGAGTTCCAGCCGACCGAGGGCGACCGGCCCAACGTGATCGCGCGCGTCGAGAACGGCCCCGGCCCGACGCTCCTCCTCAACGGCCACGTCGACACGGTGCTCGCGGCCGAGGGGTGGTCGTGCGACCCCTGGCAGGGCCGGCGCGACGGCGACCGCTTCTACGGCCTCGGCGCCTGCGACATGAAGTCGGGCGTCGCGGCGACGATGCTGGCGACGCGCGCGCTGGCGCGCCGGCCCGACCTCTGGCGCGGCACGGTCATCTTCACCTCGGTGCCCGACGAGGAGGCGTATTCGATCGGCGCGCGGGCGCTCGTCGCGTCCGGCATCGCCGCCGACGCCTGCGTCGTCACCGAGTCGGCCTGGGAGCACCCGGCGCTCGGCGCGGTCGGCAAGGTGCTGGTGCGCGCCGACGTCACCGGCAAGGCGGCGCACGCGTTCTGGCCGCAGCTGGGGATCAACGCGGCGGCGGAGGCGGCGCGGCTGGTGACGCGCCTCGACGACCTGCCGCTCGGCCAGCACCGGCGCCTCACCGCGACCCAGTGCGTCCTCGCCTTCCAGAGTGGGAACGACCAGTACGTCATCACCGTGCCGGAGAAGGCGCGCGTGACGATCACCCGGACCATCGTGCCGGGGGAGACCGGCGAGTCGGTGCTGGCGCAGCTGCGGGCGCTGGCGGAGGAGCTGCGCTCGCCCGCCCGGTTCGACTTCGCGATCGACCCGCCCTACTACCCCTCCTGGGAGACCGACCCCGATCACCCCGTCGTGCGGCAGTTCGCGGCCGCCTATGAGGCCGAGGTCGGGCGCGCGCCGGACTTCGTCTACAACGGCGGCGTGGCCGACGCCAACTACTTCGGGACCGACCTCGGCATCCCGACGGTCATGTTCGGCCCGCACGGCGCCGGCTTCCACGAGGCGAACGAGTGGGTGGACATCCCGAGCATCGCCGGCACGGTTCGCGTGCTGCTGCGCTTCGCGCTTGACCTTTTGCAGTAGGGACACTCAGCCGAATGGGCCAGGGGGGGTGGGAGGAATTCCCCGCGGCGGATAGGGGGTTCTGCTCACGCGCGGCGCGCGGGGAGGGCGTATAACAGGAGCATAGACCTGCTTACTCCCACTCCTTCTCCCCTCCCTATCGCTGGACCGGCTGGCACCCGCCAGCCGGTCCTTAATTGTGGCGGGGTCGCGCGTGGTCGTACGACATATCCCTCATCATAAGTGGCTCAGGCGGTGGCGCGCGACGTGCGTGACGCTGCCGGGAGTCGCCGGCCGCGCGATCGCGGGAGGAGAGACCCATGCGCGAAGACGAACGTACCGAAGCCGCCACCGGCCCGCAGCAGCCCTCGCAGGCCGAGGGGGACCGCGAGGAGATCACGGCCGACCTGCGCCGGAGAGAGGGCGCGGGCGCCGTGGGTGGAGACCAGCCGCCCCAGCCGCGCGGCGAGGGCACGCCGGCCGCGCGCGACCCGCGCGAGCACCCCAGCCAGGCCGAGGGCGAGCGGGAGCCGGGTAGCGGGCTGGTCGCGTAGGATTGTCCCGAGCGGTCCGCGGCACGCCGGCGACTGAAGCCCATCGCTCGGCGCCGCGCTCGTCGCGAGGCGCGGCCTGCGCTGGGCTGGGACATCGGGACAGGACCCAGCCCGCGCCGGCGGGCTTCGTGCGCCGTGAGGCGCCCCCAGCCGCGGCTCCAGCTGCCCGGCCCTCTCCCCGGCGCGAGGCGCAGTCGCCAACTCGCCGGCCGCGCGATTGACACCCCCCCGCGCGGTGCTATAATCCGTTTCAGAAGCAAAACCGACGGTTCGCCGTGTGAAACGCCTGGCCGGGCCGTGCGGCGCGCTACGGCCGGCGGATGGGCGCGGATAGAGGGAGAGGGGGAGCGATGTCGGGGCAGGCGGGCGGGCAGTACGACGTCCTGATCGCCGGGGGCGAGGTCGTCGATCCTGACGCCGGGCTCGGCGGGCGGCGCGACGTGGCGATCAAGGGCGGGCGGATCGCGGCGGTCGAGCCGGACATCGACCCGGCGTCGGCCGTGCGGGTGATCGACGCCCGGGGGCAGTACGTCACGCCGGGGCTGGTGGACCTGCACACGCACATCTACTGGGGCGTGACCTACTGGGGGATCGAGCCCGACCCGGTCGCCGCGCGCACCGGCGTGACGACCTGGCTCGACGTCGGCAGCGCCGGCGCCTACTCCTTCCCCGGCTTCCGCCGCTACGTGACCGACGCCAGCCGCACCCGCGCTTTCTGCCTCCTGAACCTCTCGGCGATCGGCCTGATCGCGCCGACCTTCGAGCTCTCCAACCTCGACTACTGCAACGTCGACCTCGCCGCACAGATCGTCGAGGCCAACCGCGACATCATCCTCGGCATCAAGGCGCGGATCGACCACCAGACGACGCGCGGCACCGGCATCCGCCCGCTCGAGCTGGCGCGCGAACTGGCCGACCGCGTCGGCCTGCCGCTGATGGTCCACATCGGCAGCGGTCCGCCGACGATCGGCGAGGTCGCCGCGCTCCTCCGCCCCGGCGACATCCTGACGCACTGTTTCACCGGCGGCAACATGCGCATCGTCGGCGACGACGGCCGGGTGCGCGAGGACGTCAAGGCGCTGCACGACCGCGGCCTGATCCTCGACATCGGCCACGGCACCGGCTCGTTCAACTACGAGGTGACCGAGCAGATGCTCGACCAGGGCCTCCTGCCCGACGTCATCAGCAGCGACATCCACCAGATGAGCGTGCAGGGACCGATGTTCGACCTGCCGACGACGCTGTCGAAGTTCCTCAACCTCGGGATGAGTCTGCCCGACGTGATCGAGCGCGCGACGAGTCGCCCGGCCGCCGCGATGCGCCGGCCGGACCTCGGCACGCTGCGCCCCGGCAGCCTGGCCGACGTCGCGCTCTTGCAGGTCGAGGAGGGCGAGTACACCTTCCGCGACTCGCAGATGGTGGCGCGCACCGGGACGCGCCGCCTCGTCGCCACGCGTACGCTCGTCGGCGGCGCCGAACTGCCGCGCCTCCCCGAGCGCCCGCGCGCCGTCTGGGCGACGCTCCCGCCGCACCAGGAGGGGCAGCCGATGGACGTGGAGCGCAGGTCGTAGGGCGTGGAGCGTGAGAGCATAGAACAGGCCGGTCGCACGCCACGCTCTATGCTCCACGCTCCACGTCGCAAGGAGGGTAAGCCATGGGCAGGACCGCCGCCGAACACGCCGAGGGGCTCTTCGACCGCGCGCGCGGCGTGCTCGCCAGCGGCGTCTCCGCCTCGATGCGCCTGCACCCCTACCTCGGGCGCCCGTTCTACGCCAGCCGCGGCGACGGCGCCTACCTCTACGACCTCGAGGGCCGGCGCTTCATCGACTTCAACGTGTCGAACGGCGCGACGATGCTCGGCCACAACCACCCGGGCGTGCGCGCGGCCATCGAGGAGGGCCTGGGCGCCGGGATCATCACCGCGGCCGAGACGCCCTACCACGAGCGGCTGGCCGAGACGCTGACCGACATCATCCCGGCCGCCGAGCGGGTGCGCTTCGCCAGCACCGGCACCGAGGTGACGATGGTCGCCCTCCGGCTGGCGCGGCACGCGACCGGCCGGACGACGGTGCTCAAGTTCGGCGGGCATTTCCACGGGCTCTCCGAGCCGTTCCTGTACAAGCAGGAGACGGACGAGCCGGACGCGGCGGTCGTGCCGTCGTCGGGTGGGGTGCCGGCCGCCGGCGCGGCCGATGTCGTGATCGTGCCGTGGAACGACGCGGCGGCGTTCGAGGCGGCGCTCGCGCAGCACGGCCGCGACCTCGCCGCCGTGATCGCCGAGCCGGTCTTCTACAACGCCGGCTGCATCCCGCCCGCGCCCGGCTTCCTCGAACTACTGCGCGAGGGTACTCGGCGAGTCGGTGCGCTCCTAATCTTCGACGAAGTCCTCTCCGGCTTCCGCATGGCGCTCGGCGGCGCGCAGGAGTGGAGCGGCGTCACGCCGGACCTCTGCACGCTGGCGAAGGCGGTCGCCAACGGGATGCCGCTCTCGGTCGTCGCCGGCCGTGCCGACCTGATGGAACAGCTCGCGCCGACCGGGCCGGTCGCCCACAGCGGCACCTACTCCGGGCACCTCCTGAGCGTGCTGGCCGCGCTGGCGACGCTCGACGAGTTGCGCCGACCGGGCGTCTACGACCGGATCACCGCGGAGAGCGAGGCGTTCTACCGCGACCTGCAGGCGGTCTTCGACCGCCATGGTGTGCCTGCGCGCGTCCAGGGCCTCGGCACGCGCTTCGGCCTCTACTTCGGCCGGCGCGAGCCGGTGACGACCCTGGCCGACGCGGCAACGAACGACCACGACATGAGCCGCCGCTTCGTCCTCGGCTGCCTGGCGCGCGGGGTCTACTTCCACGCCTACGCGCGCGCCGGCGCGCCGGGCCACGCCGGCTACTCGCTCGCGCACACGCCCGCCGATTTCGCCGAGACGCTCGACGTCATCGACGCGGTCTCCGCCGAGCTGCGCGGGGCTGATGGCTTGCGGGCTGCGGGTAGCCTTTGAAGGATTAACAATAGCGGGGAGTCGAGGATGCCCGGACTGCCGCGCGGGCGCCGCGCCGGATGCCGACGGTCGCCATCATGAAAGTGGCACGGATAGCGGGCGAGTCGCCCGACTACACCATCGCGGTCGTCGGCCGCGCGCTCGACATCCTGGAAGCGCTGGCCGGGTCCGACGTGCCGCTCGGCGCGAGCGACGTGGCCCGCCGCGCCGGCGCGACGAAGTCGGCCACCTACCGGCTCCTCGCCACGCTCGAACAGCGCGGCTACGTCGTCAAGGACCCCGTCACCGCGCAGTACCGGCTCGGGACGCGCCTGGCCTACCTCGGCCAGCGCTCGCTGAGCACGCTCGATCTGCGCCAGGTCGCCCGTCCGCTGCTGGAGGACTTGCACCAGCGCTACCACGAGACGGTCAACCTCGGCGTGCCGGACGGCGACGGCGGGCAGATCGTCTACATCGACATGCTGGAGAGCGACCAGGGGCTGCGGATGGCCGCGCACCTCGGCGGGCGCGACGCCATGCATTGCACCGCGCTCGGCAAGGCGATCCTCGCCAATCTGCCGCCCGCGCGCCGCGAGCCGGTCCTGGCCGGCCCGCTGGCGCGGCGGACGCCCGCGACGATCACCGAGCCGGCCGCGCTCCGGGTGGAACTGGAGGGGGTACGCGCGCGCGGGCTGGCCGAGGACCGCGGGGAGAACGAGGTCGGCGCGCGCTGCGTCGCCGCGCCGATCTTCGACCACACCGGCGCAGTCGTCGCCGCGCTGAGCGTGTCGGCCCCGGCGAGCCGCCTCGACGACGCGCGCGCCGCCGAGATCGCGACCGCCGTGCGCGCCGCCGCCGACGACATCACGCGGCGGCTCGGCGGTGCTATGTGGGAGCGTGGGAGCGTGGGAGCGTGAGAGCGCAGGTGTGCCGCGGGTGTGCGTCGTTTGCGCGTGGGGGGACGGGCGCCTGAAGGCGCGGCTTAGGGGCACGTCACGGCGCACGAAGGCCGCCTCCGCGGCCTGGGGCGGGTTCACGCTCTCACGTTCCCACTCTCCCACGCTCCCATGGCGAACTTGACGAGCGCGCGGTTGTGGCCGATGCTCTGGGCCGGCGGGTGGGAGCCCGTCGCGCTGTGAGAGAGGGGGAGGAAGGGCGATGACGCCGGAAGAGAAACTCAAGGAACTCGGCTACGAACTCGAACCGGTCGAGGTCGGCAACGCGCCCCTGGTCCCGTGGGTGCGGACTGGCAACCTGCTCTACCTGTCGGGGCGGACGCCGCGCGGCTGGCAGGGGCAGGTCGGCAAGGACTACACCGCGGCGGAGGCC
>DASSSV010000397.1:0-22394 GCA_035708265.1 Thermomicrobiales bacterium | reverse complement strand
GACGGCAGACGGCAGTAGGAGGTGGGCGTTGATCGTTGACGGTTGATTAGTGAAGCGCGAGGGTCAGGTTACGAACAACCATCAACGATCAACCTACTGCCGTCTGCCGTCTGCCGTCTGCCGACTCAACACGGAGGGACGCGATGGCACAGGTCGCGGCGCCGCAGCAGGAGGCCAGCGGGGGGCGCAGCAGCTCCAGGGAGGAGACGGTCGCGGGCTGGGTCGCGATCAGCCCGTGGGTGATCGGATTCATCATCTTCACGGCCGGCCCGATCATCGCGTCCCTCTACCTCAGCTTCACCGAGTACGACTTCATCCGGCCGATCCGCTGGACCGGGCTGGACAACTACCGGCAGATCTTCACCCAGGACATCTACTTCACCAAGAGCCTGGTCAACAGCATCATCTACATGGCGCTCTACGTCCCGCTGCACGTCGGCCTCGCGCTGGGGGTGGCGCTCCTGCTCCACCGGGCGCGCCGGGCGCGCGGCATCTTCCGCACCCTCTTCTACCTGCCCGCGATGACGCCGGGGGTGGCCACGGCGATCCTGTGGATCTGGATCCTCAACCCCCAGGTCGGCATCGTCAACCAGGCGCTGCGCATCCTGCACCTGCCCGCCCCGGCCTGGACGGTCGACCCCTTCTGGATGAAGCCGGCCGTCGTCATCACGAGCCTGTGGGCCTTCGGCGGGGCGATGATCATCTTCCTGGCCGGCCTGCAGGGCATCCCGGCCACGCTCTACGAGGCGGCCGAGATCGACGGCGCCAACGCCTGGCAGCGCTTCTGGAACGTCACCGTGCCGCAGCTCTCGCCGGTGATCTTCTTCATCGCGACGATCGCCGTGATCTCGTCGCTCCAGGTCTTCACCCAAGGGTACGTGATGTTCGACCAGTACGGCGGCAACGAGAACTCCGCCCTCTTCTACATCATGTACCTCTTCCAGCAGGCGTTCCAGTATTTCCACCTGGGCTACGCCTCGGCCCTGGCCTGGATCCTCTTCCTGGTGATCGCCGTCCTGACGGCGCTGCAGTTCGTCGCCGCCCGGAAGTGGGTCTACTACGAGACGACGCGGTAGAGAGGGGTGTGCCATGGCGACGACAGACACCCAGACAGGCGCCGGGGTCGTGCCCGTCACCCGCCCGGCGGTGCGGCACCGGCCCGGCGAGCACCCGCATCGCCTGGGCGACGCAGCGATCTATATCGCGCTGATCGTCCTCTCGGCTCTCTTCACCTTCCCCTTCCTCTGGCTGGTCCTGACCTCGCTGCGCCCGCCCGAGCAGATCTTCGCGCCCGGCTTCTGGCCGAGCCACGTCCAGACCCAGAACTACACCGACGTCTTCAAGAACGCGCCGGTGGCGACCTGGTTCAAGAACAGCATCATCGTCACTGTCCTCGGCGTGATCGCGGTGGTGATGTCCAGCTCGCTGATCGCCTACGGCTTCGCCCGGCTGCGCTTCCGCGGGCGCAACCAGCTCTTCGGGCTGGTCGTGGCGACGCAACTCCTGCCTGCCGCCGCGACGATGGTGCCGACCTTCCTGATCTGGAACGGCCTGCACCTGGTCAACACGCTCTTCCCGCTCTGGCTCGGCAACATCTTCGGCTCGGCCTTCTACATCTTCATGCTGCGCCAGTTCCTCATCGGCATCCCGCAGGACCTGATCGACGCCGCGCGGATCGACGGCGCCAGCTACCTCGGCATCTACTGGCGGATCATGCTGCCGCTGATCCGCCCGGCGCTGGCCGCGGTCGCCGTCTTCGAGTTCCAGGCGAAGTGGAACGACTTCATGACCCCGCTGATCTACCTGAACAAGACCTCGCTCTACACCCTGTCGCTTGGCCTGCAGACCTTCAAGGTCGAGCACAATACCCAGTGGGGGCTGCTGATGGCCGGCTCGGTGATCTTCACCTTGCCGATGATCGTCATCTTCTTCCTCGGCCAGCGCTACTTCATGGAGAGCGTTACGACGACCGGGTTGAAGAGCTGACGCGGCGTGCACGCGGGCGCGCCGATCGGGTATAGTGAACGATGGCGTATCGGCCGCGCCGGTCCCGCGCCGACGTGGCAACGTTTGCCCCCGGCGCGCGTTAAGAGGAGCGGGTACGCCGGGAGATCGCGCCGCCCGCGCCGCCGCCAGGCGCCGCGCTGCGCACACCCGAGCGCGCGCGCCCGCACACGGCGCTAACGAAGAACGAAGAAGGGACGGATGAGTCGCCCACCGCGCACGAGACGGCGGCGGATCGCGCTGATCGTCGGCGGCCTCGTGCTTGTGCTGTGCGTGGCGACGCTCGGCGTCGCCTTGTACCTGAACTATCGCGTCAACCGCTTCGCCGAGAGCGCCTTCCGCCCGGAGGAGACGCCGCCGCAGACGCAGTACGGCGACACGCCGACGCCGCCGACGAGCGCGCCGCTGGTGGCGACCGCCACCCCGCCCGCCGTGGTCGCGGCCGGCGCCACCGCGCCCCCGCCGCCCACCAACACGCCCGCGCCGACGCCGACCGCGACGCCCGCCTACGGCAACTCGCCGGTGATCGCGCGCCTCAAGGCGGGCCAGCGGGTCAACGTCCTGCTGCTCGGCTTCGGCGGCCCGGGCCACGACGGCGCCTACCTGACCGACTCGATCCAGATCATGAGTTTCGACCCGGTCGCGGGCGTCGCCACGTTGATCAGCGTGCCGCGCGACCTCTGGGTCTACATCCCCCCCTACCAGGGGCGCGGCGGCTACTGGGGCAAGATCAACGAGGCGTACACGATCGGGATGGGCCCGGTCAACACCGACGACGAGAACATCCCCTACCGCGTCCACGACGGCGGCGGCACGCTGGCGAGCAAGGTCGTCGCCGAGGTGACGGGCATCCCGATCGACTACTGGGTCAGCCTCGACTTCGTCGGCTTCCGCCAGTTCATCGACGCGCTCGGCGGCGTCGACGTGAACGTCGACAAGGCGTTCACCGATACGCACTACCCCAACAACGACGACGCGGCGATCGACGCCAGTTACAAGACAGTCCACTTCGACTGCGGCCTGCAGCACATGAACGGCGAGCAGGCGATCGAGTACGCCCGCTCGCGCTACTCGCCCCAGGACGGTAGCGACTTCGCCCGCTCGCACCGGCAGCAGATCCTGATGCGCGCGGTCAAGGACCGCGTCTTTCGCCTCGACACGATCCCGAAGGTCCTCGGCCTCCTCGACGCGCTGGAGGGCCACGTCCACACCAGTTTCTCCTTCACCGAGGCGAAGGACCTCGCCGGGTGGGCGCAAGAGCAGATCCGCAACGACCGCAAGTTCACCATCCGCAGCACGGTGATCGACGTGGGGCCGCTCCTCTACAGCACGACCTCGTCGGGCGGGGCCTACATCCTGCTGCCGCGCGACGGACAGGGCGAGTACGGCGCGATCCACGAGTTCGTCCGCGCCGAGCTGAACGGCGCCGTCGCGACCGGCACCCCCGGCGCGACCCCCGCGCGCGGCACGCCGGTCTCCGCCGCCTCCGCCCCCACCGCCATGCCGAGCGACGACGCCACGCCGTCCGCCTCGCCGACGTCCTCGTCCTGCGGGGGGGACTGAGCGCGGCCCCCCTGTCTCCCCAATCCTGGGGGGAACCAGTTGTGAACGCCGCAGCGGTGGGAGCGCGGTTGCACCAGCCAGGCCCGGTTGTCCGCCTCCCCAATGGCTGCGGCGTTGGAGACGGGTTCCCCCAGGATTGGGGGACAGAGGGGCCGCCCCGTTCTCCTGTGTTAGCATGGCCCCACGCCGCCGCGCGGCGCCCCGGACGGTCCCGACCAGCACGCGAGGGAGGGTAGCGCGATGGAACAGCGTCCGCTCGGCCGGACCGGGCTCACCGTGTCGGCGCTCGGCTACGGCGCCGGCAGCATCGGCGGGCTGATGGTGCGCGGCGACGCGGCCGAGCAGGCCGCCGCCGTCGCCCGCGCCCTCGCCGCTGGCGTCACCTACTTCGACACCGCGCCGGGCTACGGCGACGGCCGCTCCGAAGAAAACCTCGGGCAGGCGCTGCGCGAGGCGGGCGCCCGGTGGCGCGTCGTCGTCGGGACCAAGGTGCGGCTCGCGCCGGCCGACCTCGCCGACCCCGCCGCCGCCATCCGCCGCTCCATCGAGGCGAGCCTGCGCCGCCTCGGCCGCGACGCCGTCGACCTGCTCCAACTGCACAACCCGCTCGCGCTGGCCGGCCGCGCGGCGGACGCCGCCGAGGTTGCCTCCGGCCGCACGCTCGACGTCGCGGCGGCCCTCGACGGCGTCGCGGAGGGGCTGCGGGCGGTCGTGCGCGACGGGCTGGCGGGCCACGCCGGCTTCACCGGCCTGGGCGACGCCGCCGCGACGCGCGAGGTCGCCCGCTCCGGTCGCTTCGCGACCGTCCAGTGCTACTTCAACGCGCTCAACCCGAGCGCCGGCTTCGCCGGGGCCAGCGGTGGCGGCCAGGACTTCGCCGGGCTGATCGACGCGGCGGCCGGCGCGGGCCTCGGCGTGATCGCCATCCGCTGCCTCGCCGCCGGCGCGCTGGCGGCGCAGCCGGAGCGGCACGCCAACGCCGGCGACCCGGGCGCGCCGCTCGCCGGCGGCGCGGAGTACGCGCGCGACCTGGCGCGGGCCGGCGCCATCGCGCGCCTGGCCGCCGACGCCGGGCTGGAGGGCCCGCTCGAACTGGCGCTCCGCTTCGCGCTCTCCAAGCCGGGCGTCTCGACCGCGCTCGTCGGCTACTCCGACCTGCCGCAACTGGAGAGCGCCCTGCGCTGGGCCGAGCGCGGCCCCCTGCCGGACGACCTCGTGCGGCGCGCGCTGGACCTGGCGCGGGAGGGGTGAGGGCCGCCCCCGTCCGTACACCCCGCGGTGCTATACTTGTTCCCGATACATCCGAACGGGGACGCGCGGGGTAGACAGGGGGCCCATGCCACTCGACTTCTTCATCGACGACATCGTCCAGTTGCGCAAGCCGCACCCCTGCGGTAGTACCCAGTGGCGCGTGGTGCGCCTCGGCGCCGACATCGGCCTCAAGTGCCTCGGCTGCGGCCATCGGGTGCTCCTGCCGCGCCGCACGGTGGAGAAGCGCTTGAAGGGGTTCGCCAGCCGCGGCGGCGTCTTGCCGGCCGTGCCGCCGACCCGGCTGCCGGACCCGCCCGAGCGATGACGCGCGGGGTGGCCGATCCCCCCGCGGCCGGGGGGCGCGAACGGGCGCCGCAGACCGCGCCGGCCGGCTACCGGGCGGTCCTCGCCAACCACGCCTTCCTGCGCCTCTGGCTGGCGCAAGCGCTCTCGCAGACCGCGCAGCAGACGATCAACTTCGCCCTCTTGATCCAGGTGCGCGAGATCGTCGCCGAGCGCGGGGCGGGCGGCGCCAACACCGCGCTCAGCCTGCTGATCATCTGCTTCGCCACGCCGCCGATCCTCTTCAGCTCGCTCGCCGGCGTGGCCGTCGACCGCTCCAACAAGCGCACGATCATGGCGGCGGTCAACGCGGCGCGCGGGCTGTGCATCTCCGGCTACCTGCTGATCGGCCCGCACTGGCCGCTGCTGACGACACTCGTCTACATCTACGCGCTCTGCGTGGCCTTCTCGACGGTCGGGCAGCTCTTCGGCCCGGCCGAGGGCTCGACGATCCCGCTGCTCGTCCCGGCCGAGCAGTTGCTCAACGCCAACGCGCTCTTCAGCCTGACCTTCACCGGCTCGCAACTGCTCGGCTTCGTCGTCCTCGGCCCGATCCTGACCGTCGTGCTCGGCCTGCACACGGTCTACCTCCTCGTCGTCGGGCTCTACCTCGTCTGCACCGGGCTGATCCTCTCCCTGCCCTCGACCCCGCCGAACGCGCGCGGCGCGGGCGCCGCCCGGCGCAGCGTGCTCGACGATCTGCGCGAGGTCTGGCGCTTCATCGGCCAGGACCGCCTGCTCCTGAAGGGGATCGTCTACCTGACGATCGCCAACTCCGGCTTTCTGATGATCGCGACGCTGGCCCCGGAATTCATCGCCGCGGTGCTGCACCTGGGGACGGGGAAACTGGCGGTCGTGGTGACGCCGGCCGGCCTCGGGATGCTGGCGGGCGTCGTCGCGGTCGGCCGGGTCGGCGGGCGGCTCGACCGCGAGCGGCTGATCGACCGCGCGCTGGTGTCGGCCGGGGTGCTACTCCTGGCCTTCGTCTTCGTCTCCACCGCCCTGGGGAACCTCAGCCCGGTGCGCGGCGCCGCCTGGACCCCGCAGGTGCTCGCCGCGGTCGTCCTGGCCGCGGGCCTGGGCCTCGCCAACGCGGGGATCATCGTGCCGAGCCAGACGCTCCTGCAGGAGCGGGCCCACGCGGCGATCCGCGCGCGGGTGCTCTCGGCCTTCTTCACCGCCTCGAACGCGGCGGCGCTGGTCCCGATCCTCTTCGCGGGGATCCTCGGCGATCTCTTCGGGGTTGTGCGGGTGCTGGCGGCGATCGGCGCGCTCATCCTCGCCACCGGGCTCGGCGCCGAGTGGCTGCGCCGCCGGCACTGACCCCGCGGCACAAAACCTGCGGCGCCCTCGCCACGCGCGGCGGGCAACGGCGGGAACCGGATGGCGGGCGAGGGGAGGGGATGGACGCGGCGGGCTTAGAGAAATTCGTGCTGGTCGTCGAGGACGACCTCCAGATCGCGGCGATCTTGGCCGACCTGCTCGAAGGCGAGGGCTACCGCGTGGCGACGGCCGTGGATGGCCAGGCGCTCGCCCTGGCGCTGGCCGACCCGCCCGACCTGGTGCTGCTCGACGTGATGATGCCGGGCATGGACGGCGCCGAGGTCTGCCGCCGCCTCAACGCCGACCCGCGCACGCGCGACGTGCCGATCGTCTTCCTCACCGCGATGCCGCCCGACGCCCTCCTGTCCCGCATCGCCGACTGCGCCTACCGGGGCCTCATCCGCAAGCCCTTCGGCCTCGACGAAGTCCTCGACACCGTGCGGAGCATGACGAGTGCTGAGTGACGAGTGACGAGTGACGAGTGACGAGGGGACGGGTGACCTCTCCGCCTCACGCATCGCTCGTCGCTCATCGCTCGTCAGCCCTTGACCGCGCCCGCGGTCAGGCCGGCGAGGATGCGGCGCTGGAAGATCAGCACCAGGACGACGATCGGGACGGTGACGACGACCGTGGCGGCCATCATCTGGCCCCAGGGGATCTCGAAGCCGCTGCCGGTGGTGCCGCTGAAGTTGAAGATCGCCACCGGCACGGTGCGCTTGTCCGGCGTCTGGGTGAAGGAGAGCGCGAAGAGGAACTCGTTCCAGGCGGCGATGAAGGCGAGCAAGCCGGTCGTCACCAGGCCGGGCATCGCCAGCGGCAGCAGCACCTTGTAGAAGGTCTGCAGCGGCGTCGCGCCGTCGACGTAGGCCGCCTCCTCCAGCGCGCCGGGCATCGTCTTGAAGAAGTTGGTCAGCACCCAGACGGTAAACGGCAGGGTGAAGATCAGATAAGTCAGGATCAGCGCACCGATGCGGTTGTAGAGGTGGAACTGGTTGATCATGTTGTAGAGCGCGCCGAGGATGGCGATCTGCGGGAACATCGTCATCGAGAGGATCAGGTAGAGGACCGGCGTGCGCCCGCGGAACCGGAAGCGCCCCAGCGCGTAGGCGGCCAGCGCGCCGATCACCAGCGAGATCGCCGTGACCGAGAAGGCGACGATCGTCGAGTTGAGCAGCGCCTGGCGGAACTGCCCGCTGGAGAAGACGTCGCGATAGTTCTGGAGCGTCGGGTGGGTGGGCCAGTAGCTCACCGGCGTGGAGAAGAGCTCGTTCTTCGGCGCGAACGACGAGCGCAGCGCCCAGTAGAACGGGAAGATCGTGTAGATCAGGATCAGCAGGACGAGCACGTAGAAGAGGACGCGCGAGAACATCGGCCAGAACGTCAGCCGTCGGGTGGCCGCGGCGCCGCGCGTGCCGGTCGTCGGGGCGGCCATGGTGCGCGCCATCACGCTTCCTCCACCTTGAAGATCGACACGTAGGCGATGACGAAGATCGCGATGATCGCGAAGATCGCGATGCTGATCGTCGAGCCGTAGCCCAGGTCGGAGAAGTTGACCAGATTCTGCTGGGCGTAGACCGCCATCGACATCGTGTCCGGCCGGGCGCCGAACATGACGAAGAAGACGTCGAAGACGCGCAGCGCGTCGAGCGTACGGAAGATCAGCGCGACCAGGATCGCCGGGCGCAGCAGCGGGAAGGTGATGCGGAAGAATTGTTGCACCTTGTTCGCGCCGTCGATGTAGGCCGCCTCGTAGACGTCGCCCGGGATCACCTGGAGCCCGGCGAGCAGGAGGAGCGCCATGAAGGGCGTCGTCTTCCAGATGTCCACCGCGGCGATCGCCGGGACCGAGGTCGAGCGCTCGGCGATGAAGGCGACCGGGTGGCTGAGGACGTGGATCTTGTTGACCAGGAAGTCGTTGATGACGCCGTAGGTGTCGTTGTACATCCACTTCCACATCTGGGCCGAGACGACGGTGATGATGGCCCAGGGGATCAGCATCGCCGTCCGCATCAGGTCGCGGCCCTTGAAGTTGGAGTTGATGACCAGCGCGATGATCATCCCCAGGACCAGCTCGAAGAAGACGGTGATGATCGTGAACTCGACCGTGACCACGATCGAGTGGCCGAAGGCGGCGTCCTTGATCAGGAAGGCGTAGTTCTTCAGCCCGATGAACTTCACCGGCTTGGCGCTGGCCAGCCGGGCGTCGGTGAAGCTCTGGTAGATCGTCTGGAGCAGGGGCCAGAGGGCGACGAAGGCGACGACGAGCAGCGTCGGCGTCAGGAAGACCCAGCCGATGCGCCCCTTCCGCTCCTCCAGCGTCAGAGCCCGTTTCCGGCCCCGCGTCCCGGCCGTCCCCCGCTGCGCGTCGGCAACCGGGTGGCTCATGGTCCCCCCCTTCCCGGCGTACGGATTGCAGATTGCAGGTTGCAGATTCGACGGCCCCGGATGACCCCGGCGCTCGCCGGGGTCATCCGGGCCCCATCTTCAAACTTCAATCCGCGATCTGCAACCCCCTCAGCTCAGGAGCCGCTGGAGCCGTTGCGAGATCTGCGACAACTGCGACTTCGGGTCCGCGCCGGTGAGGACCTGGCTGATGCCCTGGAAGATCGCCGTCGAGCCCTCGTTGTAGTTGGCGCCGAGCGCGTTCGACGGGCGCACCACGCGCTCGACGTCGGCCAGGTTCTTCAGGTACGGCTGGTTCTTGATGACGTCGGGGTCCTCCGCCACCGCCGTGTAGAGCGGGACGTAGGTGCCGACGATCGCGCGCCACTTGACGACCTCGGGGCTGCCGATGTAGCGCACGAACTCGACCGCCGCGTCCTGCGCCTTGGAGTACTTCGACACGCCGAGCTGCCAGCCGCCGAGGCAGCCGACGTGCTTCTGCCCGGACGAGGCCGGCAGGGCCGAGACGTCGAACTTGCCGTTCACCGGCGCCTTGGGGTCCTGCGCCAGCGCGTACATGTACGGCCAGTTGCGCGCGAAGGCGGCGTTGCCGGCGACGAAGGCGTTGGCGGTGTCGGCCTCCTGGTAGGTCGTCACGCCCTTCGGCGCGATCGTCCCGACCCAGCCCTGCGCCTTCTTGAGGATCGCCGCGAACTGGTCGTTGTCGATCGTGACCTTCTTGTTCTGGTCCACCCAGGTCCCGCCGCCGGTCGAGGCGCTCCACTCCAGCGCGTCGCAGGTCAGGCCCTCGTAGGCGTTGCCCTGGAAGACGAAGCCGGAGAAGCTCGAATTGCTCCCCTTCTCGCCGTCCATGATCTTCTTCGCCATCGACTCGAGATCGTCCCAGGTCGCCGGCGGGCTGCTGATGCCGTACTTCTGCATCAGGTCGGTGCGGTAGTAGAGGACGCCGAAGTCGCCGAACCAGGGCAGCGCGATCAGCTTGCCGTCGACCGTGTCGTTCTGCACCGCACTCGGGTAGATCCCCTTGGCCAGGTCGCCCAGCTTGGAACTGACGTCGAGCAGGTGCGGCGCGAACGAGGACGGCCAGATGACGTCGAGCATCATCACGTCGAGGTCGGGCGACTGCGCCTGGAAGAAGCGCTGGTAGGTCGCGAAGTTCTCCGTCGAGCTCTGCGGCTTCGGCACGACGTTGACCTGGATGCCGGTCGCCTTGGTGAAGGCGTCGGCGACGACCTTGTCGAGCTGGTCGCCGGGGTGGACGGCGTCGCCGTAGTAGGTGATCTTCTGCCCGCTGAACTTCTTGGCCGCGTCGGCGTTCATCACCGTCGGGGCGACGTTGATGTCGAACTTGCCGGCCGACGGGCTGCCGGTCGGGCTGCCGATCACCGCGGGGCTGGCCGCGCCGGCCGGGCTGGCGGCCGCCGCGCTGGTCGGCGAGGAGACCGGGGACGCCGCGCCGCCGGCTGCGGTGGTCGCGGCCTTCGTCGGCGCGGTGGTCGGCGCCGCGGCGGTCGCGTTGGAGGCGCCGCTCGTCGCGGCGGCCGGCCCGCTGGTCGCGGTCGCGCTGCCGCCGCAGGCGGCCAGGAAGGCGCTGATCGCCGCGCCGGAGAGGCCGAGGGCCGCCGCGCGGGCGACGAACTCGCGCCGCGAGAGCCGCCCCGGCGCCCCGCGGCCGCCGGTCGGGGCCGCCGCGGCCCGCCGCTCGCGTGCGTCGTGGTTGAGATCGGTCATGGTGCCTCCCTCGCTAGGCCGGCGGTCGGCGACACACCGGCGATACCCGGCCGCCCGACACCGGGCGGCGCGTCACTCTCCCCCATTGCGTCCCGGGCCCCCGCGACCCCGAGAGGGAACGCCCCGCGCCTACGATACCACTCCACACCCGGCGATGTAACCACCCACATCGGCGGCGTGGCTCTCCCGGCACGTCCGGGGCGTTCTTCCCATATCGCGCTCCTCCAGCACGCCGCGTGCCATCGCTCGCGACCCGCCCGTTCTATAATCGCCCTGCCGGCCCCGACCGCCGGCCGGAGGGCCATGACGATCGTCGACGCGCACACGCACCTCTTCCCGCCCGCGTTCATCCGGGATCGCGCCGCGCTGGCGGCGCGCGAGCCCTGGTTCGACCTGGCCTACGGCGACGGCCGGGCGCGGATGGCGACCGGGGAGGACCTGGTCGCCAGCATGGACGCCGCGGGGATCGCCGGCGCGGTCGCCTGCGGCTGGCCCTGGCGCGACCCCGGCCTCTGCCGCGCCCACAATGACTACCTGCTCGACGCCGCGCGGCGCTACCCCGACCGCCTGCGCGTCCTGGCGATCGTCTCCCCCGCCGACTCGCGCGCCGCGGCGGAGGCCGGGCGCTGCCTGGACGCCGGCGCGGCCGGCCTCGGCGAACTGAACGCCGACGCCCAGGGCTTCGACCTCGCCGCGCCCGCGCCACTCGCCCCGCTGGCCGAGGTGCTGACCGCGCGCGGCCGCCCGCTCCTGCTGCACGCGAGCGAGCCGCTCGGCCACCCCTACCCCGGCAAGGGCACCGCGACGCCGGAGAAACTGGTCGCCTTCCTGCTGGCCTACCCCGACCTGCGGGTCGTCGCCGCGCACTGGGGCGGCGGCCTGCCCTTCTACGAACTGATGCCGGAGGTCGCCGCCGCCGCGCGCAACCTGTGGTACGACTCGGCCGCCTCGACCTACCTCTACCACTTCGCGGTCTTCCCGCGCGTCGCCGCGCTGGTCGGCCCCGCGCGCATCCTCTGGGCCACCGACTACCCCCTGCTCAAGCAGGCCCCCTTCCTCCGCCGCACCCGCGAATCGGGCCTGGACGCTCCGGCCCTCGCCGCGATCCTCGGCGAGAACGCGCGGCGGCTCTACTGGAATGACGAATGACGAGTGACGAATGACGAGTGGGGGGGGCGGTCGCCTATACTTGGCTCGGTGGGGGCGCGGGCCGGGGCCCAGCCCGCGTAGGCGGGCTTCGTGGCGCCGCGGCGCCATTCCGGCGCGACTTCAGTCGCCGGCCGCTCCCACCCTCACGCCGGACGCTGACGCACACTCGCGCGCCGTTGGGGCGCTTGTGTACGTACACTTTGCGTGCTAGACTGCGCCGACCGGGCGGGGGCCGGGCGGCGACGAGACGGGGAGCAGGGGGATGATCCTGAGCGACGCGATGCTGCTGGCGGCGATCGAGCGGGGGGAACTCCGCTTCGACCCGCCGGTTGATCTGGAACAGCAGGTGCAGCCGGCCTCGATCGACCTGCGGCTCGGGGCAACGTTCCGCATCTTCAACTACGGCCACCACGCGCTCATTGACCCGCGCGAGGGCGTCGACCTCGAGGCGATCACCGAGTTGGTGGAGTTGCACGGGCGGCCGTTCATCCTGCACCCCGGCGCCTTCGTCCTCGGCACCACGCTCGAATACGTCGCCATCCCGGTCAACCTGGTCGGCCGGCTGGAGGGACGCAGCAGCATCGGGCGGCTCGGCGTGATCGTCCATGCTAGCCTGCCATACGACGCGCCAGTGCTCTTCCGGGGTGAGGCCGGCGTCGTGGGCTACCGGCCGATCGGGGAACTGGTCGAGGCCCGAGCCCGCGGCCAGGTAGTGAGCTTCGATCCCGTGACCTTCGAGGTGGCCTACCACGAGGTCACGAACTGGTTCCGGGAACTCCCGGACAAAGTCTACGAGGTACGCCTCGCGTCGGGCCGCGCGGTCCACGTCACCGCCGGCCACAACCTCTTCACGCTAGACGAGCACGGCGAGTTGGTCAAGATGCCTACGCGTGCGCTCGCGCCCGGCACCCACGTCGCTATCCCGCGGCGGATCCCGGCGCCGGCCGATGGCCCGCCTGAATATCGCGTCCTCGACCTGCTCGCCGACGAGGCTACGCGCGACAACCTCGTCTGCCACGGCCCGACGGTCGACGCGCTGATCCGGCACCGCGAGCCCGAGGTACACGACCTGCTGGAGGAGCCGGGGCTGGTTTCCACATACTGGCTTCAGGCCCGGAAGCTGCCCTATCGCCTGCTCGCGCGGCTCCACGGCGACACCCCGCCACTGGGGCCGGGCGACCGGGTCGCCTACAAGGGGGCGCGCACCTCGCTCCCCGCGGTCATCCGGGTCGACAGGGAAATCGCCTGGTTGCTCGGGCTGTACGTCGCCGAGGGCTACCGACGCCGCAAGCAGGTCATCATCTCCAATACCGACCAGCGCATCCTCGACCGGGCCGCGGCGGCGCTGCACGGCCTCGGCCAGCGCGTCTACCGCGCCCCCGGCGCGATCACCTGCTCTTCTGTCCTGCTCGCCGCGGTCTTCGCGGGCCTCGGCATGGGGGAGGGGGCGCCCACGAAGCGCCTCCCCGTCGGCGCCCTCGGCTGGCCCGCGCCGCTCTTGGAGTCGTTGCTGGAGGGGCTGATCGATGGCGACGGCTCGGTGCGGCCCGGCCGCACCTGCCTCTGGACGACCTCGCGCCGACTGGTCTCCGACACCCTCCACCTGGCCGCGCGACTCGGCCAGCGTGCCGTCAGCCAGGGCCGTCAGCCGCGCCCGCGGTGTCTCCCCGCGTATACCGTTTCGATCGCCACGAACGAGCACAAAGTCCTCACCGCCGTGCCGCTGCCGAGCGCGCTGCTCATCGACATCCGTCTGGGGCTGGGACTGTCGCAGGCGCGCGCCAGCCGCCTCGTTGGCTACACCCACCCGACATCCCTCAACAACATCGAAAAGCGCCACGCGCGAGACGCCGGCCGCCTGGTGACCCCCGTGCGCCTCCACGACACCTACGCCGAGACCGCGGCGGAACCGCTCGCGCCGCTGGACAAGCTCACCCGCCTGGTGCAGGGCGATCTACTGTGGGACGAGGTGGTCGAGGTCGTGGATACCGGGCGCTTCGAGACGGTGTACGACCTGGAGGTCCGCCCGGGCGGAGCGCACATCGAGAACTTCCTGGCCGGGCACGGCGGGGTCTTCGTCTCGAACACCGCCGGCTTCGTCGACCCAGGATTTGAAGGCACTATCACGCTGGAGATCAGCAACGCCGGTAAGATCCCGGTGGCGCTGCACCCCGGCATGCGCATCTGCCAGTTGACCCTGCTGGAGACCGGCCCCGTCCTGCGCCCCTACGGCGTGGCGCGCGGCTCGAAGTACCAGGGCCAGCGCGACCCGACCCCCAGCCGGATCGCGCAGGATGCAGAATTCGGCACGAAGAGGACTGACGAAGAGGACTGAGGACTCAGGACTCAGTGGGCTACAGCCATGCAGGTTCGCTTGCCCGATACCCGCGGCGCGGCAACACTTAGCCCTGAGTCCTGAGTCCTGAGTCCTAAGCGAGCGGAGCGCCCGTGATCGCCGCGGTGAAGGGGCGGCTGGTGGGGCGGCAGGGGGACAGCCTGCTGCTCGACATCGGCGCCCTGGTCCTCCAGGTGCATACCTCGGCCACGACGCTCGCCGACGCCGGCGAGCCGGGGGCCGAACTGCGCCTGCACACCTACCTGCACGTCCGCGAGGATCAGCTCGCGCTCTACGGCTTCGCCACGACCGAGGAACTGGCGCTCTTCACCCTGCTCATCGGCGTGACCGGGATCGGGCCGCGCGTCGCGGCGAACATCCTGGGCGCCACGCGCCCGGAACCCCTGCTCGACGCGATCGGCGGTGAAGACGTCGCTTTCCTGGGTCGCCTGCCGGGCGTGGGCAAGAAGACGGCCGCGCGGATCATCCTGGAGTTGCGGGGCAAACTGGCCGGCCTCGGCGCCGGGACGGCCGGGACGGCGGTCGCGTCCGGGGACGGCGAGGTCGTCGAGGCGCTGCAGGCGCTCGGCTACACCGCGGCCGAGGCGCACGCCGCCGTCGCCCGCCTGCCGCGCGACGCCGCGCAGAGCGCCGAGGAGCGCATCGTCGCCGCGCTCCAGGCGATGAGCGAGCCCTGACCCGCGACAGACCGAGTCATCTTCCTGCGCCCTGCGCCCTCCGCTTGTGCGGCGCGCTTTTCCCGATTACGATGCGCCATACCTGGAGACGCCGTTTTCGCGGGGCGTCGCGCCGGCGCGGGGAGTGGCGGGGATGGACTTCATCGAGAGCGGCGTCCCGAACCTGGACCTCGTGCTCGGCGGGGGGCTGGTCGCGGGCTCGCTGGTGATGGTCACCGGCGAGCCGGGCTGCGGCAAGACGATCCTCACGCAGCAGATCGCCTTCCACGCCGCGGCGCGCGGAGAGCAGGTGCTGATCCTGACGACGCTCTCCGAGCCGCACCTCAAGCTGCTCGGCTACCTGGGCACGCTGGCCTTCTTCGACGAGGGCCTGGTCGGCCAGCGCATCGAACTCCTCAACATCTACCGCCAGTTGCAGGACGATTTCGCCAACGTCGGCGCGACGATCGTCCGGCTGGTGCGCGAGCGCCGGGCCAGCCTGCTGGTCCTCGACTCCTTCGACAGCGTGCGCGACCTCGCGCCGAACGAGGTCGCCGCGAAGGAGTTGATCTACGAGTTGAGCGCCGGCCTCGGCCTGCTCGGCGTGACCACCCTGGTCGTCGCCGCCGCGCCCGGCGCGCCCTACGCGCCCGAACTGGCGATCGCCGACACCATCATCGCCCTGCGCCACGAGCACCACGGCGCGCGCACGCTCGCCACGCTGGAGGTGACGAAGATGCGCGGGGCGGCGCAGCGCAACGGCCGCCACGCCTACCGCATCACCGCCGCCGGCGTCGAGGTCTACCCGCGCCAGGAGACCGTCCCGCCGCCCGCGGCGGCGCCCGCGGGCGGGCGCGTCCCCTTCGACCTCCCCGCGCTCGACGCCATGCTCGACGGCGGGCCGCCGGCCGGGGACAGCACCGCCATCGTCGGCGACCCCGGCGCCGGGAAGACGCTGCTCGCGCTCCAGTTCGTCCTCGCGGGCGCGCGGCGCGGCGAGCGGGTGCTCTTCGTGAGTTTCCAGGAGACGCGGCGGCAACTGCTGGCGAAGGCCGCCGCGCTCGGGCTGGAGATCCCCGCGGCGCTCGCCGCAGACGACGGCGCCATCATCCACTACGTCCCGGCCGATCTCGACGCCGACGCGGTGCTGGCCGACGTGCGGCGCCGGATCGCGGCGGGCGTCACCCGGCTGGCGATCGATACGCTGCCCGACCTCCTCGGCGGCGTGCCCGACGCCGGGCGCCGTCCGGGCTTCGTCGCGGCGCTCCTGGCCTACGCGCGCGCCGCAGGCGTGACGACCTGCTTCACGCGGGTGATCGCGGCGGGCGCGCCGCCCGGCGAGGGGGTGGCCCGCGCGGACAACACCATGCTGCTGCGCCGCGTCGAGCGCGGGGCGGGGACGCTCGCCGTGCTGACGATGCGCCATAGCGACCACGCCCCCGCGCCCCGCGCGTTCACTATCCGGCCAGGGGGCATGATGATTGTAGATTGAAGATTGCAGATGCAAGAGCCGCCCATCGGGCTGGCGGGCGCGAATGAGCAACCAGCAATCTGTTCTCTGCAATCTGCAATCAGATATCGGCCGCGGCGCCGTCCGCGTAGTAGGCCCCCGAGTAGTCGTGCGGCCGGTAGGGGTGCGCGGCGATGACGTCCTGGTCGAGCTCGACGCCGAGGCCGGGCCGGCGCGGCAGCGCGATCCAGCCGCCCTCGACGGCCAGCCCCTCGCGCTGCACCAGCGTCCGGTGCGGCTCGCTCCGCGCCAGCTCGAGGATCAGGAAGTTGGGGATCGAGGCGGCGACGTGGAGCGAGGCGGCGGTCGCCACCGGGCCGTTGGGGTTGTGCGGCGCGACCTTGACGTAACAGGTCTCGGCGAGCGCGGCGATCTTGCGCAGCTCGAGGATGCCGCCCGCGTGGCAGACGTCGGGCTGCACGACGTCGACGAGTTGCCGCTCCAGCAGTTCGCGATAGCCCCATTTGGTGAAGAGGCGCTCGCCGGTCGCCAGCGGCACCGCCTCGCGCCCGCCGGCGAGTTGCGCCAGCGCCGCGACGTTGTCGGGCGGCGTCGGCTCCTCGAGGAAGAGGAGGTCGTAGGGCGCGACCGCGCGCAGCAGCGCCCGCGCGTCGCCTGGCGCCATCTGGCCGTGGTTGTCGAGCATCAGATCGACGTCGGGGCCGACGGCCTGGCGCACCAGTTCGAGCGTGCGGGCGGCGCGGCGGATCAGCGCGCGCTCATCGGCCCCCGCGCCGGCGCGGGCCGTCCCGAGTTTCAGCGCGGTGTAGCCCTGCGCGACGAGGTCGGCCGCGCGCTCGGCGGTCGCCTCGGGCGTCGGGCCGCCGCAATGGGTGTAGACGCGGACGCGCGCCCGCGTCGGCCCGCCGAGGAGTTCGTAGACCGGGACGCCGAGCGCCTTCCCCTTGATGTCCCACAGCGCCTGCTCGATCCCCGAGAGCGCCGAGGTCAGCACGACGCCGCCGCGCCAGAAGCCGTGGCGGTGCAGCCGCTGCCAGTGGTGCTCGATCGGCCCGGGGTCCTGGCCGAGCAGCAGGCGGGCCAGGTCGTCCACCGCGGCCGCGACCGTCCGCTCGCGCCCTTCCAGCGACGCCTCGCCGACGCCGGTGATGCCCGCGTCGGTCTCGACCTCCACGAAATGCCAGTTCTGCCGCTCCACGGCCATGAAGCGGTTGCGGATGGCGGTAATCTGCATGGCTCACTCCGTTCGCAGTCGGGTAGTCGGGCACACCCGCAAGCGGGTTCCCGGCAGTCGCGGGGGCTACTATCGCCGGCCGGCGTCCGGCGAGCAACCCGTGCGGGCGGCTGGTGTCCACCTCGCCGCCGGCCCGCGCTTCCCCCACGCCTGGTATGCTCCATGCGATAGGGGCGATGGCCCGGACGGGGCAAGCCTCGCGCCGCGCCGCAACGCGGAGGGACGCGCGCATGGAGGGGAGAGACCAGGAGACCGCCCACGACCCGGTCGGCGGGGACGCGGGCGCGGGCATCGCCGCGTGGGCGCTCCTCGACGGTGCGCCGACCGGCGTCGCGGTCACGCGCGGGCCGCGCCACCTCGTCGTCTACGCCAATCCCGGTTTCCGCCAGCTCGCCGGCGCCCGCGCGGGCCCCACGGGCCGCCCGTTCGCCGCGGCCTTCCCCGCGCTGGCGGCCGATGGCGTGGTTTCGCGCCTGTACGCGGCCTACGCCGGTCGGCCGAACGACGGCGCGCCGCGGCCCATCCGGGTGGCGGGCGACGGCGCGGCCGGCGCGACCTTCCTCGACGTCACCACGCGCCCCACGCGCGACGCGGCCGGTCGGGTGGACGGCCTCGCCGTCTACGCCGCCGACGTCACCGACCAGGTCCGGGCCGGCCGCGCGGCCGGGCGGGTGGCGCGCCTGCAGGCGGTCGCGGCGGCGCTGGCCGAGGCGCTGACGCCGGCAGAGGTCGCCGCGGCGATCGTCCGCGAGGGGCTGACGGCGCTCGGCGCGCGGGCCGGCGGCGTGGTCCTCCTGGCCGACAGTGGGAGCGAGTTGGAAGCCTTGCACCTGGTCGGCTACCCGCCCGCGACGGCGGCCGCGTGGCGGCACTACCCGCTGGCCGGCCCCTCGCCAGCGCGGGAGGCGGTGGAGACGAAGACGCCGGTCTGGGTGGCCTCGCCGGACGAACTCGCCGCGCGCTACCCGCGGGCCGGGGACGCGGCGCCCGCGGCGGGGGACCGCTCCTGGGCCTCCCTGCCGCTGGTCGTCGAGGGGCGGGTGCTCGGCGTGCTGGCGCTCGGCTTCGCGGCGGAGGGCGCGGTGCCGGCCGAGGACCGCGCCTACGCCCTGGCGCTCGCCCGGCTCTGCGCGCAGTCGCTCGAGCGCGCGCGGCTCTTCGCCGCGGCGGAGGAGGCCCGGCGGCGGGCCGCGCTGCTGGCCGAGGCGTCGCGGATCTTCGCCGCCACCGCCCCCGAGCCGCGGGCGCTCCTGGCGGCGCTGGCCCGGCAGGTGGCCGAGGAGATCGGCGACGTCTGCGCGATCAGCCTGCTGGCGGCCGACGGACGGACGCTCGAGCCGGCCGTCACCGACGCCAATGACCCCGAGTTGCGCCGCTTCGTCGCGGAGTTGCTGACAACCTGGCCGGTGCGGCTCGGCGAGGGGCTGACCGGGCGGGTGGCGCAGTCCGGCGAGCCGGTGCTGCTGCCGCGCCTCGACCCGCCGGCGCTGCGCGCCGTGGTCAAGCCGGAACACCGCGAGCCGCTGGCCCGCGCCCGCCCGCAGAGCCTCCTCGGCGTGCCCCTGCGTGCCGAGGGGCGCGTCACCGGCGTCCTCGCCCTCGCCCGGCACGACACCGACCACCCCTACACCGCCGACGACCTGGCCCTCGCGCAGGACCTGGCCGACCGCGCGGCGTTGGTGCTGGAGCGCGCCCGCCTCGCGGCGGCCGGGCGCGCCAGCCGGCGCAGCGCCGAGCGCCTGGCCGAGCGCCTCCAACTCGCCCAGGCCGCCGCGCGCATCGGCGCCTACGAGTGGGATCCCGAGACCGACGTGGTCGCGTGGACGCCGGAGATGGAGGCCATCTACGGCCTGCCGCCCGGCGGCGCGGGCTTTGCCGACTGGCGGCGGGCCGTCCACTCAGACGACCGCCCACGGGTCGCCGCGGCGATCCGCGCGGCGGTCGCCGCGGGGGGCGACCTGAATGTCCAGTTCCGCATCGTCCGGCCGGACGGCGTGGTGCGGCACCTGCTGTCCCGCGGCCGCATGACGCGCGGCGACGACGGCCGGCCGCGCATGGTCGGCGTCAACATGGACGTGACCGACCGCGAGGAGGCACTCGCCGCGGCCGAGGCGGCGGTGCGGGCGCGCGACGAGTTCCTGGCCGTCGCCGCGCACGAGCTGCGCACGCCGGTGACGGGCCTGAAGGGCGCGGCCCAGCTCCTGCGCCGGCGTCTCGAGCGCGGCGACCTGGACCCGGCCCAGTCCGCCCGCCTGCTGGGCGTGCTGACCGGCTCCGCCGACCGGCTGACCGCGCTCGTCGACGACCTCCTCGACGTGTCGCGGATCCGCACCGGCCGGCTGCCGCTCGCGCGCGAGCCGGTCGACCTCGCCGCGCTGGCCCGCGACGCCGTCGCCGGCGCCCGGGAGCAGGACGCGGGAGCGCACCGCTTCGCGCTCGACCTGCCCGCCGCGCTCGCCCCCGTGACCGGCGACCCCGGGCGGCTCGCGCAGGTGCTCGACAACCTGCTGGAGAACGCGGCGAAGTACTCGCCGGGCGGCGGGACGATCGCGGTGGCGGAGCGGGACGAGGGCGACGGCGTCGCGGTGACGGTGCGCGACGAGGGGATCGGCGTCCCGGCCGGCAGCGCCGAGGCGATCTTCCGCCCCTTCGGCCGGGCGCCGAACGCGGTGCGGCAGCAGCTCCCGGGGCTCGGGCTGGGGCTGTACATCTGTCGGGACATCGTCGAGCGGCACGGCGGGCGGATCGTGGCCGCGAGCGCGGGCGAGGACCGCGGCGCGACCTTCACGCTCTGGCTGCCGCGCGACCCGGACGCGCGCCGGGAGGAGGGCGCCGATGGCTGAGGGCCCGCGCGTCTTGCTGATCGAGGACGACGAGGCGATCCGCTACGTCGTGAGCGAGGCGCTCGCCGACGACGGCTGCCAGGTGCGCGCCGTCGGCGGCGGGCGGGAGGCGCTGGCCCTGCTGGCGGACTGGCGCCCCGACGTGATCCTGCTGGACCTGATGCTGCCCGATATGGACGGCTGGGCCTTCCGCGCGGCGCAGCGGGAGCAGGGCCGCGGCGCCGACATCCCGCTCGTCCTCTGCACCGCCAGCCGGCAGGCGTCCATCGCCGCGGCCGACCTCGGCGCCGCCGCCATCCTCGCCAAGCCGTTCGACCTCCCCGACCTCCTCGCCGCCGTCGAGCGCGCCGCGGGCCGGGGGTAGCCCGTCGCCCTCACCCCCCACGCCCAGAGGGCACCCGCTCTCCCAATCCTGGGAGAGGGGGAGATCCGGGTCTTGACGCGAGTGGGCGGGGCACGGCCTATGCGGGCGCATCGATCGCGCGGCCCCGCCGCGCTCGTCACTCGTCACTCGTCACTCGTCACTCCCCGTGTGGTACAGTACGCCGTGCGCGAACGGGGGGCGCGGTGCGCGGAACGGCCTGGCTCAGCGACAGCCCGCTGGCGAATCGGGACTACAGCCTCTTCCTGGGCGGCGCGTTCGTCTCCAGTCTCGGGAGCTGGATGCAGAGTGTCGCCCTCGGGTGGACGGTGCTGCAACTCGGCAAATCGGCCTTCCTGCTCGGCCTGCTCGGCTTCGTGCAGACCGCGCCGGTGCTAGTCCTCGGCCTGCTGGCCGGCACGCTGGCCGACAACGCCGACCGCCGGCAGATCCTCCTCATCACGCAGGGCGCGATGACGGTGCTGGCGGCGATCCTCGCCGCGATCCAGGGCGCCGGCCACGCCACCGTCGCCGCGCTGCTGGCGATCTCCCTGGGTAATGGCATCGTCCAGGCCCTCAACGGCCCCACCTGGCAGGCGTTCATCAAGGAACTGGTCGGGCCGGAGCAACTGCGGCGCGCGGTGGCGATCAACTCCGCGCGCTTCAACCTGACGCGCATCATCGGGCCGGCGGTCGGCGGCTGGGTGCTGGTCGTCTGGGGCGCGGCGGCCTGCTTCGCGGCCAACGCCGTCAGTTTCCTCGCCGTCATCGCCGCCATCGCCGCCATCCGCCCGCACCGCGACCCCGCGACGATCAAGGCGGGGCCGGTGCCTGGCAACTACCGCGACGTCGCGCGCAACCCCAACGTGCGCGAGGTCCTGATCCCGGCGATTGGCCTCTGCGTCCTGGCGCTGCCGTATTCCAGTTTCCTCCCGGCGATGGCGGAGGATGTCTTCCACACCGGCGCCAGCGGCCTGAGCATCCTGCTGACCGCGACCGGCGTCGGCGCGGTCTGCGGCGCCTTCATCTCCGGCTCGCGGCTGGTGGCGCGGCGGCCCGGCCAGGCGCTGGCGGTGCTGGAGATCGTCGCCGGCCTGGCGCTGGCCGGCTTCGCCCTGGCGCCGAGTTTCGCGCTCGGCATCGTCGGCATCGTCGTCTTCGGCGCCTCGCTGATCGGCTACCTGGCGACCGCGGGGGCGACGCTCCAGCTCGCGGCGGTGCCGGGCACCGAGGGGCGCGCGCTCGGGCTGTGGATGATCGTCAACTCGGGGCTGGTGCCGCTCGGCAGCCTCGCCATCGGCGCGGCGACCGCGGTCGTCTCGGTGCCGGTCGCGCTCGGCGCGGCCGGGATCATCTGCGCGGTCTGCGGCGTCGTCGCCGTCTACGTCAACCGCCGCGCCGTCACCCGCGCGCGGGCCGGCAAGGTGGGGGCGCTGTCGTGAGGGAGGGCCGGCGGCCCTCACCCCCCATCCCCCGCTCCCAAAGTTGGGAGAGGGGGAGCCCGCCTCGGACTGGGTGCTGCTCTCCCAGAACGTGAGTCAGGAGGGTGGAGGGGGCGATACCGCACTGAGATCCGGACGTAACTCCTGACTATGCCATCGCGCGAGCGCGGCGCGGGTGCCGAGAAGCGGTGTGGTACAACCGAGGTCATGGCGCTGGCGCGAGGCGAGGAGGGCACGATGGAGTTGGGCACGGCGGCGCAGGAGC
>DASSSV010000396.1:0-13480 GCA_035708265.1 Thermomicrobiales bacterium | reverse complement strand
GGCGCTCGTCGGGGTACTGCACCGTGATCGGCTTCTTGAAGAGCCGCCGGAAGGTGACGACAAACCCTTTGAGTTGCGGCAGCATGGCTCACTCCGTTCGCAGTCGGGAGTCGGGAGTCGGGAGTCGGAAGCAGCGGCAGTGCTGCCGTAGCCGCTTCCTCGATCCCGAGACGCTGTCGTCCCGCTGCTCGACTCGTTTCCTCCGTCTACTTTCGACTTCCGACTCCCGACTCCCAACTACAACTGCCCCAGCGCGTAGAGGTGGCCGATGGCGGTGACGACGATGCTCAGCAGCACCAGCGGCAACAGCAGTTTCCAGGCCAGGCCCATCAGTTGGTCGTAGCGGAAGCGCGGCAGGGTCGCGCGCAGCCAGAAGTAGAGGAAGATGAAGAACGCGACCTTGATCGCCAGCCAGATCGGCCCCGGCAGGATCGGCCCGGCCGCCCCGCCGAGGAAGACGGTCGCCGCGATCGCCGAGACGACCAGCATGTTGACGTACTCGCCCAAGAAGTAGAGCGAGAAGCGGAAGCCGGAATACTCGGTGAAGTAGCCGCCGGTCAGCTCGCTCTCGGCTTCCGGCAGGTCGAACGGCGCGCGGTTCGTCTCGGCCACCGCCGCGATCAGGTAGATGATGAAGGCGGGCGCCTGCACGACGACGAACCAGAGATTGTGCTGCTGCCACTCGGTGATCCCGCGCAGCGAGAGCGTGCCGGAGATCAGGAAGGGCCCCAGCAGCGCCAGGCCGATGATGACCTCGTAGGAGATCACCTGCGCCGCCGAGCGCAGCCCGCCGAGGAGCGAGTAGCGGTTGCCCGAGGCGTAGCCGCCGAGGACGACGCCGTAGACCCCCAGGCCGCTCATCGCCAGGATGTAGAGCACGCCGATGTTCACGTCGGAAATGAAGAGGCTGAGGTGCTCGCCGTTGGTGAAGGGGATCGGGATCGTCTCGAAGCCGAAGGGGATCACGGCGAAGGCGACGAAGGCGGTGACGAAGGTGATCAGCGGGGCGAAGAGGAAGACGTAGCGGTCGGCGTTGGCCGGCACGATGTCTTCCTTCGCCAGCAGCTTGATCCCGTCGGCCAGCGGCTGCAGGAGCCCGGCCGGCCCCGTGCGGGTCGGGCCGTAGCGGTCCTGCATCTTGGCGAGCACCTTCCGCTCGGCCCAGGTCAGGTAGGCCATCGTCGTCAACAGGATGAACAGGACGATCACCATGAAGACGAAGGTCGCGAGCAGTCCCTGGGTCGTCGGGCTGGGGCCCATACTCGTCCGCCACCTCTCACTTCGCCGTAGCCAGAGCCGTCAGCCATCAGCTTTCAGCAGCAGTTCGTCTCCTGATGGCTGATGGCTGATCGCTGACAGCTCCTCGTCACTCGTCACTCGTCACTCATCACTCGTCAGTCATCGGCGGCCGGCGCCTCCACCAGCGCGGCAGCCCGCGACAGGCGCACCGGCGTGAACTTCAGTTCGGGCGTGCCGGTGCTCGGCTCGAAGCCCTCACCGGTCAGGCGGTTGAAGGGCGCCTGCGTCGGCCAGTGCGGCGTCAGCCGTACCAGGCCGGGCGGTAGATCCTCGACCGCGCGGGCGCGCAGTTCGAGCCAGCCCTGCCGCGAGGCCACCCGCACCACCTCGCCGTCGTGGACGCCGGCGGCGGCCGCGTCCTGCGCGTTGACCTCGACGTAGGGCTCCGGCTCCAGCGCGCGCGGGCCGACCGAGCGGCGGGTCCGCTCGCCGGTGCCCCAGTGGTTGAGCGAGGCGTTGACCATCAGCACCAGCGGGTACTCCGCGTCCGGCAGCACGCTCGGCAGGACGGCGTGCGCCGGGATGAAGCGGGCCTTGCCGCTCGCCGTGGCGAAGCCGTCCAGGTAGAGCGTCGGCGTGCCGGGATGGCCGCCCTCCGGGACCGGCCAGTGCAGCCCCTCGCGGTCGATGCGCCGGTAGGTGACGCCGGCGTAGGCGGGCACGACCTGGGCGATCTCGTCCATGATCTGCGCCGGGTGGCGGTAGGAGAGCGCGTAGCCGAAGCGCTGCATCAGGTCGGTCAGGATCTGCCAGTCGGGACGGCTCCCCGTCCGCGGCGGGATCGCCTTGCGCACGCGCTGGATCTGCCGCTCCAGGTTGGTGTAGGTGCCATCCTTCTCGAAGCCACTCGCCGCGGGCAGGACCACGTCGGCCAGTTGCGCGGTCGGTGTCAGGAAGAGGTCGGAGACGACGACGAAGGCGGCCCGCTCCAGCGCGCGCTCCATCCGCTCCTGGTTCGGCGCGGCGCCGATGATATCCTCGCCCTGGATGTAGAGCGCCGTGACCCGGCCGTTCTCCAGCGCGGCCGGCAGCTCGGTCAGCGTGTAGCCGGCCGCGGTCGGTAGCGGGCGGGCGCGGGTCGCGCCGCGCGCGTCGGGCGCCCAGCGCGAGAGCCACAACTCCTCGAAGCGCGCGCGCCCCTCGGCGTCGTCCACCGGCACGTAGCCCGGCAGCCGGTCCGGCATCAGGCCCATGTCGGCGGCGCCCTGCGTGTTGTTGTCGCCGACGAAGGTGTTGACGCCGGCCCACTCGCGCCCGACGTTGCCGGTCAGGATCGCCAGGTTGTTGAGCGCCAGGACGTTGTCGACGCCGCCGCGGTGCTGCGTCAGGCCGTTGCCGAAGAAGGCCGCCGACGGCCCGTGGGCCGCCAACTCACCCTCGCCCGCCGGCTTGCCGTTGCCGGTGGCGTAGAGCCGGGCGGCGGCGGCGATCTGCTCGGCCGGCACGCCGGTGATCTCGGCGACGCTGTCGAGCGTGAAGTCGGCCAGGGAGGCCCGCCACGCGTCGAAGCCCTCGGCGCGCGCCGCGATGAACGCCTCGTTGGCGAGCCCCTCGTCGAGGATTACCTTCGCCATGCCGTTGAGCAGCACGCCGTCGGTGCCCGGCTTCGGCCGCAGCCAGAGGTTGGCGACGTCGCAGAGGAGGTTCCAGTGCGGGTCGATCACGATCAGGGCGGCGGGGTTGCCGTGCGTGCGGACGGCGACGTTGACCCAGTAGGAGGCGATGGCGTGGGTCTCGGGCATGTTCGCGCCGACGACCATGAGGCACTTCATGTCGCGGATCTCGGCGATCGAGTTGGTCGTCGCCGGCAGGCCGAAGGACTGCGCCAGCGCGCGCTGCCCGGGCGCGTTGCTGTAGCGCGCGACGGTGTCGAGGTTGTTGGTGCCCATCACCGCGCGGGTGAAGAGCTGGAAGAGGTAGGCTTCCTCGGTCGTCACGCGCGTCGAGCCGACGCCCATGAAGGTGCCATCGCGGTGGTCGCGCAGGCGCAGCGCGACGTAGGCCAGCGCCTCCTCCCAGGAGGCCGGCTCGAAGCGGTCGTTGCGGCGGATCAGCGGCGTCTTGAGCCGGTCGGGCGCCTGGGCGTAGTCGTAGGCCCAGCGGCCCTTGACGCAGAGGTAGCCGCGGTTGACGCCCTCATAGAGGACGCCGTCCATCCGCTTCAACTCGGCGCCGATGGTGCGCGCGTCGATCTTGCAGCCGACCGCGCAGTAGTGGCAGGTGGTCAGCGTGTGATCCATCTTCCACTCGTGGTCGGTGTAGTTGCGGTCGAGGAGCGCGCCGACCGGGCAGACCGCGACGCAGTTGCCGCAGTGGGTGCATTTGGTGTCTTTGAGGCTGTTGCCGTAGGCGACGACGATCTCGGAGTGGTAGCCGCGCTCGGCCATCGCGATCGCGGTCGCCCCGACGATCTCCTCACAGACCCGGATGCATTGGGAGCAGACGACGCAGCGGTCGAGTTTGTAGGAGATCAGCGGCGAATAGGCGCGCATCTCCTCGGCCCGCTTGGGGCGCCGGAAGGGGTTGTTGTAGACGTTGTACTCGTAGGTCGAGTCCTGCAGGCGGCACTCGCCCGACTTGTCGCAGACGGGGCAGTCGAGCGCGTGGTCGATCAGGAAGAAGCGCAGCATGTCTTGGCGGGCCTGGATCGCGGCCGGGGAGTGGGTGGAGACCTCCATCCCCTCGGTCAGCGGCGTCGCGCACCCTTCCTTGATGCCGCCGCGCCGGCCGTGGACCTCGATCATGCACATGCGGCAGGAGCCCCACGGGCGCAGCGTCGGCTCGTAGCAGAAGTTCGGCACGTCGATGCCGTTCATCCGCGCCGCCTCGAGGACCAGCGTCCCCTCCGGCACGGTGATCTGCTTCCCGTCGAGCGTGGCGGTGATCATCTTCTGTGGCTTCGGCATCTGTGCTCCTCGAAGCGAGGCGTCGCTACGCCGCGACTAGCGCGCGGGCGCGGCCGGCAGCGCCGCGCCGTACTCGGCCAGGATGCGCTCGACCTTCTCCCGATAGGGCCGCCAGTCGGTCCCCGGCGGGAACTCGTACCGGTGTTCGTCCTGAAACGCCAGGAGAATCTGACGCTCCAGATCGAGCAATTGCCGCGTCGCGAGCCGCGCTTTCAGCGCATCGGGGATCAGCGTCTGTACGGCCCAGTACTGCGGCGTCTCGTGATAGAAGATGTCTTCCGGGTCATCGAGCGGATTGTGCCCCTCCGGGGTCTTCCACCGCTCGGCCCAGCGCATCGTCTCGGCTTCCGACCAGCCCAGGAACGCGCGGAACATCTCCTTCCAGATGCTCAGATAATACCGCTTGTTATCGTTATAGACCGTTTGCGGGCTCATCGCTCCGCTCCACCAACCGGGATCACGCCGTCGATGACCAGTTTCGTGACTCCGGTTCCCTCGAACTTGTACTGGAGCGGCAGGCGATAGTCGGGTACGCGCTTTCCATCAACGCCCCGCCGTCCGACTACGCCGACCACCACCTCTTTCCCGGCCAGCCCGTAGCGCGAGTACTGCCGGTGGGCCGCGCCGAGATCCTCCGGTGACACATCCTGCCGGTCCAGCGCCTCGAACTCCGCACGCCGCATCCCGACGCGCACGAGGATCGGCTCGCCGCCCTGGCGGGCCTTCAGCCGTGCCCAGGCGCCGGCGGCCTGGCGGCCCCACCGATTGTCCGCGAAGGCGTAGAAGCCGCAACCGAAATCGCCGCCGCCCTGCGTCGGGTCAATCATATCGCCTGCCCAGCGGCTCGTCGTGGTGCCGTGGACGAAGTAGACCCACTCCTCCTGCACGCCGCTCCGCTCACCGGTCCACGTCCCCCAGGACGATGTCGATCGTGCCGATCAGGGCGATCATGTCGGCCAGCATCGCGCCCTCGGCGAGCTTCGACAGGATCTGCAGGTTGACGAAGCTCGGCGCGCGGTAGTGCAGGCGGTAGGGCACGGCCGAGCCGTCGCTGACGATGTAGAAGCCGATCTCGCCCTTCGGCCCCTCGGTCGAGACGTAGACCTCGCCCTTCGGCGGGCGCGGCCCCTTGATCGTCCAGACGAAGTGCCGCTGCATATCCTCGGCGTTGTACTGCGAGGGCAGGTGCGGCGGCATCACGTAATTCGACTCGCGCGCCAGCAGCGGCCCCTCGGTCGGCATCTGCTCCAGGCACTGCTCGATGATCCGCAGCGACTGGCGCATCTCCTCCATGCGCACCAGGTAGCGGTCGTACACGTCGCCGTTCTCGCCGATCGGCACCTCCCAGTCGACCCGGTCGTAGAAGAGGTACGGCCGCGCGCGGCGGATGTCGTAGGCGATGCCGGAGCCGCGGATCATCGGCCCGGTCAGGCTGTAGGCCACCGCGTCCTCGGGCGTGATGATGCCGATGCCCTTGGTGCGGTTGAGCCAGATCGGGTTGGCCGTCAGCAGGTCGTCGTAGTCCTGCATGCGCGAGGGGAAGATCGGGATGAAGGCGCGCAACTGCTCCCAGAACTGCTCCGGCACGTCGCGCGAGAAGCCGCCGATCTCCATGATGTTGGTCGTCAGGCGCGCGCCGCCGTAGGTCTCGAACATATCGAGGACCATCTCGCGCTCGCGGAAGGCGTAGAGCACCATCGAGAGCGCGCCGAGGTCGAGCGCGTGCGTGCCGACCCAGATCAGGTGCGAGGCGATGCGCGAGAGCTCGGCGAGGATCATGCGGAAGTAGCTCGCCCGCTCGGGGATCTCCACGCCGCAGAGCTTCTCGATCGCCATGCACAGCGCCAGGTTGTTCGACGGCGCGGCGACGTAGTCGGTGCGGTCGGTCCAGGGGATCAGTTGCGGGTAGCGGTGGTTCTCGAAGAGCTTCTCGACGCCGCGGTGCAGGTAGCCGACGATCGGCCGCGCCCCGGTGATGACCTCGCCTTCCAGGTCCACGATCACGCGGAAGACGCCGTGTGTGCTGGGGTGTTGCGGCCCGAGGTTGAGCGTGATGATGCGGTGCGCGTCGTCGAGCGCGCGCTCCTCGACGACCTCGATGCTGGTCCCGGCGGGCTGCTGCTGCGGCACGGTGGGCGTAGTCGACACGGTTCCCTCTCTAGTCGGCAGTCGGCAGTCGGCAGTCGGCAGTATCGACCGCGCCGACGTTGACCGCCTCACCTACCCGAAGCCGCCACTCCCGACTCCCGACTCCCGACTCGCTACTCCGTCAGCCGGACCGGGACGCCCTGGCGCTGGAGCCAGCGGTCGGCCTCCAGCCGGTCGCCCTCCTGCGGGATGTCCTTGCGCAGCGGCCACTCGTGCCAGTCATCCGGCAAGAGGATGCGCCGCAGGTCCGGGTGGCCCTCGAAGACGATGCCGAACATGTCGAAGGTCTCGCGCTCCAGCCAGTTGGCGCCGGGCCAGACGGGCGTGACCGAGGCGATCGAGCCCCACTCGTCGAGCGACGCCTTCAGCCGCAGCGTCTGGTTGTGCGGGACCGAGTAGAGCTGGTAGACGACGTCGAAGCGCGGGATCTCGCGCAGTTTCAGCATGTCCACGCCGCACAGGTCGGCGATCATGTCGAAGCGCAAGTCCGGCTCGTCGCGCAGGAAGTAGCAGACCGGCTGGATGTCCTCGTTGCGGATGCGGACCGTCAACTGGCCGCGGAAGGCGGTCACGTCCTCGACCGCGTCGGGGAAACGCTCGCGGATGCGCGCGACGACGGCCGGCTCGTCGCGGGCCGGGCGCTCCTGCGCGGTATCGGTGTCGGCCGCCGCCGTCCCGGCGGAGTTCCCCTCATTCTGGACGGGCTGCTGCTCGTGGCCGTCCTGCCGTTCTACCATTCGGGCACATCCCCCGCGGGCAGCTCGGGCCGGCGCCCGGTCGGCAGCAGCCGGGCCTCGCCCTCCGGGCCCTTGACCAGCACGGTGTGGGCGGCCGGGCCGGCCTGGCGCAGGGCGATGACCTGCTTGATGCCGGCCGCCTCGCGCTCGCGCTGCCGCACGTTCTGCGCCGTCTCGACCCCCTCGCGCTTGGCGATCGTCTCGTACTTGATCACGCGGTTCTGCAACTCCAGCACGCCCGCGATCAGCCCTTCCGGGGTCGGCGGGCAGCCGGAGACGTAGACATCGACCGGGATCACGCGGTCCACGCCCTGCAGCGTCGAGTAGGTGTCGAAGGGGCCGCCGAAGTTGGCGCAGGCGCCCATCGAGATGATCCACTTCGGCTCGGGCATCTGCTCGTAGAGCTCGTAGACCAGCGGCGCCATCTTGTAGGTCACGGTGCCCGAGATGATCATCAGGTCGGCCTGGCGCGGCGAGGCGCGGTAGAGCATCCCGAAGCGCTCGGCGAAGTCCCACCGCGACTGCGCGGCGGAGATCATCTCGATGGCGCAGCAGGCCAGGCCGAAGGTGAGCGGCCAGAGGCTGGAGCGCCGCGCCCAGTTGAAGAGCGAGTCTACCGTGGTCGTGAGGATGTTCTTCTCGAAGCGGTTCTCAAGCATCGCGGCCTCACTCGGTTCCAAGGTTCCAAGGTTCGAAGGTCTACCGGTTCGCGGGTTGGCTCCGGTGTCCGAACATACGGACTCGCGAACTTTCGAACCTTCGAACTCACGCGCTCAGACCCATTCGAGCGCGCCCTTGCGCCAGGCGTAGACGTAGCCGACCAGCAGGATGACGATGAAGGAGATCATCTCGATCAGGCCGTAGAGCCCGAGCCGGTCGAAGGCGACCGCCCAGGGGAAGAGGAAGATGGCCTCGATGTCGAAGATGACGAAGAGGATGGCGATGACGTAGAAGCGCGGCGTGTAGCGGGCGTGGACCGGCTCGACGTTCGGCACGCCGCTCTCGTAGGGCTCCAGTTTGCGGCGGGTCGGCCGGTGGGGGCGCACCAGCACGCCGAGGCTCAGCAGCGCCAGGCCGAGCGCCAGCACGGTCAGGATCATGATGAAGATGATGGTGTAGTTGCCGACCATCGCCCTCCCCTATTCCGCTCTCGCAGGTGCTGCGCACCGACGCGCCCGGGATCGCGGGGCCGTGGATTCCGTGCCGTGCTGCCGCCATTCCGCCGCGCCGGGTCGCGTGGCTCCCTCCCACTTGTGTACTATATCACGATGCCGAGAACGAGCGCAATCGAGTTTGTCGCAACTTTCACAAATGGGCGAGGAGCGACGAGTAGCGAGTAGCGAGGGATGAGAGGGTGCGTCAGGGGGGTGTGCGAGGGGGGCGCGCTGGCGACTGAAGTCGCGCCTATCGGCGGCTGCGCCGCCACGAAGCCCACGCCCAGAGGGCGCCCGGCGGGCTGGGCCTTGCCCAGCGCCCCAGTCCGCCCATCCCCTCGTCACTCGTCACTTCGTCACTCGCCAGTGGACGGCGCGATGATTTCCACGCGCTGTGGAAGACCAGGAGGGGCGGGATGACGACGCAGCGGCGGCAATTCCTGGACTGGCTCGTACCGGGGCGGGTGGCCGCCTGCGCCTATCCTCGTTCAGAGGAAGAACTGGCGCTGCTCGCCGGGGCGGGCGTGGGGCTGCTGATCAACCTGCACGTCAGCCCGCACGACCCCGCGACGCTCGCGCGCCACGGCCTGACCGAGTTGCACTTGCCGGTGCCCGACTACACCCCGCCCGCGCTGCGGCAGTTGGCGCGCGGGGTCGCGGCGCTGGAGGACGCGCTGGCGGCGGGGCAGGGGGTGGCGGTCCATTGCGGCGCGGGGCTGGGGCGCACCGGCACGCTGCTGGCCTGCTACCTGGTGCGCCGGGGTCTCACGGCCGACGAGGCGATCGCGCGGGTGCGCGCCGCGCGTCCCGGCGCGATCGAGACGCCCGACCAGGAGGAGACGGTGCGGATGTGGGAGCGTGAGAACGTGGGGGCGTGAGAGCGTGGGTCGTGGGCCGGACCCGGCGATACCGCTTCTCACGGCTCACGCCCGCCGGCCTACGGCCCACGGCCTACGCCCGCACGCTCTTCCGCCAGAGGATCAGGCAGGCCAGGGCATAGAAGATGACCAGGAAGAGGGCGAGGATGAGCCAGTTCTGGCCGACCGCGCGCGAGAAGCTGTCGCCGTACTGCAGCCGCGCGGCCTTGCCGATCGGCGAGGTGCCGTGCTCGAAGAGGTTGTTCAGGTCGACGCTATGCCCGAGCGCCTCGAACGACCAGCGCGTGATCATCAGCCGGCTGATCGTCCGCCCGACGATGTTCATCGAGGGCACCGCCAGGATCGCGCCGGAGAAGAGCACCTGCGGCAGGATCAGCGCCGGCATGATCTGGGAGGTCTGCTCCGGCCGCGCGACCAGCGCCGACGTGAAGAGGCCGAGCATCATGCTGGCGAACGCCGTCAAGAGCAGCGTGATCAAGAGCGGCCCGTAGACGTCCAGCCCGCTCGACGGCATCCGCCCGGTGACCCAGAGGATGCCGAGCATCAGCAGTTCGCTGAGGATCAGGATCGGCGCCAGCGTCACCGCCTTGGAGGTGACGTAGGGCACGATGGCGAGATTGACCATCCGCTCGCGGTAGAAGATCGGGAACTCCTTGGCGATCTCCTGGATGCCGTCGAAGAGGCCGAACTGGAAGGCGGCGAACGCCAGGAAGAAGAGGACCTGCGCCGGCGTGGCCGGGTTGGCGACGGTGAGGTCGAATGCGCCGGAGTGGAAGAGCGCCAGCACCAGGATCGTGATGATCACCGGCTGCATCAGCAGCGGGATCAGCGCGGCGCGGCTCTGAGTGAAGATGCTGGCGTTGCGCTGCGTCAGCACCGCGAACTGGCGCAGGAGGCCGCGCATCCGCCCGCTGCCGCCGAGCGCGCGGCGGTCGGCCGGCTGGGCCGCCTCGGCGCCGTCGGCGTGCGGCTGGTCGGCCAGGAGTTGCGCGTAGTCCGGCGTGGCGCGGAAGCGCGCGGCCCACTCCTCGGGGCTGGCCTCGCTGGCCAGCCGCTCGTAGATCTCGTCGAACTCGGCGCAGCCGAAGTATTGCAGCGCCCGTCGCGGCGTGCCGACGAAGGCCAGGTAGCCGCCGCGCGCCAGGAAGACGACCTTGTCGCAGAGCATCACGTTCTTGGTCGCGTGGGTCGTCAGGATCACCGTGCTGCCGTCGTCGGCCAGGCGGCGGGCCAGCCGCATCATCTGCGTCTCGGTGGCCGGGTCGAGGCCGGAAGTCGGCTCGTCAAGGAAGAAGATGCGCGGCTGGGTCAGGAGTTCGACGCCGATGCTGGCGCGCTTGCGCTGGCCGCCGCTGAGAGCGCCGACGCGCACGGTCGCCTGGCCCGTCAGGCTGAGCGAATCGAGCGCCTGGTCCACCGCGCCGTCGAGGTCCTGCTTCGGCGTGTCGGGCGGCAGGCGCAACTTCGCCGCGTAGCGCAGCGTGGTCCGCACCGGCAGCGAGGTGTGGATGATGTCGTCCTGCGGCACATAGCCGAGCACGTTGCGGTAGAGCGCCATGTTGCGGTAATAGTCGCGGCCGTTGTAGAGCACCCGGCCGCCGGTCGCCGGCCGCACGCCGGACATCGCGTCCATCAGCGTCGACTTGCCCGCGCCGGAGCCGCCGACGATCGCCACGAACTCGCCCGGCAGGATCGAGAGCGAGATGTCGTTGAGGATCTTCTTGCCGCCCTTGACGACCTTCGCCAGATCGGTCACATCGATGCGGATGCCGCGCGGCTCGACGCAGCGGCGGATCTCGCGGCGGTCGAAGACGAAGCGCTCGTTGGCGATCCAGATCTCGTCGCCATCCTGGAGCGGGGCGGTGTGGACCTCGCGGCCGTTGACGAAGGTGCCGTTGGCGGTGCCGAGGTCGCGGATGCGGTAGCCGCCGTCGCCCCACTCCACGACCGCGTGCTCGCGGGAGACGAGGCGGGAGTTGAAGACGAGGTCGTTGTCGGGGCTGCGGCCGATGCGGATCCGCTGGCGGCCCTCGGCCAGCGCCGCCAGGTTGCGGTGCTCGACCTCGAACGCGGCCGTCGCCGCGGCCGCCTCGCGCAGGTGGGCGGCGCGGCGCAGCACGGAGTCGATCGCCGGCTCGCGCGCGAGCAGTTCCGAGAAGTCGGCGCTGCCGAGCGCCCAGAGTTGCGCGGGCGACTCGGCGCGGACGGTGGCGGTGCGGCGGCCCTGGCCGAGGAGGGCCATCTCCCCGAAGAACTCGCCAGGGCCGAGCCGCGCCAGCTCGCGCGGCGTGCCGCCATTCTCGGCGACGACCGCGAGCGTGCCCGACTCGATCAGGAAGAACTGGTCGCCCGGCTCCCCCTCGCGGCAGACGACCTGGCCGGCGCCGACCGCGACCGGCTGCAACGCCGCCGCGACGTGCGTCAGCAGCGCCCGCGGCGCGTCCTGGAACAGCCCGACGCGGCTGAGGAACCGGATCCGCCGCCCGAGTTCGCCCCACTCGTCGTCCGGCCCCGACGACACGGCCTGGCCGGGTACGGCCCCTCCCTGGTCTCGCATGGCGCCCCCGCTCGCTGCTTCCCGCACTCAATATCCGGCGCGCCCGACGCGAGCCGGCGGCCGGCACCTTCTAGTACGGCTGGGGCGGGGTGGACATCACGCCGGCCGCCCTCGCCGTGGCATAATTCTCGCGGTCCCGCGTGGTGGTGAAGCGGGAGGGGGCGACCCATGACCGAGACGGCCATCGCACTGACGGATCTGCCGGACAGCGCCGCGGCGGGGCGGGCGCTCGGAGGGCAGATCGCGGCGACGCTGGCGGGCGCGCCGCCCGACGCCCTGATCGTCTTCGTCTCGCCGCGCTACGACTACGAGCCGCTGCTGGCGGCGCTCGAAGAGACCTGCCGCCCGCGCCTCCTCGTCGGCTCGTCGTCGGCGGGCGAGTTCACCGGCCAGGCCCACGGCGAGGGGCTGGCCTGCGCGGTGGCGCTGCGCTCCACGACGATGCAGTTCGCCGCGGCGCTCGGCCGCGGCCTGCGCGCCGACCGCGCGGCCGCCGCCCGCGACCTCGTCGCCGCCTTCCGCGGCGCGACGACCCCCGCGTACCCCTACCGCTCGGCCCTGGTGCTGACCGATGCCCTCGCCGGGCACGCCGACGACCTCGTCGAGCACCTGACGCTGCTCACCGCCGGCACCTACCAGTTCTTCGGCGGCGGGGCCGGCGACGACGGGCTCTTCCGCCGCACGCACGTCTTCTACGGCACGGCGGCCTACACCGACGCCGCGGTCGCGCTGGAGATCCTGTCGGAGCAGCCGCTCGGCGTCGGCGTGGCCCACGGCTGGCAGCCGGCGAGCGAGCCCCTGCGGGTGACCGAGGCCGAGGGGATGCGCGTGGTCAGCCTCAACGCCACGCCCGCCGTCGAGGTTTTCGCGGCGCACGCCGAGCGCACCGGGCAGCCCTTCGACCCGGCCGAGCCCCTGCCCTTCTTCCTCCACAATCTCCTGGGTATCGAGACGGGGCAGGGCTACCAGTTGCGCGTGCCGCTCGCCGTCGAGCCCGACGGCGCGGTCACCTGCGCGGCGGAGATCCCGGTCGGCGCGACCGTGCGGCTGATGGGCACCAGCGGGGAGGCGACGGCGGGGGCGGCGGCCGAGGCCGTGCGCCGCGCGCTGGCGCAACTCGGCGACCGGCCGCCGAAGGCGGCGCTCTTCTTCGACTGCGTCGCCACGCGGCTGCGCATGGGCAAGGACTTCGGCTTCGAGTTGCGCTCGCTGGAGCGCCTCCTGGGATCGGCGGGGTATGCGGGCTACAACACCTACGGGCAAATCGCCCGCGCCGAAGGGCAGTTCAGCGGGTTCCACAACTGCACCGCCGTCGTCTGTGTCATCTCCGAGTGACCCGCCGGGCCACCTGCTGGCCCTGGCGTCCGGGCTGGCCGACCCGGCCGGGCGCCGGGAGACGGCGCGCGCGCTGGCGCGGGCGGTCGGCGCGGAAGACTTACTCGTCTTCGTCTCCGACCCCCAGCTCGCCGTCCCGCTGCCGGCGCCCGGCTTCCCGCAGACGCTGCCACAGGGGCGCCGCTGGCACGAGTTCCTGGCCCGCTGCGGCGAGGCGGCCTGGCGGCGCGGGGAACTCCCCTTCCCCGACGCGGCGACCGTCCGCCCGGTCGCGGGGGTCGCCGGGCCGGGCGGGGCGATCCTGGTCCTGGTGGGCGGGACGCCCCGGCTCGCCGACGCCGAGCCGCTGCGCCTGCTCCTGCCGCTCCTCGCCGCGACTTTCGCCGGCGAGCAGGCCGCCCGTGCGGCGGCGGGGCACGCCGCGATGGCCGAGCAGACGGCCGCGCGGGCGAACGCCCTGGCGCGG
>DASSSV010000395.1:0-3065 GCA_035708265.1 Thermomicrobiales bacterium | reverse complement strand
GAGATCCTCACGACGAACGGCATGCTCGCGCGCCGCCCGGGGTCGTCCGGGACGCGCGGCGTTGACCTGGATCGGCGGCGTGGGCTGCGGCGGCCACGCCGGGAACATGAAGACGGGGCGGGCTCGTACGGCCCGCCGACGATCGTGATCAGCGACACTGGGCGCTGGCGACGTGGCAGAAGTCCACGTGGGAGCGCCTGGTCAGGAGAAGACCCTGCCTCATGGATCAGACGCTAGGCCGACACCCGCGATAAGTCAATATTTCCTACTGGTATTGCCGGGAAATCTGAAAGGCGAGCAGGGCGGCGTGTCAACGGGCGGGCGGCGGCCGTCGCGCGCTTAGCGTGAGCGCATGCGTGACCGGACGGGCCGGCGGTGGGCGGACTTCAAGGAATCACCGTTCCTCCCCGCGACCGTGCTCGTGGTGATCGTCGCCGCCGCGGCGGGGCTGTTCGCCGGGTCCTACACCTACGCCATGGCCGCCCCGACCCCGCACCGCGTGCCGGTGGCGGTGGTGGGGACCACTCACCAGACCGTGCGCGGCAGGGCCTTCGCCGCCGGCCTGGAGCAGCGGCTGAACGCCTCGCTCGCCCTGTCCTTCGAGCCCGACTTCGAGCGGGCCCTGCGGGCGGTCGAGGAGCAGCGCGTCTTCGGCATCGTCGTGGTGCGCGGGAACGACGCCACCTTCTACGTGTCGAGCGCCTCCGGCGCGTCGGTGGCGCAACTGCTCACCGAGGCCGCGCCCACGGTCGCCCGGCAGGTCGGCATGCGGCTGACGGTGCGGGACCTGAAGCCACTGCAGCGGGGCGACCCGCGCGGGCTCGCGCTGTTCTACATCACGCTCGCGGCCGTGGTCATCGGGTTCGTCGGGGCCGTCCAGCTCAACGCGAACGCGGGCGGGCTCGCCCCGTGGGAGCGCGTCGCGTTCACGGGGGCGTACGCGGGGATGGGAGCGCTGGCCATCGTGGCCGCCGTCGACTGGGTGCTCGGCGCGCTCCGTCTGCCGCTGCCGGAGTCCTGGTTCATCCTGGCGCTGACCATGTTCGCGTCGGGGATGGTGTTCTCCATGTTCCGCACGCTCGTGGGGCGCTGGGCGATGGTGCCCACGTGGGGGCTGATGGTGCTGCTCGGCAACCCCTCGTCGGGCGGCGCGGTGTCGTGGCCGCTGCTGCCGTCGCCGCTGGGCGTGATCGGACGCTGGCTGCCGCCCGGAGCCTCGGTCAACGCCCAGCACACCGCCGTCTACTTCGGCGGGCATCAGCGGCTGATGCCGTTCCTCGTGCTGGGCGCGTGGGCGCTGGTGTCGTCCGCGGTCTTCCTGATCCGGGAGAACAGGAAGGGACCAGAACGCGGATGACGGGAGACATGAGGGTCTTGAAGTCCGATTCAATTTCGGATTCGGCGGAAACGGGACGGGATTGCCGCTCGCGGGCCGCGACGCCCGAAACTGGCGCGCCTTCCCGGATCCGTACGGGCGGGCGGCCCGCGACAGGCCCGTTTTCCCGCGTACCCCGCGCGGGTGTGGGCCACGCGCCGCGCCCGCGTGGACGGAGGCGCTTGCCCGCCCGCCGGCCGCCCGCGCGTTTCCCCTGGTCATAGCGGTCCTGCCGAACCTGTGTGAGCCGCGGCTCCGGCCGCCCGTGAACGCCGGGGAAAGGCGAATCGGCGCGGCGGACGGACCGCGACGCGCGCAACGCCGAAGATCGCCGGTCAAGGGCGGACCGCGTCAAAGCGCGGGCCGGTGGGCCGTGCGGACCCGGTCCACTATTCGCGACATGGCATTTGTGAGGATGCGTGCGTCTCTGAAGGGGACTACAGTATCCGCAAGCAACATCGGGGTTTGGAGCACCTTATGGCGAAGCGCATCGTTGAATCTTTTCTCGACGACCTCGACGGCAGTGAAGCGGAGGGCACCACGCGGTTCGCTCTCGACGGCACCGCCTACGAGATCGACCTGTCCGGCGAGAACAGAGAGAAATTGGAGAAGGCTCTGGCGCCCTTCATCACCAAGGCGCGTGCCGTCCGCGCGGGCAAGGAGCGGGGCCGTCGCGGGAGCGCCGGTTCGGCCCGTGAGATGGGCAGGGAGAAGGCCACCGAGATCCGCAAGTGGGCCAAGGCGCAGGGCCTGCCCGTGAGCGAGCGGGGCCGGATTGCCGCGACTCTGATCAAGCAGTACGAGGCCGAGCATTAAGAAGTAACCGCATTTGCCGGCTACTCCTGTATCAGCTTCCGCGCCCTCGCCGCGACACCCCGGTCCCGGCGAGGGGCATCATCGAGAACCGCCGCGCATTTTCTGCGAAGAACCCGGGATTTGACGCCGAAACGACGGGAGGCCGGCCTGATGGTGGCCGAAGTGACGGTGGCCGAGGTGATGGCCGAACTGACCGCTCTGGAGGATCCGAAGATCCGCGCGGTCAACGCGAGGCACGGCGACGATCACGGCGTCAATCTCAGCGCGCTGCGCGCCCTCGCCAAGCGGCTCAAGACGCAGCAGGAGCTCGCGCGCCGGCTCTGGGAGACGGGTGACGCCGCGGCCCGGCTGCTGGCGCTCCTGATCTGCCGCCCGAAGGCGTTCGAACGCGACGAGCTGGACGCCATGGTGCGCGAGGCGGGCTCGCCGAAGGTGCACGACTGGCTGGTCAACTACGTGGTGAAGAAGAGCCCGCACGCCGAGGAGCTGCGGCCGGCCTGGCTCGCCGACCCCGACCCCGCGGTCGCGAGCGCCGGGTGGGCGCTCACCACCGAGCGCGTGGCGAAGAAGCCCGCCGGGCTCGACCTCGCGGGGCTGCTCGACGTCATCGAGGCCGAGATGAAGGGCGCCCCCGACCGCCTGCAGTGGGCGATGAACCACTGCCTGGCGCAGATCGGCATCGAGCACCCGGGGCACCGCGCCCGCGCCGTCGAGATCGGCGAGCGCCTGGAGGTGCTCAAGGACTACCCCGTCTCGCCGGGGTGCACGTCCCCGTACGCGCCCGTCTGGATCGACGAGATGGTGCGCCGGCGGCACGACGCGTAGGGCGCGTCTCAGCCCGCCGCCAGGGTCTGGGCCGGGCCGCCGATGTCCT
>DASSSV010000394.1:0-2042 GCA_035708265.1 Thermomicrobiales bacterium | reverse complement strand
CCCCTGTCCGCGCTCGCCCCTCGGCGCATGGCCCCGCCGCCGGGGCGTCCCCGCCCGCGCCCGGCGCGGCCTGCCGCCCGCCCCACAGTATTGCCCGCGAGGGGCCGGCGCTCCCGGCGCCGGGGGAGGGATGCGGCGGCGACGTCTGATCGCGGATCGGCGGGACCGTGGCGCGGCCGCGCTACCATGCGGGGACTGGAGGAGGAGCCGCCCATGCCCGACCGTGCGCCCGCCCGCTACCTCGGCGTCGGGGACGCCCTGCCGGCGATCACCCTGCCGCGCCTCGGCGGCGGCGAGCTCGCCTTGACCGCCCTGCGGGGCAAATATGTCCTGCTCTTCATGTGGGCGAGTTGGTGAGGGTGCCGCGCCCAGTTGCCCGGGTGGCAACGCTGGTACGACGCCGACCGGCCTGACGAGCTGGAGCTGGTCTCCGTCGCGGTGGACCTGGGCGGCGAGGCCGCCGTGCGGCCGTGGGTGGAGCGCGCCGGGGCGCGGTTCCCGACCGTGCTCGACGCCGACAACCGACTCGGCGCGCTGTTGGGCTACCGGGCGATCCCCAACGGGGTGCTGCTCGACCCGCGGGGCGTCATCCGCTACGCCAAGTTCGGCGGCTTCGATATCCATCGCCCCGCCGACCTCCGGGCCGTCCGGGCGGCGCTGCGCAAGCACGACGGCGGCGAAGGGGTCGAGCCGGGGCGGCGGGGGGCGTTGGGCGCCGCCGATCAGGAGCGGGTCGTCGCGCTCCTGCGGGAAGGGGCGGCGAAACTGCGGGCCGGGGAGCGCGCGGCGGGGCTGGCGGCCTGGCGGGCGGCGCTGCGCCTGGACCCGGAGAACCTGGTCATCCGCAAGCAGCTCTGGCGGGCCGACCACCCCGAGCGCTTCGGCGAGGCGATCGACGTCGCCTGGCAGCGGGACCAGCTGGCCGCGGAGCGGGCGCGGGACGCCGGCGGGCGCGGCGGCTGACGCTCGCGGGCGTCCGGGCGGAGCCGCCCACGGCCGGGATCAGGGGGCGCGGGCCTCGACCGTGGTCTCGACCGTGGTCGCCACGGCGACCGCGCGGGAGCGCGGTCAGGTGTCCTGGTGCCGGCCGACCAATGCTTCCGCCCCTTCTTGCGTCGGCCCGGTCGGGGCGAAGCGCAGGGCGATCCGCGCGAAGGCGGCGGGGGCGTGCCGGTCGCGCACGCCCCCGATCGCGACCTCGACGCGCCGCAGGGGGACGCCCGCGTCGCGGGCCGCCCGCTCCACCAAGGTGACGCCGCGGGGGGAGACGCCCGCGAGGAAGGCGTCGGCGGTGGTGAGCGCCTCGCCGAGGCCGGGGCGGTCGAGGACGAGGTGGTGCGGGCCGACCGCGTTCCGGCGGCGCCCGACCAGCTCGCTGCCGGTCGGGCGCACGCCGTTGACGAGGGGCGGCTCGGCCATCGTGGTCCTCCGCATCGGCGTCGGCGAGCGACGACGATGGCCGTGCGCGTCGGCCGCCGGGGCGCGCTCGGCGAGGGCGATGGCGCGCCTGGCAGCTGGTCGGCGACGCAGCAGCGTGCCCGCTCGCCGTCGCCGGCTCGCGGCGGACGACGGGCGGCGCCCCCGACGCGGGCCGGGCGCCGACGATGCGCTACCATGCCGCCGTGGGAACTGGAGACCGCGCCGACGGGCGGACGCGCCCGCGCACCCCGACGCCGCGGCCGTCGGCGCCGGCGCGCTGGTGGCGACGCTACACGACCCTGCGGGTGCGCGGCGGCCCGGGCCTGGAGACCAACCGCCGCCTCGCCAAGTGGGCGCTCATCTCCCCGTTCATCGGCCTGGTCGCCGGCCTGGGCGCCATCGCCCTCTACTCCGGCATCCAGGCGGCGACGGCCTGGTTCCTGGGCCGCGGCGCCGGCTACCTGCCGCCGCTGCCGGCCGGCGAGGGGCCGACCGTCGTCCGGCCGGCGCCGCACCCCTGGCTGATCGTCGCCATGGTCGCGCTCGGCGGGCTGATCTCCGGCCTCCTGGTGTTCGTGCTGGCGCCGGAGGCGGAGGGGCACGGCACCGACGCCGCCATCGGC
>DASSSV010000393.1:0-2583 GCA_035708265.1 Thermomicrobiales bacterium | reverse complement strand
CGGCGCGCAGCAGGAGCGCGCCGTCGGCCAGCGCGGCGGCGGCGACGCGCCGGTCCGGGTCGGCGACGGGCTCGCCGTTGAGGTACGCGCCGCCCTGCGCGACCAGGCGACGGGCCTCGCCGCGCGACTTCGCCAGCCCGGCCGCGACGAAGAGGTCGAGCACCGGCACGCCGGCCTCCAGATCGGCGCGCGGCACGGTGGTCGTCGGGACGTTAGACGAGAGGATCGCGCTCAATTCGGTGCTCGTGCTCCTCGTGACTTCCCCACGCGCGGTGCCCGTCGGCTCGCCTACCGTCAGTGTCGCCCTTCCCGAGAGAGTTCCGCGTGCGGCGCCGAAGAGCGCGCGCGCGGCGGCCTGGGCGTCGCGCGCCTCTGCCTCACCGTGCGTGATGCGCGTCGCCTCGAAGGCGAGGACTTCCTTCGCCCGGCGGATGTCGGCGCCCGCCGCACTCGTCAGCGCCGCGATCTCGTCGAGCGGCAGGAAGGTGAAGAGCTTCATGAGCTGCGCCACCCGATCGTCCGGCACGTTGATCCAGTACTGGTAGAAGTCGTAGGGCGAGGTCTGCGCCGGGTCGAGCCAGATGCGCTCGCCGCTGGCCGTCTTGCCCATCTTCTCGCCCGACGCCGTCGTCAGCAGCGGCGCGACCAGCGCGAAGGCGCGGCCGCCGTCGGCGCGGCGGATCAGCTCGGTCCCGGCGAGGATGTTGAACCACTGGTCGTTGCCACCGACCTGGAGCGCGCAGCCGTGGGCGCGGTGCAGGTGCAGGAAGTCGTAGCCCTGCAACAGCGCGTAGTTCAGCTCGATGAAGTTCAGCCCGGTCCCCTCGCTCTCCAGCCGCTCGCGGTAAGTCGAGTGGCTGAGGAGCTGGTTGACGCTGAAGTAGATCCCGATGTCGCGCAGGAACGGGATGTAGCGCAACTCCAGCAGCCAGTCGGCGTTGTTGACCAGCAGCGCCGGCTGCACGCCGCCGCCCGCGTCTCCCTCGAAGTCGAGGTAGCGCGCGAAGATCGGCCGGAGCGCCGCGATGTTCGCCCCGATCTGCTCGACCGTCATGATCGGGCGCTGGGCGGCGCGGTCGGTCGGGTCGCCGATCATGCCGGTGCCGCCGCCGAGGAGCGCGATCGGGCGGTGGCCGTGGCGCTGGCAATGGGCCAGCATCATCAGCGTCAGCAGGTTGCCGATGTGCAGGCTCGTCGCGGTCGGGTCGTAGCCGCAGTAGAGGGTCAGCGGCTGGGCCAGCGCGGCGCGCAGCCCGGCCTCGTCGGAGACCTGCGCGATGAAGCCGCGCTCCGCGAGCACGTCGTAGACGTTGCGGTCGCGCTCCGCCGCGGCGTCGGGCGCCGGTCGCGTCGTCGTGTCCACCATGGTCCGGTCCTCATTTCCTTCAGTCGGCAGTCGGCAGTCGGCAGTACCGGCTTACGCTCGTTGACCGGTTGCCCTACGGAAGCCGTTACTTCCGACTCCCGACTCCCGACTGCCAACTCATCGCGGTGTCGAGATAGAGCCGCTCCTGCCAGGCCGTGAAGCCCTGCGCGGCGAAGAAGCGCCGCGCGCGGTCGTTGAAACTCCAGACGGCGAGCGCGACGCGCGGGATGCCGGCCTCACGCGCCAGCGCCACCGCCTCCCCCAACAGTCGCTCGCCGAGCCCCCGACGCTGGTAGGCCGGCTCGACCGAGATATGCTCGACGAAGAGCGTCTCGCCGGCATAACTGAACGGGTTGTCCGGCCGACGCTCCACCCGCGCGTAGACGTAGCCGGCCGGCGCGCCGCCGACCTCGGCGATGAAGATCGCCGCGTCCGGGTCGGCGAGGAGCGCCGCGAACGCCGCCGCCCGCCCGTCGCCGTCCGCGGGCGGCTTGAAGATCGCCGGCCAGGCCGCGGCGTGCAACGCCTGGACGTGCCGGTTCAGCAGCGCGACGACCGCCGCGTCGTCCGCGGTCGCGCGCCGGATCTCGATCGCCGTCGCCGCCGTCATCGCCGTCCTCCGCACCACGCAAAAACGCCCCCGTCCCGTGAAGGACGGAGGCCCGTGGTACCACCTTCGTTCGCCGTGCCCGCGAGGGCACGGCCTCAACCAGTACACACGCCTGGACGGCGCGGATACCGCTGCCCGCTAACGGGGGCCACCGGCCGGACTTTGGGGCGCCGATGCGCCGTTTGATCCGGCGACTCCGGAGGGTATTTCGCCGCGCCGCGTGCCGCGGGCTCGCACCGACCGCCCGCTCTCTGCCGTTACCACGACGCCGCTACTGCGTCTCCTTCAGCGTCGCTGACGCTGTTCGCTTGCGGATAAGGATACCACGCCCGTCAAGGGCCGGAACAGCCCCCTGGCATACCGCTTGCGCCACGGTTCGCTGCTCCGTCGCCGCCCCGAGCGGCGCCTGTGCGCCGGGCGGCGCGGCGGGACAATCGTGTGGCGACTCGCGCGCGGCGTCGCGGGTGCGATCTAGCCAGGAAGGGAGTATCCACATGCAGGAGCAGATCTGGAACCAGCTCGTGCAGGCGTTGCAGGATCGCGCGGGTCTCGACCAGCAGAAGGCGCAGCAGGTCGCGCAGGTCGTGGCCGACTTCGCCCAGCAGCA
>DASSSV010000392.1:0-16604 GCA_035708265.1 Thermomicrobiales bacterium | reverse complement strand
TCTTCGCCTCCCGTTGCAGCAGCCCGTACACCCGCGCGAACTGCGCCTCGCTCAAGAATAACTCCATCATCCCTCCCCAGCGACCACCCCACCGTGCCCGAGAGAAGAGTCTAGCAATTCTCGTCAACAGAACCTAGGACGGCTCGCCGCAGTCGGCACGTTAGCGATCGGGGCTCGGCTGGAGCCGGCAGGCGTGGTGTTAGCGCCCGGCGCCGAGCAGCGCGTCGACCACGCCGTCCCAACTGATGTCCCGGACCAGTGGTTGTCCCGCCTCGCCGAGTCGCCGCGCCTCATCCGGGGCATGGTACCACCGATCGAGGACCGCGGCGAACGCGGCCGGCTCCGGCGGCACGACCGCCCCGCCGACGCCGTCGCGCACGAACTCGAGCACGGCGCCCGAATCGGTCGCGGTGAGGACCGGCTTGCCCGCGGTGAGCGCTTCCACCGTGACGTAGCCGTAGTCCTCGTCCACCGGCGCGTAGTAGACGGCGCGGCAGGTGTTGTACAGCGCGACGACCTCCTCGTCGGGCAGCGCGCCGAGCAGTTCGACGCGGTCGGTCAGGCCGCGCTCGCGGATCAGCCGGCGCAGGTTGCCCTCCTCCGGGCCGGCGCCGACGAGCCGGGCGCGCACCGGCTCGCGCGTCAGCGCCAGCGCCTCGACGAGCAGGTCGAGGCGCTTGGCCGCGTCGAGGCGTGAGACAGAGAGGATCGTGACATCGTCGCCGCGCGACGCGAGGCCGCGCAGGCGGAGCGGTGGGTACAGCGGCTCGGCGTCCAGGCCGGTGAAGCGCTCCAGCCGGGCGGCGACGTTGCGCGAGATCGCGAAGCGGCGGCGGCACTCGCCGAGGCCGACGCGGTCGAGCGCGCGGATGCGCCGCCGAAACTCGTTGTCGGCGGGCGTGTTGGCGAAGTCGCTGAGCGGCGTGCCGTACCAGTCATACGCCTGGCGGTGCTGGTGGACGAGCCAGGCGACCTTGCGCGGGTGGCGCACGGCCCAGGTAGGGAACTTCGTGCAGATGACGAGGTCCACCGGCACGCCGTTCGCCTCGGTCAGATCGAGCAGGCGCCAGGCGAGGGCGGTGCGCAGCAGTTGCTCCTTCGGGTACCACTTGAACGGCAGCGCGACGACCGCGACGCGATGCCCGCGCCCCTCCAGCGCCTCGGCCAGCCCGTCGACCAGCACCTCCGCCCCGCCGCGCACGAACGGCACCTGCGTCGCCGCGATGACGACGTTCACGAGGCTCCCCCGGGGGAGTCGGGCAGTCGGGCAGTCGGGCAGTCGGGCAGTGACGCGCACCGGCGAGACCGGGCGGCTGAAGCCGCGGCTGAAGACCTGCGGGCCACGAAACCCGGCCTGCGCCGGGCTAGGATCTCGTCAGGCCGCGTAGGCGGCCTTCGTGGCGGCGCAGCCGCCTCTAGCCGCGCCTTCAGGCACCAGGCGCCTCTCCCCGGCTCCCTCTCGGCGGAAACGACCATCTACCTCTCCGACCCCTCGGACGAACTGCCCGACTCCCGCCGCTCGATCTCCCGCCGCAGCGCCTCCTGCCCGGCCGCCAGCTCGTTCAGCGCGCGGACGGCGGCGGCGTTGAAGTCGTTCTGCTGGTCCACGATCGGGTTGATGTACCAGCGCAGCAGGAGGCGCACGACGCGCTTGACGAGCGCCAGCGCGCGCCCGACGACCGGCACCGTCCAGAGGATCGGCGTGTGGGCCGAGATGTGTACGGCGTCCATCGCCTCGGTCAGCGCGCTGCGCGCCTCGGCCGGCTCCTCATCCGGGCTGTCGGGCGGCAGGCCGTGGCGGGCGCGCACCCGCCGCCGGATCGCGGCCAGCGTCGCCTCGACCTCGGGTCCGCTCAGTTCGCGCCGGCGCTGCGTCGTCGTCATGCTCCCGTTTCCCTCATGCCGGCGTCCGTCACCCGCGCCGGCGATTGCAACGCCCCGGCGATTTCAATCGCCGGTAGGGGCTCGCTCCGCTCGCCACGAAACCCGCCTGCGCGGGTTGGGACCATACTACCTTGCTTGTCCGCTGTCGTGGCCGGGTGCCCCGCCGCCCCCCATCACGCATCACTCATCACTCGTCACTGGCCGCGCAGCGCACGCTCGTACACATCCGCGAAGGCGGCGGTGACGCGCGCCCAGGTGTAGCGCTCGTGGACCTTGGCCCGGCCGCGCGCGCCGAGGTCGGCCGCCAGCGCCCGGTCGGTCAACAGGGTGCGGAGCGCGGCGGCGAGTGCCGGGACGTCGGCGAAGGGGACCAGCAGGCCGTCGCGGCCCTCCTCGATCACGTCGGGCACGCCGCCGGCCCGCGCGCCGATCACCGGCGTGCCGTAGCACCAGTTCTCCAGGTAGACGATGCCGAAGGAGTCGGTGCGCGACGGCAGGGCGAAGACGTCGGTCGCGGCGAGGAGGTCGCGCTTCTCCTCCGGCGAGATGAAGCCGAGCAGGCGGCAGCGCGCGCGCACGTCGGCGGGCAGCGCCTCGAAGTAGGCCAGGAAGTGCGCCATCGGCGGCCCGGCGAGGACCAGCGTCGCCTCGACGCCCTCGCGCCAGAGCGCGCGCAGCGCCTCGACGACGTGCGGCGTCCCCTTGTCGTAGGCCGTCGTGCCGATCGTCGCGACGAGCGGGCCGTCGATCCGGTGGCACGCGCGGAAGGCCGCGCCGTCGCCGCCGGCGACCTCGTCGGGGTCTACCCCCGCGCCGATGAGATGCAGCCGGTCCTCCGGGACGCCGCGCGCGGCCAGGAAGCGGCGCTCGCGCTCGGTCTGCACGACCACGGCGGTGGCGCGGCGCAGCACCGCGAGTTGGTGGCGCATCGAGTAGTACTTGCGCACGCGGCGGTCGTGGTCCTCGCCGAGGTGGACGAAGGGCGTCACTACCAGCGGCACGTCGCGGCGGCGGCAGTAGTCCTCCGCCGTCAGGATCAGGCTCTCCAGCGCGATGTTCGCCGTGTGGACGAGGTCGAAGCGCGCCGGTTCCTCGCGCAGCGCGCGGGCCAGCGACGGCACCCACGGCGAGAGCGTTCCGGCCCGGCGCAGCGCCGCCCCGGCGCCGGGCAGCGGCAGGTCGGACAGGTGCGTCATCAGCCGCCGCGTCACCGGGTAGCCGAGCCACCAGCCGGGCGGCCGCCGCACCGCGAAGCGGCGGATGCGCGCGCCCTCGTGCTCGGCCGGCGCATCGTCCGGGACGCGCCGCCGGCCCCCGGCCCAGAAGTGCTCCAGATCCCAGGCATCGGTCGTGTAGACCGTCACGTCGTCGCCGCGCGCCGCGAAATAGCGCGACAGCACCCCGAAATAGAGTTCCGACCCGCCGACGAAGGGGTAGTAGCGCTGGATGAGGTGCAGGAGGTGGAGTCGGGCAGGGGGTGGAGGGGGCGAAGGGGGATAGGGGGTGAAGAAGGTGGAGGGAACGGCGGCAACCTGTTCATCGCCGCCCGGCGCCCGGCGTTCCTTCGCCCCCTGCTCCCCCTTCACCCCCTCCACCCCCTACTTCGTCGGCGACGGCGTGGCGTCGAGGCGCTGGAGCGCGTCGCGCGCGGCCTGGCCCCAGGTGCCCTCTGGCTGGAGTTGGGAGGCACGTTGGTAGTGCTCGCGCGCCTGGTTGGGCTTCGGCGGGTCCCAGCGCTCGTAGAGTTGGCCCAGGTAGAACTCGGTGCGCGGGTTGTTCGGGTCGAGCGTGAGCGCCTTCTGGTACTGCACCTCGGCGTCGAAGGACTGGCCGTAGTTCGCCAGGGCCTGCCCGAAGGCCAGGCGGGTCTCCAGGTCGTTCGGCTGGATCTCCACCGCGCGCTGGTAGAGGTCGATCGCGTCGGCGTAGTCGCCGTTGTTCTGGTCGATGTTCGCCAGGAGCAGGAGCGCCTGCAGGTCCTTCGGGTTCGCCTGCAATCGGGCCTGGTAGGTCGGCACCAGGTTGGCCTGGAGGGGCGTCGGCGTGTTGTCGGACCCGCCGCCGAGGCCGCCGAAGCCGACGCCGCTGAAGATGAGCGTGCTGAGGGCGAGCGCGATCGTCACGGCGAGGCCGATCACCGAGAAGGCGACCTTGGCACGGTGGCCGGTACGGCGCTTCGGTGGGGCGGCAGCGCGCCGGGGGCGGGCGGGGGGGCGGTCGGGGCGCTGGTGGCCGTCCGGCGAGGGGGCGCGGCGCTGGCCGGGGTTAGCGGACATCGGCGGGGTCGGCGCAATGGTCGCGCAGGTAGGCGTCGAGCGCGCGGCGCAGGCGCAGCTCGCTGATCTTGCCCTCCGCCAGCACGGTCTCGCCCCCCAAGACGCTGCTTGGGGCAGGCGCGCAGACGACCGGGATGCGCTCGCCCCAGCGCGCGACCAGCGCCGGGTCGGTCAGGATGTCGACCCAGGCGACCGTCACCGGCAGGCCGCGGATGGCGCGCGCGACCGGCGTCTTGGCCTTGTCGCAGAGCGGGCAGTCGGGCTTGCCGTAGCAGGTGAGCGCCAGCGGCGCGCCTGCCCCAAGCCGCGTCTTGGGCGGCGCGGCGGCGCGGCGGGCGCGCCCGGCGAGGGCGCGGAGGATCGCGGCGGGACGCTGACCGGCCATCGCGCTCACCCCCCGGCGTTGAGCAGGAACGCGACGATGTCGTAGACCGCGTGGGTGATGATCGCGGTGGTCGTGTTGAGGTACTTGCGCTCGTAACCGAGGACGAGGCCGGTGATGAAGACCCCGACGATCGCCAGCGAGGCGCCGTACTGCGCGTGCGCGGTGGCGAAGGCGAGCGCGGTGAGCGGGACGCCGAAGCGGGGCTGGATCGCGCCGCGGAAGAGGATCTCTTCGCAGATCCCCGCGGCCCCACCGACGGCGATCGCCGCCAGCGGGTTGCTCAGCCCGCTCGACATCGACTTCAGCACGGATTCCACCTGCTGATAGTAGGCCGGCTGGAGCGTCCGGCCGGCGTAGTCGGTCGCGATGGCGAGCCCCAGGAGGGGCACGACCAGCCCGAGCGCGATCGCCACCTGGCGTGCGGTCGGCCGCTCCAGGTCGAGGCGCTTGACACTCTCGCGGAAGGTGCGCGTGACGAAGATGCCGACCAGGCTGAAGGCGATCGGGACATAGGCGAGTTCGTTGAGCAGCGCCGCGCCGACCGTGACGGTCGCGTTGATCTTGCTCAGGTCGACGGTAAAGAGGAGCAACCCGCCGATGGCGAAGAGCCAGAGGAGGACGACCAGCCCGCTCGCGTCGATCGTGGAGTTCGGATCGAGCGGTGTCACCTTCGCCACCAGAACCCGCACCCAACGGAAGAGCGGCAGGAGCGTCGCGATACCGAGGACCAGCAGGAGCCGGCCGCTCTGCGGGTGGACCACCTGCGGCGCGGATACGCTGAGCAGGCCGAGCAGGAGGATCAGCGTGCCGACTGTGCCGAAGAGGCCGAAGATGACCATGCGCATCCCCGGCCGCACCTGGCTGAGTTGGACCGACGCGCAGGCGCCGTAGAAGAAGGCCAGGAAGACCAGCACGTAGAGGAGACTGATGATGAAGTCCTGCATCCCCCTCACCCGACGATGCCGCGACGCCCGATGCCTGCGCCGGGCGCGCGGCATGACGAGGAAAGTATAGCCGATCGGGGCGGCCGGCGGCCCTCACCCCCCCGGCCCCCCTCTCCCAATGCTGGGAGAGGGGGGAGCCCTCGCAGTAACAGCGCGCTGCTCTTCCTACCCTCGGATCTGAAAGAGCGCCGCCCCGATTGAGGCGGGCACCCCCTCTCCCAGGATTGGGAGAGGGGGATGGGGGGTGAGGGCCGCGCCGCTACTCCCGCCCCGCCGCGCGACCGGTGGCGATGCCCTCGGCGGGCTCGGCGGAGAGGTGGCCGGTCTCGTTCTGGCAGACGACCGCCACGGCCTGCTGGTCGTGCGGGTCGATCGTCACCTCGGTCAGCGCACAGTGGTCGAACTGGTGCGCGGGCCAGGCGTCGCGCGGCTCGCGCAGCAGGTGGGCGACGATCCAGGCCAGCGCGCCGCCGTGCGAGACGACGACGGCCGCGCCCGGTTCGAGGCGGTTGGCGCCGATGATCCGGTCGATCTCGGCCGCCGTCCGCGCGCCCAGTTGCCGGCCGCTCTCGCCGCTGGGCCAGGCGAAGTCGACGCCCTCTTCGGTGAAGCGCCGCGCCTCGTCCGGGTGGCGCGCGGCCCAGTCGGCGAAGGTCAAGCCGGCCGCCTCGCCGACGTCGATCTCGGCCAGATTCTCGCGCGGCCGCGGCACCAGGTCCACCGCCTCCCCGATGATGAGCGCCGTCTCGTAGGCGCGGGGGAGGGGACTGGCGTAGAGCGCGCGCACGTCGCCGCGCGCCGCCAGGTGGGCCGCGATCTCGCGCGCCTGCCGCCGCCCGCGCTCGGTCAGCGGGTCGTCGCGCCGCTGGAGTTCCCGCGTGACGTTGCCGGCCGACTCGCCATGCCGCACCAGGAGCAGTTGCATCGATCTCCCCTCCGCGCCGCCGCGCCTCTCCCGCGCCTCCTTCCCTCAACGCCCAATGGTAGCAGATCCGGCGGAGCGGCCGGCGGGCGCGCCGTAGCCATCTCCCCCTCCGGGCGGTTGTGTACAATGAAGCGGCATTCACGGTGGGCACCGTTTGTTCGCGAGCGGCGGGCAGCATGGCGTTCGCGCGGTCAGCGGCCGGGACAACTGGACAGATCGCCGCGGCGCTCGGCGACGCCAGCGCGGGCGGGGCGCAGAGCCGGGGGGACGCATGAGCGCGCTCCTCACGGCCAGTTGGGAACTCGTGCTGCGGCGCGCGCGCGCCGACTGGCCGACCCTCGCGGTCGCCTGGCTCACCATCCTCCTGGCGACCACCCTGCTCGCGGCCGGGCCGATCTACGCCGACGCGGTCACCGTCAGCGGGCTGCGGCGCACCCTCCGCGACGCCCCGACCGCCGAGGCGAACATCGCGGTCACGACCTCGGTCAACGCGCGGGCCTACGCGACGACCGACCGCGCGGTCACCGAGCGCCTGAGCGAAGCCGCCGCCCCGATCGGCGCGACGATCCTCCGCCAGGGGCGCTCCGACTCCTTCGCCCTGCCCGGGCAGGACGCCAACGACGTCCACAACCTCGCGGTCTTCGCCTTCGTCGAGGGGATCGCCGGGCACGCCACGCTCGTCGCCGGGGCCTGGCCGGCGGCGACCGCCGAGCCCTACGAGGTCGCGCTGCCCGCGCCCACCGCCGCGAGCCTGGGCTACCATGTCGGCGACGTGCTGCAACTGCAGAGCCGGCTCGACCCGGCCCTCCGGCCGCGCGTGCGCGTCGTCGGCATCTACCGCCTGAACGACGCGGCCGACCCCTTCTGGTACGGCGACTCGCTCGAACTGACCGGGGTCGACCCGGGCCAGTCCTTCACCACCTACGGGCCCTTCGTCGTCCCGGCCGCGACCCTGCCCGGGCCGCTGAGCCCGACCGCCGTCGCGCTCACCTGGCACGTATACCCCGACATCGACCGCCTGACCGCCGACGACCTGCCGGGCCTCCGCGACGCGTTCTCCCGCCTCCCGGCGGTGTTGACCGCCGCGGTCCCCGGCGCCACCGTCCGGGTCGACACGCAACTCCCCGACCGCCTGGCCGATGCCGAGCGGTCGCTGCTGGTGACCCGCTCCGGCGTGCTGATCCAGGTGCTGCAACTGGCGATCCTGATCGGCTACGCGCTGGTCCTGACGACCGGCCTGCTGATCGAAGGCCGCCGCGTCGAGATGGCGATGCTCTACTCGCGCGGCGCGGGGAACGGCCAGCTCTGGACGCTCGCCATCGTGGAAGCGATCTTCCTGGCCCTCCCGGCGGCGCTGCTCGGGCCGTGGCTGGCCGCGCTCGCCCTGCGCCTGCTCAACGTCGTCGGCCCGCTGGCGCCGATCGGCCTGCGCCTGACGCCCGTCGTCGGCCGCCCCGCCATCCTCGCCGCGGCCGGCGCCGGGCTGGCCTGCGTCGCGCTGCTGACGTTCCCCTGGTTCGGCGCGACTCGCGCGCTCGCCCAGGCCCGCGCCCGCCGCGCCCGGCAGGGGGCGCAGGGGCTCGCCCAGCGCGTCGGACTCGACCTCGCCCTGCTGCTCCTCGCCGCCCTCGCCTACACGCAGCTGCGGCGCTACGGCGCGCCGCTCACGCGGACGCTCGCCGGGCGCCTCGGCCTCGACCCGCTGCTGGCCGCCGCACCGGGGCTCGGCCTCCTCGCCGGCGCCGTCGTCGCGCTGCGGCTGCTGCCGCTGGCGGCGCGACTGGCCGAGACGATCGCGCGCGGCGGCCGGCCGGCGGCGGCCTTCGGCGCCTGGCAGGTGGCGCGCCGGCCGCAGCGCTACGCGCGCGCGGCGCTCCTGCTCATCCTCGCCCTCGGGATCGGGCTCTTCGCCGCCGCCTACGCGCGGACCTGGGCGCAGTCGCAGGACGACCAGGCCGACTACCAGGTCGGGGCCGACCTCCGCGTCGAGCCGGACCGGCGCCCCGAGACGGCGATCCCCCCGCTCCAGTTGACCGGCACCTACCGCCAGGTCGACGGCGTGCGGGCCGCGATGCCGGTCCTCCGCCAGCGGGAGGAGTTCTCGTCGGCGACCGGCGAGGGCGACCTGATCCTCCTCGACAGCCGCCAGGCCGCGGCGATCGTCCGCTTCCGCAATGACCTGGCGCCGGAGCCGCTGGCGCCGATACTGGCGCGCCTCGCGAGCGAGAGGCGAAGCCCGACGGTCGTCCCCATCCCCGGCGAGCCCCGGCGGCTGGCCCTCGACCTGCGGCTGGCCTGGGCGGCCCAGCCTAAGCGCACCGGCCCGCCCCCCCTGCTCAACGTCGACGCGCTCCTCCGGGACGGGGACGGCATGCTCTACCGCGTCCCGCTCGGGGCGGTGCGCGACGACGGGCAGGTCGAGCGGAAGATCGTGCCGCTCGGCCAGCCGCTCGCCGGCGGGGGGGACAGCCGCCCGACCTACCCGCTCGGCCTCGTCGGCCTCGACATCTCGACGGTGGTGACCTCCGTCGAGGAGCGCGCGCAGGTCGACCTCCTCGGCCTGCGCGCCAGCGACGCCGCGACGGGCGAGGGCTGGGGCGACGTGCCGCTCACGCCCGCGCCGGCGGATTGGCAGATCGCCCAGTCGCCCGTCACCGGCGGCGGGCAGGCGCCGACGATCGAGCGGCTCGCGGCCGCGCCGGGGAGCGTGCTGTCGCTGCGGATCGACACCGGGGTCGCGTCGCGCGGGAGGCTCCTGCCGCTGACCTACGGCCTGCGCGCGGGCGCGCCGCTCCCACCCGCGCCCATCCCGATCCTCGTCGGCGCCCACCTGCTCGACCAGGCGCACCTGCGCGTCGGCGACACGATCGCGCTCACGCTGAATGGCGCGGCGCGGCAGGGCGAGATCGTCGGGGCGCTGCGCGGCTTCCCGACGCTCGACCCTGGCGACGCGACCTTCATCGTGGCCGACCTGCCGACGCTCGACGCGCTCCAGACCGCCCCGGGGGCCGCGCTCTTCGACCCGACCGAGTACTGGCTGGCGGCGGCGCCGGGGCGCGACGCGGCGGTCACCGACCAGTTGCGCCGCGCGCCCTTCTCCAGCCCGCTTGTGCTGAGCCGGACGGCGCTGGCGGGGCAGTTGCGGACCAACCCGCTGGCGCTCGGCACGATCGGCGCGCTGGCGCTCGGTTTCGTCGCCGCCGCCGTGGTCGCCGTCCTCGGCTTCGCGGTCAACGCCGCCGCCTCGGCGCGCGAGCGCCTGGCCGAGTTCGCGCTGCTGCGCGCCATCGGGCTCCACCCGCGCCAGCTCGTCGCCTGGCTCTCGCTGGAGCAGGGGCTGACCGTGGCGCTGAGCCTCCTCGGCGGCGCGCTCCTCGGGCTGGCCCTGACCCGGCTCGTGCTGCCGCTGATCGCGCTGACCCAGGCGGGGACGGCGGCGACGCCGCCGGTGCGGGTGGTGGTGCCCTGGCCGACGGTGGGCCTCCTCACCGGCGGCCTGCTCGTCGCGCTGGTCGGGGCCGTCGCCATCCTGGCCGCGAGCCTGCGGCGGCTCGGGCTCGGCGCGGTCCTGCGGACCGGGGGGGAGTAGGCGATGGCGCGCGCGGTCGGCGCCCGGCGACAGGCTTCCCTCGCGGCCCGCCCGGGCGCGGCGCTGGCGTTGCTGCGGCGCATGCCGCGCAACCTCAGGGCGCTGGCGATCCTGGCCGCCGTCGTCCTGGTCGCCGCCTTCAGCCTCGCCGCGCTCCCCGGCTTCGCGGCCCGGATGTCCGACGCGGGCCTGCGGCGCGCGGTCGGCGAGGCGCCGCCCTACGCGCGCGACATCGCGCTCACCCAGGTGAGCCCCGGCCCGCTCCTGCCGGACGGCTCGCCGATGACCGCCAGCCTCGCCAACCTGGACACGGTCGGCGGCGACCTGCAGGAGGCGCTGCCACCCGCCGTGCAGGCGCCGATCGCCCGGCGCACGGTCGTCGCCGACGGCCCGCGCTGGATCGTGCACGATCTCCCCGGGGTCGCGCCTTTCGCCTCCCCGCGCTACCTGCAACTCCGCTACCAGAGCGGCATCGACGACCAGATCCGGCTGGTCGCCGGCCGCCTCCCGGTGCCGCGCCCGCCGGCGACGCTGGCGCAACTGACCGGCAACCCCGCGGCCGGCGCGGACCCGCTGCCGGTCTTCGAGACGGCGCTCACCCCGGAGGTGGCGCAGGCGCTCGGTCTGCGCGTCGGGGACCGGGTCATCGTCGTCTCCGACCCGACCTACTGGAGCCAGACCGGGCTGGTGCGCCAGCCCGCGGCCTACCGGCTCGTCATCGAGGTCGTCGGCCTCATCGCGGCGCGCAACGAGGACGACGAATACTGGTTCGGCGACCCGAACCTCCTGCAACCCACCGTCGTCGACACCGGTAACGTCACGCTGATCTACGCCACCGGCCTGCTCGCGCCCGAGGACTTCGCCGCGTTGCAGCGGGTGACGAGCCCCGAAGCGTGGACCTACCAGTGGCGCTACTTCGTCGCGCCGGGGCGGTTGACCGAGACCGGCGCCGCCGACCTCGGCGCGGGCCTCCAGCGGCTCGACTTCGTCTTCCCGCCGACGGCCACGCACGCGACGACTGGGCTGGGCGACCTGCTCGGCCGCTTCGCCGTCCAGCGGCAACTCGCCGTGTCGGTCCTCGCGCTCGCGGCGGTCGGGCTCACCGCCGTCGCGGCGGTCGTCCTCGGCGTCCTGGCGGCGCTGCTGGCGGAGCGGCGGCGGCCGGCGCTCGCGCTCATCCGCGGCCGCGGGGCCTCCACCGGCCAGTTGGTCGCCGCGCAGTTCGTCGAGGGGCTGGCCCTGGCCGTGCCGGTGGCGGCGCTCGGCTGGGCGGCGGCGGTCGCGTTCCTCCCCGCGCCGGACCCGCGCTGGCCCGCCGCGGCGGCGGGCGGCGTCGCGCTGGGGGCGGCGCTCCTGCTCGCCGGCGCGGCGCTGGTAGCCCTCCGGCGCGACCGCGGCGTGCGCTCGCGGGGCGAGCACGACCGGCGCGTCGGCCTGCTCCGTCGCCTGCTCGCCGAGGCCGTGGTGCTCGGCCTGGCGGTCGCCGGGGTGGTGCTCCTGCGCCGGCGGGGGCTGGTCGAGTCCCAGCACGCGGTCGATCCCTACCTCGTCGCGGTGCCGGTGTTGCTGGGCCTAGCGACCGGCCTGGTCGTCCTGCGGCTGATCGGGCCGCTCGTCCGCCTCGTCGCGCCGCTGGCGGCGCGCGGGCGCGGCGCCGTCGCCTTCCTCGGCCTGCGCCGCCTCGCCCGCCCGGTCGGCGCGCAACTGCCCCTCCTGGCGGTCCTCCTGGCGGTCGCGCTGGCCGCCTTCGCCGCGACGATCCAGGGCTCGATCGCCCGCGCGCAGTCCGACGACGCCTGGCAGCAGGTCGGCGCGGACTACCGGCTCGACGTCCCGGTCGGCCCGGGCGGCGCGACGCCCGCGCCCGACTTCGCCGGCGTCGCCGGGGTCGGGGCCGTCGCCCGCTCCGCGACGATCGCCACGGCCGAGGGCGTGCCGATCCTCGCGCTCGACCTCGCCGGCTACGCGCGGGTCGCGGCCGGCACGCCCGCCGACCCCCACCTCGCCCCGACCGCGCTCGCTTCCCCCACGCTCGCCAACCTCGGGCAGAAAGGCAACCCGATCCCGGCGCTCGTCTCGACGAACTGGCCGCAGCCCGGCGCGCCGGGGACCGGTGCGGTCTTCGGCCTCGCCCTCGGCGGCACGACCGTCACCTTCGTCGCGCGCGAGGTTCGCGCCGGATTCCCCGGCCTGCCGGCCGGTCGCCCGTTCGTCGTCGCCCCGCTCGCCGACCTCCAGGTGGCCGGCCGGCTCGACCGCATCGCGGACACGGCGACCTATTACTTCCGCGCGCCCGCGCACCTCGACGGGCCGATCGGCGCGGCGACGCGCGCGCAGGGGGCGGACGGGACCGTGACGTCCCGCCGCGCGGTCTACGACCGGGCGCGCGGCGTCCCGCTGGTGGCCGGGGTGACGGCCGGCTTCCGCTGGAGCCTGGCTCTGACCGCGCTGCTCGCCGCTCTCGCGGTCGCGGCGGTCGCGGAGGGGGTGGCGCGTGCGCGGGCCGTGGAGCGAGCCGCCCTGCGCCTGCTCGGCCTGGCCGAGCGGCAGGGGACGGCGCTGGCCATCCTCGAACTCCTCCCGCCGCTCGCCGCGGCGGGCCTCGCCGGGGGCGCGCTCGGCGTCGCGCTGGGCCGGCTTCTGGGGCCGGCGATCGACCTGACCGTCTTCACCGCGCCGGGCGTGCCGGTCGCCCTGCGGCCCGACTGGGCGGCGGTCGCGCTCCTCGCCGGGGGTGTCAGCGGCGTGGCGCTGGCCGCCGCGCTGCTCGTCGGCGCGCTCGTCGGGCGGATCAGCCCGAGCCAGCTGTTGAGGGAGGGACGACGATGACCTACGGCCTCGACACCGCCAGCCGGGACCGCGCCGCCGGGTCGCGGGGGGCGGAGGCGGCGATCAACTGCGACAACCTGGTCAAGATCTACCAGGTCGCCGACCTGGAAGTCGTCGCCCTCCAGGGTCTCGACCTCGTCGTCGAGCCGGGCGAACTGCTCGCCATCGTCGGGGCGTCGGGCAGCGGCAAGTCGACCCTGCTCAACATCCTCGGCGGCCTCGACGTCCCCTCGGCGGGGAAGGCGTCGGTCGCGGGCTACGACCTGCTCGCAATGACGGCACGGGAGCGGACAATCTTCCGGCGCCAGGTCGTCGGGTTCGTCTGGCAGCAGACGGCGCGCAACCTCCTCCCCTACCTCACCGCCGCGCAGAACGTCGAGTTGCCGATGATCCTCGACGGCTTTCCGCGCCGCTGGCGCCGCGACCGGGCGCGCGAACTCCTCGACCTGGTCGGCGTCGGCGAGCGCGCCGGACACCGCCCCGCGCAACTCTCCGGCGGCGAGCAGCAGCGCGTCGCCATCGCCGTCGCCCTCGCCAACGGCCCCCAGGTGCTGCTGGCAGACGAGCCGACCGGCGAGCTCGACACCGCCACCGCCGCGGCGATCTTCGGGGTGCTGCGCGCGGCGAACGAGCGGGAGCAGGTGACCGTCGTCGTCGTGACGCACGACCCGCAGGTCTCGGAGCAGGTTCGGCGCACGGTCACGATCCGCGACGGGCGGACCAGCAGCGAGACGCTGCGCCGCGCCGGGCTGGACGCGGCCGGGGCGCACGCACTCGTCGCCGAGGAGTTCGCGGTGCTCGACCGCGCCGGGCGGCTCCAGCTCCCCGGCGAGTACGTCGAGGCGCTCGACCTGGCGCAGCGCGTCCGCCTGACGCTCGACGAGGACCACATCAACGTCTATCCCGACGGGCGCGAGCGCGACGCGCGGGGAGGGGCGGGGCGATGAGCGGACCGCGCGCCAGACGGGAGCTGCCGGCGGTGATCGCAGACGAGGCCCCGATCGCCGAGACGCAGGGCCTCACGCGCGACTACCCGGTCGGCGACGGCGTCGTCCACGCGCTGCGCGACGTCAGCGTCCAGGTCGGGCGTGGGCAACTGGTCGCGGTCCGGGGCCGCTCGGGCAGCGGCAAGACGACCTTGCTGACCCTCATCGGCGGGCTCGACCGCCCGACCGCCGGGCGCGTGTGGGTGGACGGGGCCGAGGTGACGGCGATGGCGGAGGACGAGCTGGTGGCGCTGCGCCGCTACCGGATCGGCTTCATCCTCCAGACCTTCGGCCTCATCCCGATCCTGACCGCCGCCGAGAACGTCGAGGTGCCGCTGCGCCTCGCCGGGGTCGAGCGCCGCGCCCGCGCCGAGCGCGTGCAGGCCCTCCTCGACGTTGTCGGCCTCGGCGAGCGCGCCCGCCACCGACCGGACGAACTCTCCGGCGGCGAGCAGCAGCGCGTCGCCATCGCCCGCGCGCTCGCCAACCGTCCGCCGCTCCTCCTCGCCGACGAACCGACCGGCCAGCTCGACGCGCGCACCGCCCGCGCGATCATGCTCCTGCTGCGCCGCCTCGTCCTCGACGAGGGCGTCACCATCGTCGTCGCCACCCACGACCCCCTCCTGATCGACCTCGCCGACCGGACGGTGGTGCTGAGCGACGGGCGGGTGGTGAGTGACGAGTGACGAGTGACGAGAGGGGCCGCTGCGCGGCACGACGGCCGCCGGCACGACCTGAAGGAGCGTCCCAGCCCGGCGCCGGCCGGGCTTCGTGCGCGGGGTGCCCACTTACGGGCCTCGCCCCCAGCCGCGGCCTCAGCCGCCCGGCCCCCTGCGCGCCTCGTCCGGGACGAAGACGCGGCCGAGCACCGGGCTGGTGAACTCGGTGGCGAGGCAGTCCATGTAGATCAGGTCCCAGAGCCGCCCGGCCAGGAAGGAGCACTGGCGGCGCCGGCCGAACTCCTTGAACCCCGCCTTCCGGTAGGCGCGCTGCCCGGCCAGGTTGAACTCGTCGGTCATGAGCATGACGCTGTGCAGGCCGAGCGCGGTGAAGGCGTAGTCGAGCATCAGGCGGGCGGCCTCGGTGCCGTAGCCCCTGCCGCGGCAGTCGGCCTCGCCGATCAGGATGCCGAACGTCGCGGTCCGGCCGCGCCAGTCGATGTCGAACAAGTCCGTCTGGCCGATCGCCCGCCCAGTCGCGCGCTCGCGGATGGCGAACCAGTAGGCGTCGGTGGCGACGGCCTTGCGCTCGTAGCGCGCCGTCTCGGCCTCGATCGTCAGCGGGCGCGGCAGGTCGCCGTAGGTGCGCTGGACGTGGAAGTCGTTGTGCCAGCGCGCCAGCGCCGGGACGAGGTCGCGCGTCAGCGGCCCCAGCGCCACCCGCTCCCCGACGATGTTGACAACCGGCACGCCGCCCCCCTCATCGCTCGTCACCTGCTCGTCACTCGTCACTCGCTTCAGCGCTCGTGGATCACCGCGCCGCCGACCATCGTCAGCGTCACCGGCACGTCGGGCAGGCGCGCCGGCTCGACCGCGCGCGGGTCTTCGCCCAGCACCGTCAGGTCGGCCAACATCCCCGGCTTGAGCTTGCCCTTGATGCGCTCCTCGAAGGAAGCGTAGGCGCCGGCAACCGTGTAGCAGCGCAGCGCCTCCTCGACGGTGAGGGCTTCTTGCGGGGCGTAGGGCGCGCCGCTGCCGGTGCGCTCGCCGACCGCCGCGCGCATCCCCTGTAGCGGCTCGAAGGGCGAGACCGGGCAGTCGGACGAGAAGACGAGCGTCACGCCGGCGTCGAGCAGGCTGCGGAAGGGGTAGGTCAGTTTGATGCGTTCCTCGCCGAGGTGGCGGCGGAAGCCATCGCCGTAGTCGGTGATGAAGATCGGCTGGCTGACCGCCAGGACGCCCAGCCGCGCCAGCCGGGCGATCAGTTCTGGACGCAGGATGCCGCAGTGCTCGATCCGCAGGCGGTGGTCGGCGCGCGGCAGGCGGGTCAGCGCGCGCTCGTAGGCGCCGAGCACCATCGCGACCGCGCGGTCGCCGATCGCGTGCGTGGCGACCTGGAAGCCGGCGCTGTGCGCGCGCCAGACGACGTCGTCGAGTTCCTCCTGCGGCATCATCGGCATCCCGAGGTTGTCGGGGCGCGGGTCTTCGAGGAAGGGCTCGAAGACGGCGGCGGTGCGGCCGATCAGGCTGCCGTCCGAGAAGATTTTCACCGGGCCGATCCGCAGCCGGTCGTCGCCGAAACGGCTGTGGAGCCCGAGACCGGCCAGGTGCGGCAGGAGGTTGTCGCGGATCATCAGGTTCACGCGCAGCGGCAGGTCGCCGGCGTCGCGCGCCTCCTGGTAGGCGGCGACCTGCTCCGGCGTGCTGCTGCCGGCGTCCTGGCTGCTGGTGATGCCCGCGGCGGCGTAGGCCGCGCAGCAGCGGCGCAGCGCCTCGCGCAATTCGTCGGCGGTCGGCGGCGGGATGACGGCGTGGACGAGCCCCTGCGCGGTCTCCTGCAAGAGCCCGGTCGGCTCGCCGTGCTCGTCGCGGACGATGCGCCCGCCCTGCGGGTCAGGGGTATCGCGCGTCACGCCGGCCAGCGCCAGCGCGCGGCTGTTGACGACGCTCATGTGCCCGGAAGCGTTGGTGACGATGACCGGGTGGTCGGGCGCGGCGGCGTCGAGGTCGGCGCGGGACGGGTGGCGGCGCTCGGCGAGTTTGTTATCGTCGTAGCCGCGCCCGCGCACCCTGCGGCCGGCCGGCGCCGCCGCGGCGCGCCCGGCCACCGCGCGCCGGAGGTCGGCA
>DASSSV010000391.1:0-3755 GCA_035708265.1 Thermomicrobiales bacterium | reverse complement strand
ATTCGGCGCGACGACCGTCGCGCCGGCCGCGCGGACGCGGCGCGGGTCCTTGGCGTCCACGACGAGCGGCACGCGCCGCCGGCCGCGCAGCGCGCCGAGGCGGGCGAGGAGGTCGTCGGCGACCGCGCCGTAGCGGTAGTCGGAGATGAGGACGACGTCGCAATGGGGGAAGCGGTCGTCCAGGTGGGCCAGCAGCCGGGCACAGGCCGCCGCGCTCGCCCCGCGGGTCTCGCCGTCGTCGAGGCGGGCGACGTACTGGCCTCCGGCGACGATGCGTAGTTTGCGGAGCGTCGCGGCGTCCTCGTCGGCGACGAGCCAGCGGTCGTCCACGCCGCGCTCCTGAAGCGCCGCGCGCAGCGTCGCGCCGGCGGCGTCGCGCCCGGTCAGCCCGAGGAAGGCGACCTCGGCGCCGAGCGCGCTGAGGTTGGCGGCGACGTTGGCCGCGCCGCCCGGCGCGTGCTCCTCGGCCGCCTTGTGGACGACCGGCACCGGCCCCTCGCGGCAGAGGCGGGTCGCGCTGCCGGCGACGTAGCTGTCGAGCATCGCGTCGCCGATCACCAGCGCGCGCAGCCCGCGGAAGCGGCGGACCAGCTCGACGGTCGCGCTCATGGTGCGGTGTCCTCGGCGGGGGCGGAGGCGGCAGGCGGCAGGCGGCAGGCGGCAGACGGCAGAAGCGTCGCCGGCGATGGGGGCGCGTCCGCGGTGGGGCGCGCCCGCGGTTGAAACCTCGGTTACGGGCTCGCTATCGCTCGCCGCGAAACGCGCCTCCGCGGGTTGGGACGGCCCAGGCCACGCGGGCGGCTGCCCTCGTCCTACTGCCCGACTGCCGGGGACCCGCTTGCGGGTGTGCCCGACGGCCCGACCTCGCGCTGCCGTCTGCCGTCTGCCGCCTGCCGCCTCGTCCCAGCGCGCCGGGCGGTAGTGCAGGTCCGCGGCCGGGCCGAGCCCTTCGACGGCGCGAATCAGGCGGAGGGCGGACGGCGTGTCGGGCGCGACGAAGTCGGGCGTGCGGAGCGGCCGGTCGGGAGGCGGCTCGGTGCCGAGGTCGACCAGGACGGTGCGGCAGCCGGCGCGGGTGCCCGCCTCGATATCGTCGAGGATGTCGCCGACCAGCCAGGAGCGGCGCGGGTCGAGGCCGAGGTTCGCGGCGGCGCGTAGCAGGAGGCCGGGGGCCGGCTTGCGGCAGTCGCAGAGGCGCGCGAGCGCGGGCACCGCGCCGTCGGGGTGGTGCGGGCAATGGTAGACGGCGTCGAGCCGGACGCCGTCGCGCGCCAGCTCGCGGCGGAGATGCGCGTGCATCCGCGCCAGGTCGTCCTCGGTGAAGTAGCCCCGCGCGATACCCGACTGGTTGGTCACGACGACCAGCCGGAAGCCGGCCGCCTGCAGGCGCCCGAGCTCCGCGCCGACCCCGGCGTACAGCACGAGGTCGGCCGGTCGCGCCGGGTAGTGGCGCGGCTCGACCAGCGTGCCGTCCCGATCGAGGAAGATCGCGCGCGCGCCCATCGGCCCTCCTTCGCCGCCAGCGGGCGCCCACGGCGGGCGCCGCTGCTCCTTCCCATGCTATCGAGCGGTAGGGGAGGGGGCATTGGGCGATTGCCCAACGCCGGCGGCAGGTCCGCCGGGCCTTTCGGACAGGCGCACAATCGAGGCGGCGCCGTCAGGCGGCGTCGCGCGCCTCGGCCGCCTCGGGCGCGGGGCGGCGGGGGTGCAGCGCGCGCAGGGCCAGGGCGAGGCGGATCTGCACGGCGTCGTCGAAGTGGCGGGGGTCCAGCCCGGTCAGCGCGGCGACCTTGGCGAGCCGGTAGCCGAGGGTGTTGCGGTGGATTGCGAGTCGGTTCGCCGTGACCGAGGGGCTGCAGTCGGCGGCGAAGAAGGTCTCGACCGTGTCGAGCAGCTCCGGCTCGTGGTCGAGCGGGCTGAGGAGGTGCAGCGCGAGGTCGAGCTTGGTCGTCTCGTCTGCGACGCCGACGAACGCGGCGATCCCGAGTTCGTCCAGGCAATGGACCTGGTTCCGGCCCTGCGAGCTACGCCCGAGCGAGAGCGCGGCGCGCGCGTCCTGGTACGACTGCGCCAGCCCGCGCAGGCCGGGGTGGTAGCGGCCGATGCCGATACTGATCGCGGCGCCGGTGTCGGCGCGCAGCCGGCCCAGGAGCCCGGCGCTGGCGCGCTTGAGTGCGGTGAGGTTGGCCCAGGATGCGCCCGGCTCGTCGCGCTCGGCCCCGCCCTCGGCCCACGACTCAAGGTTCTTGGTGTTGCTCGCCTTCAGCACGGCGATCTCGCCGTCGCCCAGGTCGGCGCAGATCGTGTCGTTGGGCAGTTTGAAGAAGCGGACGATGCTGGCGATCACGCGCTCGGCCTGGCGCTGCGCGGTCGCCGCGTCGTCGTCGCCGGCCGCCTGGAGAACGAAGTCGGAGGCGTCGATCAGGATCACCGCGCGGGGCGGCGAGAGGTCCATGCCGAGGATCTTGGCCTCGCGCATCAGCGCCGTCTCGTCGCCGATCGCGCCGCGCAGCAGGTCGTGGATCAGCGTGTTTTTCAGGTCGCGGCGGTTGGGCAACTGGTCCACGACGGCGGTCTGCCCGATCGTCAGCTCGATCAGCGCCTGCGCCAGCCGCGGCGAGACCGGCTCGCCGCCGCGCGGCTCGGCGACCAGCACCTCGCCGCAGTGCCCGCCGCAACTGAGCGGCACGCGCAGCCAGGGGAGCGCGCGCGTCGTGCGGGCGAGCGCGTAGGGCAGGCCCTTCGCGCCGCGCTGGCTGCTGGCGACGATGATGCCGCGCTCGTCGGTCACGGTCACCGCCGCGCGCAGCACCTCGGCCGTGCGCGCGACGACCGCGTCGGCGATCTGCTCGTAGTTCCCGGCCGCGCTCATCGCTCTCGCCCTCCCATTCCGTCATCGCGTCGCCCCGGCGCACACGCGCGCCCGCGCTGTAGCGCCGCGCCGCCGCCTACGACGGCGGCGTCGCCTCGGGCTGGGCGCCCAGCGTCCCCATCGCGCCGGGCACGAGCGGCTCCTGCGCCCGCGCGCGCGCGTCGGCGGGGATGGTGATGCCGTCCTGCTCCAGCGAGAGGAGGGCGGCCTCGGCCGCGTGCTGGCCGAGCCAGCGCTGCATCTCCTCGTCGTCGCGCAGGTTCAACTCCGCCGCCCGCACGGTGTCCTCGTCGCCGTAGGCGCGCGCGGTGGCGATCAGCATCCGATAGCCGGCGACCTCTAGGCTCTCGGCGACGTAGTCGTCGCGCGCGTACATCGCCAGCACGTCCGAGCGCATCCCGGACATCGCGCCGGTGATGTTCCCCATCATGCCGCTCATGATGCCCTTGAGCGTCGACGGGCTCTCGCCGTACGCCTGCAGGCGCTGCTCCATCCGCGAGCGGTGCTGCTTCGTCGCGTCGAGGTGCTGGCTGATCTTGGCCTGGATCGCGGGGAACTTCGCCGCCTGGTCGACCTGCTTGTCCAGCGTCTCGACCAGTTGGTTCTCGACCGCGTACATGTCCTGGATGTAGGTCGTCAACTTGTCGCGCAACTTGTCGTCGTGGTTCATCGTGGGTCTCCGTGTATCGTCCGCCGGCCCGCCGGGTGTCGGCGCGGCGGGCCGCTGTCAGTCGCGTCCGAGTGGTGGTGGCCCCGCGGCCTGGGCGGCCGGCCGGGGCGGATGCATCGCGCCATTGGGTGCCGCGGGCGGGCCCGTCAGCCAGCACAAGTGGTCGAGCGTGAAGCGCTCCGCCGCCGCGACCCGTTGCCAGGCGGCGCGGCC
>DASSSV010000390.1:0-4516 GCA_035708265.1 Thermomicrobiales bacterium | reverse complement strand
CGAAGGTCCCGCGCGGCGTGGGGGGCGGCCGGGCAGCCGGTCCGCGGACGCCCGACGGGCCGCGGCTGGTGGCCGCGGCCCGTCGGGTGAGGGAATGGGGAGTGGAGGGAAAGGAATTGGCTACCGTCACTAGTACAACGCGGGGGGGCGGGGGATGGTTACGAGTGACGAGTGGCGAGGGGTGAGGGGACGGGCGGGGAGCTGGCGGTTGAAATTGCGGCGAATGGCGCCACGGCGCCACGAAGTCCGGCTGAGCGGACTCGGCACAGCGTCACGTCCCACCCCGCCCAGGCGGGTTTTCGGCCGATAGGCCATTGAGGCGGGGTTGCAACCGCCAGCCCGTTTGCTCCGCTCCTGGTGAAATAGCCGCTTCTGCGAGTATGATGGCGGGCGGCCGCCGGCTGGCGGCATGGGAGGGTGATGATTCGCCGGGGAGGGCGGATGAAGATCGAGACGTTCGACCTCGAACGCTGGATGACGACCTACGAGGTCACGGCGCGCTATGACCTGGCCGAGAGCGGCATCGCGCCGCCGACGCTGCGCGAGTTGCTGGCGTTCGACCCGAGCGGGCGCACGCTCGACGACCTGCTCGACCTGCCGCTCGGCTACAGCGAGGCGCGCGGCACGGCGGCGCTCCGCGAGGCGCTGGCCGGGCTCTACGACGACACGACGCCCGAGAACATCCTGGTCACGACCGGGGCGATCGAGGCGAACTTCCTCCTCTGCAACGTGCTCCTGGAGCCGGGCGACACCGCCATCGCGGTCTACCCGGCCTACCAGCAACTCTACGCCGTGCCGGCGGCGGTCGGCGCGACGGTGAAGCGCTGGACGCTGCGCGAGGCGGACGGCTACCGCTACGACTTCGAGGAGCTGGCGCGCCTCCTCGACGACCGGACCAGGCTGATCGTCGCCAACACGCCGCACAACCCGACCGGCGCGGCGCTGTCGCCCGCCGACCTGCGCCGGCTCCACGCCCTCTGCGAGGAGCGCGGCATCTGGCTCCTCTGCGACGAGGCGTACCGCTGGCTGCACTTCTCCGGCGACGAGCCGGCGCCGCCGGCGCGCTCGCTGCCCGGGCCGGGCCATCGCGGGATCAGCGTCGGGACGCTCTCGAAGCCGTTAGGGCTGCCGGGCTTGCGCCTCGGCTGGCTGGCCGCGCCGGAGGAGATCGTGCAACGCTGCTGGGCGCTGCGCGACTACATCTCCCTGAGCCCGGCCGGCCTCAGCGACGCGCTGGCGCTCCACGCCCTGCGACACCGCGACGCATTGCTCGCCCGCACGCGGGCCATCGCGCTGGAGAACTACGAGGCGCTCAACCACTTCATCGAGGACCACGCCGACGTGCTCGATTGGGTGCCGCCGCGCGGCGGCCTGCTGGCGCTGCCGCGCTACGCCTTCGACCTGCCCTCCTACGAGTTCAGCAACCGGCTGGCCGAGGAGCGCGGGGTGATGCTGGCGCCGGGCGCGGCCTTCGGCCAGGAATACCACTTCCGTATCGGCTTCGGCCCGAAGCCCGAACACTTTCGCGCCGGGCTCGCCGTGGTCGGCGACTACCTCGACCAGTTGCGGCGGGAGGGGCCGCGCCGGCGCTGATCTCGTTCCGGCGCTCGGACGGTGCGGTCGGGGCCAGTGGGGGAGAAACGGTCGTGCGGGGTGCTCCGTAGAGAAGGTACACGACAACGGGTCGCGCGATTGCGGCTCGCCCTCGTCGCGTCTCATTCGTGCTCCGGTCGCCGCTCGTTCGCCGTAAGGAGGAGGTCCCATGGCCGCTGCGTCCGGTCTAACGGCCGCGCAGGTGCTGCGCGGCGCGCTCGACTCCGCCCACCAGATCCTCGAGAACACCATGGCCGACGTCGATGACGACCTGGCCCATCGGCCCGCGCCCGGGAATGCCAACCCGCTCGGCTCGAGCTACGCCCACGTGGTCATCGCCGAGGACGCCATCGTCAACGGTATGCTCCAGGGCCAGGCACCGCTGCTGGCGGGCGCTTGGGCCGGGCGGACCGGCGCCGACCGGCCGATGCCGATGCCCGGGGTGGCCGAGGGGGATCTGGGCGAGTGGTACCACACGGTCAGGGTGGACCTGGCGGCCTGTCACCAGTACGCCCAGGCGGTCTACGCCAACTCCGTGGCCTTCCTCGACGCGGCGGACGACGCCACGTTGGCGCGGCCGATCGACCTGTCGATGATGGGGATGGGCACGATGCCGCTGGCGATCGTGTTCGCGATCTTCGTGATCGGCCATTGCAACAACCTCTGCGGCGAGATCTCGGCGGTCAAGGGCGCCTTCGGGCACAAGGGCTATCCCTTCTGAGTGGGCGGCGGTGGGTCCGCGCGTCGCGCCGTGGCGGGAGACCAGGCGCCGCGGTTGGGGCCGGCCGGTCAGAGGCGGAGCAGGCCCTGGCGGACCGCGGTCGTCACCGCGGCGGTGCGGTCGGCGGCGGCGAGCTTCTGGAGGATGTGGCTGACGTGGGCCTTCGCGGTGCGTTCGGTGATGCCGAGCGCGCGCGCGATCTCCTTGTTGCGCGCGCCGGCCGCGAGGAGGTGCAGCACCTCCATCTCGCGCGCGCTGAGCGCCCCGGCCGGCGCTTCGGCCGCGTCCGGCGCGGCGCGCCACTGCGTCAGCAGACGGTCGGCGACCGGCGAGGCCAGCACCGGATCGCCCCGAGCGGCGGCGTGGACGGCCGCGACCAGCGCGTCGGCCGGCGTGTCCTTGAGTAGACAGCCGCGCGCGCCCGCGCGCAGCGCCTCCAGCAGCGCCGGGTCGTCGCCGAAGGTCGTCAGCAGCACGACCGCGACGTGCGGGTCGGCGGCGGAGAGCCGCGCCGTGACGGCGACGCCGTCGAGGTCGGGGAGGCGCAGGTCGAGCAGGACGACGTCCGGCCGCGCCTGCGCCGCCAGGCGCAGCGCCTCCTCGCCGCGGGCGGCCTCGCCGACAATCCCGATCGCGCCGTCGGCGCGCAGGACGTCGGCGACGCCGCGCCGCACGAGCGTGTGGTCGTCGCAGAGGAGGACGCGCACCGGCCGCCCCGCGCCCGGCGCCGGCCGGCAGGGCAGGGTCACGGCGAGTTCCGCCCCGGCACCCGGCGCCGAGGTGATGGCGAGGCTGCCGCCTAGGAGTCGTGCGCGCTCGCGCATCCCGACCAGGCCGAAGCGCCCCGCGCGCTCGCCCGCCGTCGCCGCGGCCGGGTCGAAGCCGGCGCCGTCGTCCCGCACGGTCAGCGTGACCGTGTCGGCGGCGAAGGCGAGGTGGAGGCCGACGGCGCGGGCGCGGGCGTGCTTGCGCACGTTGTTGAGCGCCTCGCGCGCGATGCCGAAGAGGCCGTCCTCGCTCGCCTCGGCCAGCGGGACCGGCTCGCCCTCGACCGCGACGTCGACCGCGACGCCTTCCCGCTCGGCGAAGGCGCACGCCTCGGCGCGCAGCGCCTCGACGAGCGTACCCCGCTCCAGCACGGTCGGGCGGAGGCCGCGCACCGAGCGGCGCGCCTCGGCCAGCGCCTCGCGAGCGGTCGCCTCGGCCCGCCGCGCCTCGTCGTGCGCCCGGCCGGGGTCGCCCGGCAGAAGCCCCTTGACGACCTCCAACTGCAAGATCACGGTGAGCAGCGACTGGGCCAGCGTGTCGTGGATCTCCCGCGCGAGGCGGCTGCGCTCGGCGGCGAGCGCGAGGTCGAGTTCCTGCGCGCGCAGGCCCGCCCGCGCGATGGCGTCGGCGGCCTGCTGCGCCAGCGTCTCCAGCGTGCGCCGCTCGTCCGCCGTGTAGCGCCGCGGCCGGACGTCGGCGGCGTAGAGCGCGCCGACCGGCTCGCCGCCGACGGCCAGCGGCAGCGCGAGGAGCGCGCGCCAGGGCGGGGTGAGCGTCGCGCCCTCCGGCGTCCCCGCCTCCAGCGCCAGCGGCTGGCCGCTCGCGGAGATGCGGGCTAGCAATGCCGGCGAGAGCGGCGAGCGCCGGGCGTGGTCGCCGAGCACCACCGCGCGGGCGAGTGAATCCTCGGCGGCGGCGAAGGGGACGATGCCGGCCTGCGCCGCCAGGCCGAGCTCGCCGACCGCGGCCAGGATCGTGCGGAGGGTGACGTCGAGGTCGTCGTGCGCCGCGAGCGTCGCCGCGACGCGGTTGAGCGTGTCGAGCTCGGTCACGCGCGCGCGCAGGCGCTCGCCGGTGTCGCTCAGGGCGCGCTGGTGGCCGAAGAACGCGGCGGCGGCGGTGCCGACCGCCAGGTAGAACAGGAAGGTCAGCGCGGTCGCCGGGGCGAGGAGCTGCGGCGACCGCGAGGCGGACCAGACGTAGTTGGACAGGATGAAGAGGAGCAGCGCCGAGCACGACGCGGCCGCGGCGCCGGCGTAGCCGTACAGGCCGGCGGCGAGCACGATCGGCACGTAGTAGAGGTGCGAGATCGGCACGTCCTGCGGGGTCGCGGCGTCGAGGATGGCGATGCCGGCTTCGAGCGCGACGATCGCCGGCAGCACCGCGCCCGCCCGCCAGCGGCGGCGCCGCCCCCCGATCCCCATGCCACCCCCT
>DASSSV010000389.1:0-12342 GCA_035708265.1 Thermomicrobiales bacterium | reverse complement strand
GGGGAAGACGCGCATCGCGGACCTCGACGCCCGGCTGGTCCGGCGCACCATCCTCGTGGCGGCCCAGGATCGCGTCCCCACCGACCTGGCCGTCGGCGCCTGGGCCGACTTCCTGGCCTTCCTCGACGCCGAGGGCGTCTCACACCAACCGCTCGACGACGCGCTGAGCGATGGGCGCTGACCGAGCGACGAGTGACGGGCGACCAGGGGGGACTCGGGGCTCGTGCCGACCCGGTCGGCGGCAGGTGAGACGCCCGCGCCGTCGTGGCCCGGCGCGATCATCCGGCCGAGTGAGAGCAGGCCCGCCTCCCGGCCGATGGGTGACGGGGCATCGCCGGTAGGACGGCGATGCCCCGTCTCGCTCGTCGCCCGCACCCGCCAGGAGGCGCACGGACGAACAGCACGAACGGCTCCCCCGACGGGGCTGGGGGGAGAGGCTACGCCGCCACCACGCGGGTGAAGCGCGCATCGAGTTGCGTGCGGATATCGCGGAAGCCCTGCTCCAGGTAGGGGAAGCCGAACCAGACGCAGGAGAGCGCGAAGAGCGCGCCGGTGACGACGCGCAGTTCCCAGGTGCTCTCCCGCCAGCCGAAGAGCTGCGTGAAGCCGTCGAGCGCCATCGGCAGCCAGAGGACGAAGAGCCAGCGCCAGCGGAGCGGCTCGATGCGCCCCTTGAGGAAGGTGTAGGCCAGGCCGAACAGGAAGAAGCCGCTGTAGATGGCCGTGCAGCGCTCGCAGTAGCACATTTTGTAGCCGAAGACGTAGAAGGACCGCTCCGGCAACTGGTGGCAGGTCAGCCCGTAGAAGAAGTAGAGCACGCTCGCCGGGGCCGTGAGCCCCTTCGACATCAGCCAGGGGCCGAGGACCGGCAGCGCCGCGAAGACGCCGCCGATGAGGTTGACGGTCAGGAGCCAGTGGCGCGCGACCGCGAGCACCGCGCGATCGACCGCCAGGACGAGCGCGCGCACGCGCGGCGAGACCGCCGGCGCGGTGGGCGCGGGCGCCGGACTCGGCGCCTGCAGCGCCTCGAGCACCTGGGCCGTCCGCGCGGCCTCCGCCGGCTCGGCCGGCGAGCGCAGCGGCAAGGATTCGTTCATGGGTTCTCCCGACTCCCGCTGGACCTGCCGGCCCCCGCCGGCGCTTACCTACACCTACGCCGCCGCGCCCGGCGTAGTTTCGGCGCCCTACCCCGCGGCCGGGGCCGCGACGCGCGCGCCCTCCATCAGCGCGGCGACAGTGCGGAGGGTCTTCTCGACGTCCTCGTCGGTGATCTGGTAGTGCGTGACCATGCGCAGGCCGCGCAGCCCGTAGTTGGAGATCCTGGTCCCACCCTCGGCCAGCCCGCCGATGAACTCCTCCGGCGCGATCCGGGCCCGGTCCGGCTTGAAGATGACGATGTTGCTCTGCACCGTCTCCAGGTCGAGCGCGATGCCGGGGATCTGCGCCAGCCCCTCGGCCAGCCGCCGGGCCCGGCGGTGGTCCTCCGGCAGCCGGTCGACCATCTCGGTCAGCCCGACCAACGCCGCCGCGGCGATCACGCCGGCCTGCCGCATCGCCCCGCCGACGATCTTGCGGTTGCCGCGCAAGCGGGCGATGAAGTCGCGCCCGCCGACGACGATCGAGCCGACCGGCGCGGCCAGCGCCTTGGAGAAGCAGAACTGCACCGAGTCCATGTCGCGCGCGACCGCGCTGGCCGGCAGCCCGAGCGCCGCCGCCGCGTTGAAGATGCGCGCGCCGTCGAGATGGACCGGCACGCCGCGCGCGTGGGCGACATCGGCGACGGCCTTGAGCTGGTCGGGGCGGAGCACCGTGCCGCCGCAGCGGTTGTGCGTGTTCTCCAGGCAGACGACGCCGGTCCGCGGGTAGCCGGGGCGCACCGGGCGGATCAGGTCGGCGACTTCCTGTGGGTCGAGCATGCCGAAGCGGTCGGTGCGCATCTTGTTGAACGGCAGGCCGCCGAGCGTCGCCGCGCCGCCGCTCTCGAACCAGAGGACGTGGCACTCGTCGCCGAGCAGCACCTCGTCGCCGCGCCCGCAATGGGTCAGGATCGCAGTGAGGTTGCCCATCGTGCCGGAGGCGACGTAACAGGCGGCCTCCTTGCCGAGCGCCTCGGCGGCGCGCTCCTCCAGCCGCCGCACGGTCGGGTCCTCGCCGTACTGGTCGTCGCCGACCTCGGCCTCGGCCATCGCGCGGCGCATCGTCGGCGTCGGCTGGGTAACGGTGTCGCTCCGCAGGTCGATGTAGCCGTTCGGGTGTGCCATCGTGCCCCCTCGCTCCCTTCGCGCGCCGCGCCGCGCCGTCATACCGGGTGTGGGGCCATTATAGCGGAGCGACGGGGCGGGATGGTCGGGCGAGTCGGTCGAGCCGGGCGCGCCCGGCGGCCCCGGGAGCCGTGGCGGGATCGCCGGCCGCCTCCGCCGCGCGATTGTCCGCTATACTTACCGCGCGCGGCGCCGCCTGGCGCGGCCCGGCCCCGTGGTGGAATCGGCAGACACGCGGATCTTAAACATCCGTGCCTGCGGGCGTGCGGGTTCGAGCCCCGCCGGGGCCATCGGCGGCCACAGGTTCACTCCCCGGCACCGGCGCGACGCAGAGCCCTGGCGCGCCGGTGTCGGTCGGGCTTGCTCGCCCATCGTACCGGCCCTCGGCGCGACGAGTGCCCCGGGGCCGGCGCGTCCCCCGGCGTCGCCCGCTTCGGCAAATCCCGCGGCCGGGCCGCGCTATACTGAGTCCCTCGCGGGGGCGCGCACACCGCGGTCGCGGGGGAGGCGAACGATGGAGACCTATCGGGACGACCACGAGCGGCAGGCGGCGACGCCCGAGACCCGCCCGGCGCAGCTCCGCGAGCACCTGGAGCGGCTGCGCGACGGGATCGCCGCGCTGCGCGATGACCGGGACCGGCTGCGCGCGCGGGTCGGCGAGCTGGAGGCGCAACTGGCCGCGCAGGAGGAGCTGCTGGCGACGCACCTGGCGGCGCTGAATGACCTGGTGGCGCTGGTCGGGCCGGCCCGCGAGCCGGCGCCCGACGCGCAGCAAGAGGCGCCCCAGGCGCCGCCCGGCGAGCAGCCCTGGGGCGAGCAGCGGGAGGGCGAGCCGCACCCCCCCTGGTGACCGCCGGTATCGTAGCGCTGGCGGCGGGCGCGCTCGCCGCGGCGCGCGCCCTCGCCCGGCGGCATCGCCGACCTCGGCGGGCGCGCCCGCCGCGCGGCACGACGCCGCGAACCAGATAGCCGCCGGCGCCGGAGACCCTGTACAATAGCGGCGCGCGCGATGGTTTCCCGCGCCAGCGCTGACAATCGCGGCCGATCCCGGCCGCCCCGTCGAATACTGTGTCCGTGCGCGCGGGTTCGCGCCCCAGACGGCCCACCGCCGCGCGGGACGCCGAGAGACGAGAGGTGCTTGCCGTGAGCGCATCCCCGACCCCGTCGCCGACGCGGGCGACGACCCTCCCCAACGGCCTGACCGTGCTGACGCGCGAGAGCCACGCCGCGCCGGTCGCGACCTTCTGGATCTGGTACAAGGTCGGCGCGCGCAACGAGGTCCCGGGCATCACCGGCATCTCCCACTGGGTCGAGCACATGCTCTTCAAGGGGACGCCGGCGCTGGCCGCGGGCGAGATCTTCCGCCGCGTCAACAAGAACGGCGGCACGCTCAACGGCTTCACCTCGCTCGACTACACCACCTACTTCGAGACGCTGCCGGCCGATCGCCTCGGCCTCGCCATCGAGATCGAGGCCGACCGCATGGTCAACGCCCGCTTCGACCCCGAGGAGGTCGCGTCCGAGCGCACGGTCATCATCTCGGAGAAGCAGGGCGGCGAGAACCACCCGACGACCCACCTGCGCGAGACGGCGCACGCCGCCGCCTTCCGCATCCACCCCTACCGCCAGGGCGTGATCGGCTACCTCAGCGACCTCGAGGCGATCACGCGCGACGACCTCTACCGCCACTACCGCACCTACTACGCGCCCGACAACGCCGTCGCCGTCGCCGTCGGCGACTTCGCGACCGACGAGCTGCTGGCGCGGATCGAGGCGGCGTTCGGGCCGCTGCCGGCCGGCGGGCCGGTCCCGCCCGTCCGCCCGGTCGAGCCGCCGCAGGAGGGCGAGCGCCGGGTCGTCGTCGAGCGCCCCGGCCCGCTGCCGCACTTCCTGGTCGCCTACCACACGCCGGCGGCGGACAGCCCCGACGTCTTCCCGCTGATGGTCCTCGACGCGCTCCTCAGCGGCGCCGGCTCGATGGGCATGGGCGGCGAGGGCGCGCACCTCGGGCGCTCGTCGCGCCTCTACCGCGCGCTGGTCGACGCCGAGCTGGCGTCGTCGGCCTCGTCCTCCTTCGGGCTGATGCGCGACCCCTACCTCTTCACCATCTCCGTCGCGCTCCGGCCGGACGTGGCGCTGGCCGAGGTGGAGCGGGTCGTCACCGCCGAGGTCGACCGCCTGCGCGACGAGCCGGCCGGCGAGGCGGAGCTGGCGCGGGTGCTGAAGGGCCTGCGCGCGCAGTTCGCCTACGCCTCCGAGGGCGTCACCAGCGTCGCCTACTGGCTCGGCAGCCTCGAAGCGGTCTACGCGCACACCCTCTACGACGAGTTCCCCGCCCGCCTCGACGCCGTCACCGCCGCCGACGTCCAGCGCGTCGCCCGCGCCTACCTCACGCCCGAGAACCGCACGGTCGGCTGGTTTGTGCCCACGGCGAGGGGGTAGGCGTTAGGCGTTAGGCGTCACGATGCCAGGCGCGAGGCCATCCGGTCGGCCGCTGTCCGTGCATGGTCCCCTAACGCCTAACGCCTAACGCCTAACGCCTCCACCTCGTCCGGCCCGACGCAGCGCACGCGGTAGGGGGCGCCGAGGACGCGGGCGAGCACGGCTTCGAGCAGGAGGCGGCTCTCCGCCTCGTTCAGTTTGGCGCGGTGGAACTCGAAGGCGGTGACGAGCGTCAGCACGTCGCCGTCGACCGCATGGGGGTCGGCCGAGGAGAGGAGCGTCTCGACGCGCAGGCTGACCGCCTTGACCTCGCGGCGGACCTGCGCCCAGCGCGCGATCACGCGCAGCAGCGCTTCGTCCGGCGCGGGCGCCGGCTCGTCCGCCGCGCGCGCCGCCATCGCGCGGAGCAGCGCCCAGGTGGCGCGGCAGTCGCCGAGCGCGCGGTGGTTGCCGGGCGGGAGGCCCTGCTGCGCGCAGGCGCGGTCGAGGCTCTGCCAGCGCCCGCCGCCGCGCCCCGGCTCGCCCCAGAAGCGCGCGTAGGCGCGCATCACGCACTCGGTCGGCACGGCGGGGAGGCGCAGGCGGTGGCGCTGGGCCGTCTGCCGCAGGAGGCGCTCGTCGAAGGAGACGTTGTAGGCGAGCAGCGCCCGCCCGCGCAGCGCGGCCAGCAGGGCGGGCCAGACCTCGGGGAAGGTCGGGGCGTCGGCGACGTCGGCGGCGGCGAGGTGGTGGACCGCGGCCGCGCCGGGCGTGATCGGGCCCTGCGGGCGGACCAGCGTGTCGAGCAGCACCCGCCCGTGCCGGTCCAGCACGGCGATGTCGATGACCTCCGCCGCGCGGTCGAGGCCGGTCGTCTCGGTGTCCACGAGCGCCCAGTCGTCCCGCGCGAACAGGTCGCGTGCCCAGCGGGCGACGCCCTGCTGCTCCGACGAGAGCGCGCTGCCGGTGGCGAGGCTCATGGCCGATCCCTCCCACGCTCCGGGCACGACGCAGCGGCGCGGCTCGTCCGCCCGTGCTATTGTAGCGGCGGGGATGTACGTACGCAAACGGGGCTATCGCCCTCACAAGGAGATACACCCATGCACGACGAGACCGCGACCGGGCGCGGGCGGACGGCGCTCATCACCGGGGCGTCCGGCGGCATCGGCTATGAACTGGCGCGCCTCTGCGCGGAGGACGGCTACGACGTCGTCCTGGTGGCGCGCGACGAGGCGGCGCTGGCGCGGGCGGCGGAGACGTTCGCGGCGGGACGGGAGGGCGCGGCGCGCGTGATTGCGGCGGACCTGGCCCGGCCGGACGCGCCGCGCGAGGTCGCGGAGGCGCTGGCGGCGGACGGGGTGGCGGTGGACGTGCTCGTCAACAACGCCGGCATCGGCATCTACGGCCCGTTCGCGGCGAGCGACCTGGCGGCGCAACTCGACCTGCTGCGCCTCAACGTCGTGGCGCTGACCGAACTGACGCGGCGCTTCCTGCCGGGGATGCTCGCGCGGCGGTCGGGCCGGATCTTCAACGTCGCCTCGACCGCGGCGCTCCTGCCCGGCCCGCTGATGGCGACCTACTACGCCTCCAAAGCCTACGTCCTCTCCTTCTCGGAGGCGCTGGCCGAGGAGACGCGCCGTACGGGCGTCACCGTGACCGCGCTCTGCCCCGGCCCCACGCGCACCGCCTTCCATAGCACGCCGGCGATGCGCGACTCCCGGATGCTGCGCTTCCGCCTGGCGATGGACGCCGCGCCGGTCGCGCTGGCGGGGTACCGCGGGATGCAGCGGGGCGAGCGGGTCGTCGTCCCCGGCCGGGCCAACTGGTTGATGGCCGAGGCCGTGCGCCTCGCGCCGCGCGCGCTCCTGACCCGCGCCGTGCATGTCGCGCAGCGGCGCGCGCACTGACGCGGGGGGCCGGAGCCCCGGCGCGGGCGATCAGGCGGGGCCCGCGGTCGCCTCGATAATGGCCCAGCCGCCCAGGCCCGGCAGCGGGGCGGCGGTCTGGAGGACGCGCGGCGGCGCGAAGCCGGCGGCGGCGAGAAGCGCGCGATACTCGGTCTCGGTCCGCTCGCGCCCGCCGGTCATCGCGAGCATCGCCAAGTCCTCGCGGATCACGGTCGGCAGCGCCCCCTCCGGCGCGACGCGCTCCGGCAGCAGCGTCTCGACCAGGATGAGCCGGCCGGCCGGCGGCATCGCCCGGCGACAGTTCTCCAGGATGCACACGGCGCGCGCGTCGTCCCAGTCGTGGATGATGCGCGAGAGGACGTAGACGTCGCCGCCGGCCGGCACCGCCGCGAAGAAATCGCCCGCGACCAGGGCGCAGCGGTCGCGCACGCCGGCGTCGGCCAGGTGCCGCTCGGCGCCGGCGACGACCGGCGGGGCGTCGAAGAGGACGCCGGTCAGGTGCGGGTGCGCGTCGAGGAGCATGGCGAGGAAGGTGCCGCGGCCGCCGCCGACGTCGACGACGGTGCGGGCCGCGGCGAAATCGTAGGTGTCGAGCACCGCCGCGGCGATCACGCCCGCGAGCACGGTCATGAAGGCGTCGAAGTGCCCGCCGATGTCGGCGTCGGCGGCCAAGTAGTCGAAGAGCCCCAGGCCGAAGCGGTGCTCGAAGGCGGTCTCGCCGGTGCGGACGGCGTGGAGCAGTTCGCCGTAGGCCCGATACGCCAGGTCGCCGCTGTAGAGGACCATGTCGCGCAGCGGCACCCAGGCGTCGGAGCGCAGGCAGGCGCCGAGCCGGGTGGGGGTGTACCGCCCCTCCGCGTCCGCGGCGAAGAGGCCGAGCGCCACCAGCCCGCGCATGACCCGGCGCAGGGCGGCCGGGTCGGCCCCGACGGCGCGCGCCAGGTCGTCGGCGCCCAGCGGGCCGTCGCGCAGGGCGTCGGCGAGGGCGAGGCGGGCGGCGACGTAGATGAGCTGCGTGGTGACGTAGCCGTGGAGGAGTTCCGCGACGGCCATCTCGGGCGGCGGCCCCGAGTCGGCGGGCGGTGGCGGCGGCGGTTGGGCGGACATGGCACCTCCTCTCGGCGCCGGCGTGGCGCGGCGGGCCCGGCCACGCGATGCGCGCCGTTTGGAGGATATACGCGCGAACGGCGCGACCCTCTCGCGGAGTCGGGAGTCGGGAGTACCGGCTTACTCTCACCTACCGCATCGGCCTGAGAAAGCCGGTACTCTCTACTCCCTACTCGCTACTCCCTACTCCGGCGATGACGCGCGCGAGCGCGTCGCGCAGCCAGGCGAGTTCGGCGGGGGCGAGCGGCGGCCACTGGCGGAAGTAGAGGTCGTCGGTGTCGGCCTCGATCGTCTCGCGGATGGCGTAGCCGGCGCGGGTCGGCTGGAGGGTGTCGCCGCGCCAGACGACGTAGCCCTGTTCGACCAGCTCGTCGACCGCGGCGTCCACGTCGGCCGGCTCCTGGGTCGCGGCCAGCAGGTCACGCAGCGCCGGCAGAGTCTCGGCGTCGCCGTGGGCGAGGCGCGTCAGCACGTCGAGGACGGGGCCGTGGAAGCGGGCCGTGCGCCACGCGCCGATGTGCGCGTCGTCGCGCGCCATCCAGAGGTCGTAGACGGCGCGCTCCAGCCGGACCAGCGGCGCGCGGGACGCTTCGGGCGCGAGCGCGGCGACGCGCCGGCTGCGCAGCAGGTGCGCCGCGGGGCCGCCCGCATCCACATCCAGCCCGGCGGCGATGGCCGCGAGGCGGTCGGCCAGCCGCGCCAGTTCGGCCGGCGCGATCGGCTCCAGCGTCGCCAGGTAGGCCGTCGCCTCGCGCTCGACCCGCGCGGCCAGCGCCAGCCCGCGCGCCGTCGGGCGGTAGCGCCCGGCCGTGTCGCGCGTCGCGTAGTCGCGCGCGAGCAGTTCGTCCAGCCAGGGCAGGTGCGGGTCGCGCGTGGCGTAGGGCGCGCCCGGCCGCAGCGCCTCGGCCGTCGCCCCCTCGGGCGACTCCTGCGCCACGGCGAGGAGGAGGAAGAGCGCCGGGCGCGATAGCCCGCTCTCCGCCAGGATCGCCGCCAGCCCATGAAAGCCCCGTCGCCGCTGCCGCAGAAACCGGGGCAGCAACTCCACGATGGCCCGCGGCGAGGTCTGCGTCTCCGTCAAGTGTCCTCTCCCTCCGCTCGCGCGGCCGCTCAGCACGCCGATGGAGCAGGCGTCCTCGCCTGCTCCGCGTCGCGGTAATGATACCGCGCGGCACGTCCGCGGCGGGAGGAGGGGGATAGGGGGTGAAGGAGAGTCCGGGCGGCTGAAGCCGCGGCTGGTGGCCGCTGCGCGGCACGAAGCCCGATCTGCGGCGGGCTGGACCGCCGGTACAGTTCGTCCATGCCGGCGCGTGACACGTCCCGCCCATTGGGCGTAGGTGTATGTGCGTGTACCGCGTGCACGCTCTACATACCGAGAGAAGGGATTGTGAAGGGATGGGGAGACTCCGCACCGCGCTGACCGCGCTGGCCTTGCTCGGCCCGCTCACGCTGCTCGCCGCCTGCGGCACGCCCGGGCTGGCCCCGCCGACGTCCACGCCGCCGCCGACCGCGACCCCGCTGCCGCCCGCGACGCCGACGCCCTCGCCGACGCTCGCGCCGACAAAGGTACCCACGGCCACGACGGCGCCCGCCGCCACCGCCACCCGCTCGGCCGCGACCGCCGCGGCCCCGACCGCGACGACCGCGAACGCGCCGGCCGCGACGAAGCCGGCGACCGGAAGCACCCCGTCGGGCGCCGCGACCGACCAGACCGGCGCCTGCCAGGTGGCGCTGCCGGCCGGCTTCCAGAAGCTCGCCGACGGCGTCTGGTATGCGGACGACGCGACGCTGCTCCTCGTCGCCACCGACACCGGCGGCCAGGACTTCGCGACCTACACCAAGTCGATCCCCCACCAATTCGCGAACGACTCGACAATCCAGGGCTTCACGCCGGGCAAGGTCACCGCGCAGCCCGATCGCTACCGCTTCGACTTCACCGCCACCGCCACCGGCAACGACCCTAACCCGGCCAACGGCACGCTCGCGGCGGTCCCGGCCGGCAGCACGCAGGTCTGCATCATGGAGTTCTTCTACCACCCGCAGCAGCAGGCGAAGTACGCGCCCGTGGCGGATCAGCTTGTCGGCAGCCTCCAGGCGACGAAGAAGTGAGCGCGTGAGAGCGTGAGGGCGTGTGCCGTGGGGTATAGGCCGCAGCCGTGGGGCGTGAGCACCTCGACTGCCGGGCGCGCTCAGCGGCCAGGACGATTCCCTAGCAACAGCCTCGCGACGGAGAGGTCTTCGTCGACATCGGGCCAGTGGATGCCGATGCCGCGCCCGATGAGTTCCCAGTGCTGGCGCTGCGCCGCCGTCGCCCCGGCGAGGCGGGGGAACCAGGCGAGCGGCACGCTGACCCGACGACCGTCCGAGAGGGCAACGTGCAGCCGCTCCGCGCTGAACGTCACGCCGGTGCTACCGCGGCGCCGGTTTCAAGGGGTGAAGCGCTCACGCCAAGCCTCCAGCAAGAGATCGTGATAGCGCTCGATCAGAGCGGCTATTCGCTCAACCTCGGGGCATTGTAGTGGGTATGCGCCAAAGCGTTGCGTGGGTGCCGCGCTGGGCTGGATCTGTGCGTCGTCCCAGCCCGCGCAGGCGGGCTTCGTGGCCGTGAGGCCGATGGGCGCGGCTTCAGCCGCCAGCCTGCCCCCACGACGCCCGACTCATCACTACCGTCAGAAAAGGAAACGGGGCCGCGCTTTGGGCAGCGCGGCCCCGTTCCGTGGTGTATCCGCCCCTCGCGCGTGCTACGCGGCGAGCGTGACCTCGGCCTTCTTGATCGCCAGGTGGCCGTTCTCCACGTCGGCCAGCAGGTGGTCGCCGTCGCGCACCTCGCCGTCGAGGAACTTCAGCGCGAGCTGGTCCAGCAGGCGCTTCTGGATCGCCCGCTTCAGCGGCCGCGCGCCGTAGACCGGGTCGTAGCCCTCGGCGGCCAGGAACTGCCGCGCCTGCGGGGTCAGTTCCAGCGTGACCTTGCGCTCGGCCAGCCGCTGCCGCAGCCCGCGGAGCTGGATCTCGACGATCTGCGCGATCTGCTCCCGGCTGAGGCCGTGGAAGATGATCGTCTCGTCCACGCGGTTGAGGAACTCCGGCCGGAAGTGCGCCCGCAGCGCCTCCATCACCCGCGCCCGCATCTCGTCGTCCGACAGTCCCGGCTGGTTGATGTACTGGCTGCCGATGTTCGAGGTCATGATGATGACCGTGTTCTTGAAGTCGACCACCCGCCCCTGGCCGTCGGTCAGCCGGCCGTCGTCGAGGATTTGCAGCAGGACGTTGAAGACGTCCGGGTGCGCCTTCTCGATCTCGTCGAAGAGGATCACGCTGTAGGGCCGGCGCCGCACCGCCTCGGTGAGCTGGCCGCCCTCCTCGTAGCCGACGTAGCCCGGCGGCGCGCCGATCAGCCGCGCGACGGTGTGCTTCTCCATGTACTCCGACATGTCGAGGCGGATCATCGCCCGCTCGTCGTCGAAGAGGAACTCCGCCAGCGCGCGCGCCAGCTCGGTCTTGCCGACCCCGGTCTGGCCGAGGAAGATGAATGAGCCGAGCGGCCGGTTCGGGTCTTGCAGGCCCGCGCGCGCCCGCCGGATGGCGTTGGCCACCGCGACGATCGCCTCGTTCTGCCCGACGACCCGCTCGTGCAGGCGCGTCTCCATCTTGAGGAGCTTGTCGATCTCGCCTTCGAGCAGGTTGGAGACCGGGATGCCGGTCCACTTCGCCACGACCTCGGCGATGTCGTCGGCATCGACCTCCTCTTTCAGCAGCCGGCCGCCGGCCTGGAGTTGGCCCAGCCGCTCCTCGGCCTCCTCGACCTGCCGCTCCAGCTCGGTCAGCCGCCCGTAGCGCAGCTCGGCCGCCTTGCCGTAGTCGGCGGCGCGCTCGGCCTGCTCGGCCTGGACGCGCACGTCCTCCATCTGCTCGCGCAGCCCGCTGATCGCGTGGATCGCGTCGCGCTCCTGCTCCCAGCGCGAGCGCAGCGCGCCGCGCTTCTCCTGCAGGTCGGCCAGCTCGCGCTCCAGCGCGAAGAGGCGGTCGCGCGAGGCGTCGTCCTGCTCCTTGCGCAGCGCCTCCCGCTCGATCTCGAGCTGCATGATCCGGCGCTCCACCTCGTCCAGCTCGACCGGCATCGAGGTGATCTCCATCCGCAGCCGCGCCGCCGCCTCGTCGACCAGGTCGATCGCCTTATCCGGCAGGAAGCGGTCGGCGATGTAGCGGTTCGACAGCACCGCCGCGGCGACCAGCGCGGAGTCGAGGATCGTGACCTTGTGGTGGACCTCGTAGCGCTCGCGCAGGCCGCGCAGGATCGAGATGGTGTCCTCGACCGAGGGCTCGGCGACGATGATCGGCTGGAAGCGCCGCTCCAGCGCGGCGTCCTTCTCGATGTGCTTGCGGTACTCGTCGAGCGTGGTCGCGCCGATGCAGTGCAACTCGCCGCGCGCCAGCATCGGCTTGAGCATGTTCGAGGCGTCCATCGAGCCTTCGGCCGCGCCCGCGCCGACGACCGTGTGCAGCTCGTCAATGAAGAGGATGATCTGGCCCTCGCTCTCGGTCACTTCCTTGAGCACGGCCTTCAGGCGCTCCTCGAACTCGCCGCGGAACTTGGCTCCCGCGACGAGCGCGCCGAGGTCGAGCGCGACGATGCGCTTGTCCTGCAG
>DASSSV010000388.1:0-12541 GCA_035708265.1 Thermomicrobiales bacterium | reverse complement strand
AATCGCCGCTACGGGCTCGCTCACGCTCGCCACGAAACCCGCCTGCGCGGGTTGGGACGAAGCCGGCTGCCGCCTCTCCGCCCTCCGTACTTCTGTCCTCCGTCTTCCGTCCTCCGTCCCCTCGTCACTCGTCACTCGCCGCCGTGCGCGGGCATCTGCGAGGGGTACTGCTCGCCGAGCGGGGCGTTGTGCCGTCCCTCGCGGAACTCCTCGACGATCTTCTTGCAGAACGCCGGCAGATCGGCGGGCTTGCGGCTGGTGACGAGGCCGTGGTCGTTGTGGACCTCCTCGTCGACCCAGGTGCCGCCGGCGTTGCGGATGTCGGTCTGCAGGCTGGGGTAGGAGGTGAGGGTGCGCCCGCGGACGCAGTTGGCCTCGACCAGCGTCCACGGCCCGTGGCAGATCGCGCCGATTGGCTTGCCGGCCTCGACGAAGTCGCGCACGAAGCCGACCGCTCGGTCGTTCATCCGCAACTTGTCGGGGTTGGCGACGCCGCCCGGCAGCACGAGCGCGTCGTAGTCCGCGGCGCGGATCTGATCGACCGTATGGTCCACCGGGAAGGTGTCGGCCTTGTCCATGCCGTTGACGCCCTGGATGCGCCCGCTCTTGACCGAGATCAGTTCGGGGGTGGCCCCGGCCTTCTTCACGGCGTCCCACGGCTGGGTCAACTCGACCTGCTCGACGCCGTCGGTCGCCAGGAACGCGATCTTGCGGCCCTGCAACTCGTTCGCCATCAGTGACCTCCTTGACGCTCCGCCGCCGGGCGGCGCCCCGCGGCGAATGCTGGCGGCCCGGCCGGCATGGCGACCGGTCGGGCCGCAGGACGATATCGCTCCGCGCCCGGCCCGCGCCGCCCGTCTGCGCCGCCGGCACGCCACGGCAAAAGGTAGCGCACGGGCGTCAACGTGCCGGTGAACGGCCGTCAACGCGGGCGTCAACGACGGTCAATGGCGTGGGCCGTGGGGCGTGGGCCGTAGGGCGTAGGCCGTGAGGTATGAGCCGTGGCTGCGTGCCGGGCCGTATGCTGGGTGGTGAGAGCGGTGCCTTATCCCGCCGTCGGCCGCCCATTCGGGGGCCGGGTGGCCCGGCAACAGGGCCGGCGCGGGGGCCGACCCCTACGAATGGACGGCCCACGCCCCACGGCCCACATCCTACGTTTCGCGGGTGAGCGCGGCCAGCAGATCCTCGACGCTCGTCGCGTAGGCGCCGCCGCTGGCGTCGATCCAGTGGCGCACCTGGAGGTTGACGCCGGCGGCGATGTTGTCGCCGGTCAGGCGGGAGTCGGTGCGCAGGCCGTAGACGCGCTTGCCGAGTCCGTAGGCGAAGCCCATCTCGCTCGCCGTGCCGGAGTCGACGTCGACGCCGTCGAGGATGGCGACGAGGAAGTCGCAGCGCCGGATGGCGGCCTCGTTCGCCGCGGCGACGCCGGCGTTGAAGCGCGCGAAGAGCGACTGCCGCCGCGCGTAGTCGGGCTCGGCGCGGGCGGCGGCGAGGTCGTCGCGGAAGTCGGCGTTGTCCCACGGGTTGAGGACGACGAAGGACCGGCGCAGGGCCGCCGCCAACTCGGCCAGGAACGGCCGCGTCGCCGCCGCGAAGCCCAGCGGCGAGGCGAGGTAGAGGGTATGCATCCGAATCGCTCCTCCCGGCGTACTCTGTGACGTGCGGATGCGCGCGCGGCCACCCTGCCATCGTACCATGCCCGCCGCGCGCCGCCCGCCCCACCGCGTGCTCCCACGCAATACCATGACGCGCGCCGCGCGCCCCGCCATCCCTTGACTTCCGCCCGCGACCGCCTATCCTTTGTTCGGTTGCCCCGCTATCGCGCCGCGGATCGGCTGACGAAAGGCCCACCGGTGAGCATCGAGCAGATCGTCCAGCGCATGAGCCTGGTCCAGTCGATCGGCGACCCTGACAGCGTGGTGGCGGCCTGGTTCGCCCGCCACGTTAGCGCGCCGGGGTGCGCGGCGCTGGCGAACGAGGTCAACGACCGCGTCGCGGCGCTGGTGCCGGCCGTCGTGCCGGGCGGCGACATGCGCACGGTGACGGCGGCAGTGAAATTCTGCTGCCACTGGCTCTTCGGGCCGCTGGAGGCGCGCCCGGCCCGCCTCGGCGCGGCCGACTGCCGCCGCGCCGGCTGGGCCGCGGCCGAGGAGGTCGCCGCGGCGACGATCGCCTACGGCGACGCGCACCCCGAGGTGGCCGTCCGCGCCCGCTGCGCCGCGCTGCTGGCGACGTTCGAGCGCTACTACCGCGAAGAGGGCGGCGAGGGCGGTCTGCCGCCCGGCTGGCCGGCCGGGTGGACGGCGGACGAGCTCGACACGCTGGTCCGGCCACCGCGCCCGGACCAACCCGACCTGTTGGGCCTCTACGACGCGACCGACGACCCGCGGGAGCGCGCGACGCTCGCGCTACTCGCCAGCGCGGTCGACGACGCCACGGCCGCCGACATCGCCCGCCTGGCGGAGCTGGCGGCCGCCTGCTGGCCGCACGGCGACGAGCGGGTCGCGGTCAACCCCGTCTTCGGCGACCGCGCCCGCCGCGGCGCCCCCGAGGCCGACTGGGTCAGCGGCGGCACGCTCTACCTCTGCCGCACCACCTGGGAACCCCGGCCGCTCGGCCGGCAGCACGTCCTCCAACTCCTCGGCTACATCCTGCTCGACTGGCAGGACCGCTACCGCATCCGCGGCGGCGGCTGGTATTTCACGCGCCAGCAACTGCGCGTCGAGTATCCCCTTGACGACCTCATCGCTCGCCTCTGCCCCACCGGCGACCTGCCGACGCTGCGCGCCTCCTGGCGCCAGACGCTCCTCGACGACGGCGGCCGCACGACCGCCTTCCGCCCCGTCCAGGCCCGTTTGTTTGCCAGCCGCCGGGGCCGCTGGTGACGGGGACGAGGGACGATCACCGCAGAGGCGCAGAGGACGAAGGAGAGGACGAGGAGAGAACGGGGGAAGTACGAGGTACGAAGGACGAAGTACGAATTAATCGTCGGGTGGCCGCTATTCGTACTTCTTACTTCGTACTTCGTACTTTCTTCGTCCTCTCTCCTCGTCCTCTGTGCCTCTGCGCCTCTGCGGTTCCGTCTCTTGCGTTCAACGGGAGATGGAGTTCGCAGGTGGCGCCGCGGCCGGTGTCGCTGGTGATGCGGAGGTCGCCGCCGTGGGCCGCGGCGACCCAGCGGGCGATGGCGAGGCCGAGGCCGCTGCCGCCCGGGCCGCCAGCGTCGCGGGCGCGGGCCTGGTCGACGCGATAGAAGCGCTCGCCCAGGTGGGGCAGGTGCTCGGTGGGGATGCCGGGGCCGTCGTCGGTCACGCGGACCCAGCCGCGGGCGGCCGGCCCGGCGCCGCAGATGCCGGCCGCGACGCGCACCCAGGCGCCGTGCCCCGCGGTGTACTTGATCGCGTTCTCCACGACGTTGACCAGCAGGCGCTCCAGGTAGAGGCGGTCGCCGCGGACGAGGATCTCCGGCGGCGCGGCGACGTCGAGCCGGAGGCCCCGCTCGCGCGCCAGCGGGGCCAGCCGCTCTACGACGCCGAGCGCCAGGTCGGCCAGGTCGAGCGGCTCGCGCCGGAGCGTCGCCCGGCCTGCGTCGGCGCGCGCCAGCGTCAGCAGGTCGTCCACCAGCCGGGCCATGTAGGCGTTCTCGGCCTGGATCGTCGCCAGCGCGCGCGCCTGCTCGGCGGGGGGCAGCGGGCCGGCCAGCGCGCGCTCGACTTCGAGCTGCACGATCGTCAGCGGCGTGCGCAATTCGTGGCTGGCGTCGCTGGTGAACTGGCGCTGGCGCCGGAAGGCGGCGTCGAGGCGGTCGAGCATCTGGTCGAAGGTCGCGGCCAGTTCGCCCAGTTCGTCGCGGTTGGGGAGGTTCAGGCGGCGACCGAGGTCGGTCGCGCCGATCTCGCGCGCCGCGCCGGTGATCGCGCGGACGGGGCGCATCGCGCGTGCCGCCAGCCAGTAGCCGCCGCCCGCCGCGACGAGGAGCGTCGCCGGGGCGGCGACGAGGAGCGCGAACAAGAGCCGGCGCAGTTGCCCGCCCTGCAGGTCCGGCCGGCCGAGGACCAGCGTGCCGAACTCGGCGCCCTTGAAGAGGACGCGCGTCGTGTAGAACTGGTACGGCTGGCCCGACAGCGCCGTGGAGAAGAAGGTGTCGCCCGCGCGGGGCGCGCCGTCGAGCACCTGGGTCCCGAGGATCTTCTTCACGTCGGCGCCGTCGATGGGGCCGAGCCACTGGAGGATCTCGCCGTCGGGGCCGACCAGGAGGACGACGTCGGCGGCGTCGAGCGACGGCGGCGGGGCGGGCGCCTGCTTCTCGGCCGGCGCGGGCGTGGCGAGGGAGCCGGCCCGCTTCAGCGCCTCGAGTTTCGCGACCTCCGCCGCGGTCAGCGTCGGCGTCGCGGCGCTGGCCGGGGGCGCTTTGGCCGCCGGCGAGCCGAGCTGGTCCTGCGGGCCGGCCGCGAGGGCGAACTGGTTCGTCCTGGGGTCGTAGGCGGCGGCGAGCCCCTGTGCCTGGCGGCGGAGGGCGTCATCCTGCTGGGCGCGGAGGCTCTGCGCCTGCGAGGCGTAGACGATCCCGCCGAAGACCGCGAGCACCGCGGCCAGGATCGCGACGTACCAGAGCGTCAGCCGCCAGCGGATGCTCGCGAACCGGCCGAAGCGCCCCCTTTTATACTTCATACTTCATACTTCTAACTTCCGTCAGCCGGTAGCCGACGCCGCGCACCGTCTGCAACAGCTTCGCCTCGCGCGGGTCGTCGATCTTGCGGCGCAGGCGGCGCACGTAGACGTCGACGACGTTGGAGACGCCGGTGAAGTCGTAGCTCCAGATGTGCGCCTCGACCATCTCCCGCGTGATGACCTGGTTGGGGTGGCGCATGAAATACTCCAGCACGGCGAACTCCCTGGCCGTGAGGTCCACGCGGCGCCCCGCGCGCGTGACCTCGTGCGCAGCCGGGTCGAGCGTCAGGTCGCCGACGGCGAGCAGCCCGCCCTTCTGCGTCGACTCGCGCCTGAGGAGGGCGCGCAGCCGGGCGTGGAGTTCGCTGAGGGCGAAGGGCTTGACCAGGTAGTCGTCGGCGCCGCTGTCGAGGCCGCGCACGCGGTCCTCCACCGCGTCGCGCGCGGTCAGCATGATGATCGGCGTGGTGACGCGGCGGCGGCGGAGCGCGCGGCAGAGGGCCAGGCCGTCCTGCTCGGGGAGCATCACGTCGAGGACGATCGCGTCGTAGCAGGCCGCCTCGGCGTACTCCTGCCCCTCCCGGCCGTCGAAGGCGGCGTCCACCGCGTAGCCCTCGTCCTCCAGGCAGAGTTTGAGCGAGCGGCTGAGCCGGCGGTTGTCTTCGACCACGAGGATCCGCACCAATCCCCTCCCCCGTTCGCCACGCCAATCCCGCGCGCAACCTCCCGCGTGCGCCGATTAAAGCACACCGACGTGACGCGCAGATGACAGCGCGATGACGGCCGCGCGCCCGGCGCCGTGTCATCCCCGCGTCACGTTCGCGTGCCAGAGTTGAGTCGTGAGCGATGAGCGATGAGGGACGGGTGACGAGTGACGAGTGACGAGGGGGACTCGTGAACCGACGGACATCTGCCACGGGCGCCCCACGGGCGGTTTGCGTCCTGCTCCTCGTGGCGCTGCTCGGCGTCGGCTGTGGGCCGGCGCCACGGCGCGCGGCGGAGACGCCCGCGCCGACGCCCGCGGCCGACAGCCTCTTCCCCGACCTCGGGGATCGCGGCTACGACGCCGACCACTACACGCTCGACCTGGCGATCGATCCGCAGCGGAACACCGTCAGCGGGACGGTGACGATGGACGCGACCGCGACGCAGGACCTGAACGGGTTCTCGCTCGATTTCATCGGCTTCCAGATCGGCGCGCTGACGGTCGACGGCGCGGCGGCGACTTACGGCCGGCAGGGCCGCAAGCTCACCATCACGCCGCCGCGTGCGCCGCGCGCCGGGCAGCGCTTCACGACCGCCGTCACCTACAGCGGCACGCCGACGACGGTGGACACCACGCCGGGCGGCGACGGCGGCTGGCACCAGGCCGGCGCGAGCGTCTACGTGACGAGCGAGCCGGACGGCGCGGCCGGCTGGTTCCCGGTCAACGACCACCCGCGCGACAAGGCGACCTACACCTTCCGTCTGACCGTCCCCGACCCCGACCTGGCGGTCGCGAACGGCGTCCGCAGCGAGACGATCCCGCACGGCGGCACGACGACCTACGTCTGGGAAGAGCAGGCGCCGATGGCGAGCTACCTGGCGACCGTCGCCGTCGGGCGCTTCACCGAGCTGCGCCAGACCGGGCCCGACGGCCTGCCGATCCTCATCTACGCGCCCCCCGACCTCGCGGCGCGGGCGCAGGCGGTCCTCGCGGACCAGCCACGGTTGCTCGCCTACTTCGCGAGCATCCTCGGCCCCTACCCCTTCACGACCTACGGCGACATCCTCGTCGACGCCGATTTCAGGTGGTCGCTGGAGACGCAGACGCGCCCGGTCTTCAGCCGGTCGCTCGTCGGGCTGGAGCCGCACACCGCACAGGAGGGCATCGCCCACGAGCTGGCCCACCAGTGGTTCGGCGACAGCGTCAGCCTCGACGATTGGGGCGACATCTGGCTCAACGAGGGCTTCGCCACCTACCTGAGCTGGCTCTGGCTGGAGCACGTCCAGGATCGTGACTTCCTCGAAGGGCTGATGCGCTCGCAGTACGGCTACATCCTCAACGCGCCGGAGTACGCCGCGCTGCTGGAGCAGCCCACGATGCCCCCGCAGCAGGTGCTGGCGATCGTGCGCGAGCTCTTCCAGCCCGACGGCCACCCGGTCTCCGACGCGGAGATCGTGCGGGCGATGGGGCTGACCTCGGCCGACCAGGTGACGAGCGCGCGCGCCCTCGGGCTCCTGGGTGTCCGGCCGGGTTCGGCGGACGCCCGGAGCTACCAGGAGATGGCGCGCTCGTCCGCCCCGGCCGCGCCGCCGCGCGACGACCTCTTCGCGCAGAGCGTCTACGCGCGCGGCGCGATGACCCTGCAGGCGCTCCGCGTGCGCGTCGGCGACGCCACGTTCTTCACGATCCTGCGCACCTACGCCGACCGCTACCGCCAGGGGAACGCGACCACCGCCGACTTCATCCGGGTCGCCAGCGCGGTCAGCGGCCAGGACCTCACCGCGTTCTTCCACGACTGGCTCTACGCGACGAATCCCCCGCCGATGCCGCCGCTCCTGCCGAGCCAGTGACCGGAGATCGGGGGCGCGACGTCCACCGAAAGGGGGTGATGCCAGGCAGCACGAGCGATGAGCGCAGCGCGAGCGACGAGAGCATGATGCGAAAGGTGTGGACGATGGCGACGATGTGGAGAATCGCGAAGGGGCTGGCGCTCGGCCTGCTGCTGCTGGCGCTGGTCGCGGCCGTCGCGCTGGTGGCGTCGGCGGGTGGGCGGCTCGGCCGGGCCAATGCCGGTGGGGCGCCGGCTCTGATGGGACAGGCGGTGCCGGCCGGGCCCGCCGCGCAACCGGCCGCGAGCGGGACGCCCGTGCCGGCCGCCGGCCAGGACTGCAAGACCTCGCCGCCGACGGCCGCGCAGCAGGACGCGGCGCAGCAGGCGGCGTTGGGGGCCGCGGCGGCCGCGCTCGGCCTGATGCCCGCCCAACTGAAGCAGGAATTCGCGAGCGGGAAGACGCTGGCCGACCTCGCGCGGGCGAAGGGTGTGGCGGTGCAGCAGGTCAAGGACGCCATGCTCGCGGCTGGGCGGGCATCGCTCGACACGTCGGTGAAGAATAACGAGCTCACCCAGGCCGAGGCGGATGCCTACTACACTGACGCGCTCGTCCCGATGACCGATAAGCTCACGATCCCCGCCGCGGCGAACTCGCCGGCGGCGGGCACACCGGCGCCGGACCAGCGCAAGCAGGGGCTCGACCCGCAGACGATGACGCCGCCCGAGCGGGCGGCCGAACAGGCGGCGTGGGACGCCGCGGCGTCGGCGCTCGGCCTGACGCGCGACCAGTTGACGCAGCGACTCGACGCCGGCAAGTCCGTGGCCGTTCTCGCGCAGGCGAAGGGCCTTTCCATCCAGCAGGTCAAGGACCGGATGCTGGCCGCCGGACGGGCGTCGCTCGATGATGCCGTGCGGGGCGGCCAGCTCACCCGGGCGCAGGCCGACGACACCTACAACGGCCTCGTCGTCCCCGTGACCAACAAGGTCACGACCGTCAACACGCAGCCGAAGGGGACGCCGGCCCCGGCCGGTGCGCCGCGCTGCCAGCCCAACACGCCCGCCGAGACGGCCGAGCAGGCGGTCCAGCAGGCGACATGGGATGCCGCCGCCGCGACGCTCGGTGTCGACCCGGCGTTCATGAAGCGCGAGATGGCGAGCGGGCAGTCGATCGCCGACCTGGCGCGGGCCAAGGGCATCACGACCCGGCAGATCCGGGACGCGATGCTGACCGCCGGTCGGAACCAGATCGCCGACGCCGTGAAGCGCGGGGCACTGACGCAGGCCGAGGCCGACCAACTCTCCGGCAACCTCCCAGCGATGGTCGACAAAATGCTCAACGCCCGGCCGCTCCCGGGCCCGCCGGGCACCCCGGCGCCCGGGAAGCCGTAGCGCCGTGGGCCGTGGGGCGTGAGCCGTAGGGCGTGACGGCTTTGCGTTGCTAACACACGGGCCTAACCGTCACGCTCAGTACGGCCCACGGCCTACCCCCACGGCCCACGATCAAGCGTTCGCCAGGTGGACGCGCTTCAGCGCCGCCAGCTCCGCCCTGAACGCGGCTTCGAGCGTGGCGCGGCGCTCGGCGGGGAGGAAGCTGTGGCGCACGGCGGCGAGCAGGATCTCGTCGCAGGCGGCGACGTCGAGGCCGAAGGGCCCGGCCAGGAGCGCGACCTCGTCGCCGAGCGTCGTGTCGAAGAGGGGCGGGTCGTCGGAGTTGACGGTCACGACGACGCCGGCCGCGCGGAGCCGAGGCAGCGGGTGCGCGGCGTAGTCGGGGTAGACGCCGAGGCGGACGTTGCTCGTCGGCGAGATCTCCAGCGGGATACGCCGCGCCGCCAGTTCGGCCACCAGCGCCGGGTCCTCGATCGCCCGGACGCCGTGGCCGATCCGCTCCGCGCCGAGCGCCCGCAGTGCGCCCCAGACGTTCGCCGGGCCGGCCGTCTCGCCGGCGTGCGGCGCGCTGTGGAGCCCGGCCGCTCGGGCGCGGTCGAACCAGGGGGCGAAGGGCTCGGGCGGGCCGCCGACCTCGGTGCCGCCGAGCCCGAGCGCCACGACGCCGTCGTCCTTCCCCTCGATCGCCGCGGCCGTCGCGTAGTCGGCCATCGGCATGGTGCGCGTCGGATCGTCCCAGCGCCGCACGATGTTGAAGATCCAGTTGATCTCGACGCCGGAGTTCGCCCGCGCCCGCGCCCGGCCGCGCGTCAGTCCGGCGAAATAGACGTCGTGCGGCACGCCGAGGACGTGGTGCGTGCTCGGCGAGAAGGTGATCTCGGCGTAGCGGCAGTTCTGCCGGGCCATCTCGCGCCCGAACTCCTCGACGACCTCCGCGTAGTCCTCCGCCGTGCGCAGGCAGCGGCAGGCCGCGACGAAGAGCCCGACGAAGTGGGCGAAGTCGCGGTAGGGCCCGGCGCAGAGCGCGCGCAGCCCCGCCTCGGTCGTCGCGGGCAGGTCTACGCCGTTGCGCGCGGCGAGCCGCAGGAGCGTCGCCGGCGCGATCGCCCCCTCCAGGTGGACGTGCAGCTCAGCCTTCGGCGCCGAGCGCAGATAGCCGTCGAGGGACATCCGCCGCGCCTCCTCTCGTCCGGCGCTATCCGGCGCTCTGGATGATGTCGAGGAACGCCCGCGCGGTCACGATCTGCGCGGACGCGGGGAGACACGAGCAGTTGGAAAGCGCCGCTGTACCAGGCCACGAGCAAGGCGTGCGGCGTGCCTCGCTTGAAGGTGAGGGCGCTGACCACCGGATTCGTGTCGACAACGGCCCTAAACCAGGGCCAGGCTGGGATCTGCATGGAGGGAGATAGCTGAAGGGACCCATCCGGCTCACCCACTCAGTCAGGTGAATGCTTCCTGCCAACGACCGAGGTCGCGGACGATCGCCAACGACCAGTCGAGGTCAACCGACCAGGCGGCCTGCACGGCGCGCTGATCCGCCTCCTGCGCCCGCTGCAGCAGGTGCCGCGTGTAGCTGAGCACAACGCGGGCCAAGGCCAGCGGGAGCGCCGCTCGCTCGACTGCGCTTAGCCGGGCGCTGAGGCCGCTGTCGTAGGCGTCCACCAGTTCTCGAAGGCGACGCCGCCGCTCGCCCAGCGTGGCGTCGCGAGGCAGGGCGCTGCCGGAGTTCGTGTAGTAGAGGATGAGGGCGATGTCGTCGATCCGCTCGCGCTCGGCCAGGAAGTCGAGGTCCAGGATGCCGACGATGGAATCGGCGTCGAACAGCACGTTGTTGTCCCAGAAGTCACCGTGGACCAGCTGGCGAGGCAGCCGCCCGTCCAGCGGGCGCCGGGCCGTCTCGAGCTGCTCGGCCAGCGCCTCGGTCTTGTCAGCAGCCGCCCACTCGTCGCCGGACCGGGCCCAGCTCCTGATGACCGAGGTGGCGCACCGGACTGAGGGCAGGGCCTCGCCGGCGTCGATCTGGTTGGCGGTCGGGGGCGTGCGGGCCGCCGGCTCGGCCGGGATACCGGCCAGCGCGCCGTGCAGGCGCCCGAGCATCCGCATACCGGTCAGCAGGCGTGGCCACGAGTTCATCGCCTCGCCCGGCACGTAGCGCTCCACTTCCACGAGCTGCTTGCCCAACGCCGTCCAGGGGGACCCGTCGAGCGCCGGGATGGTCTCCGCCACTGGGAGCTCGGCCTCGCGCAGCGCCGAGCGCACGGCCTGGATGGCGGTGAGCCGGGCGGGCTCCAGCCAAGCGCGGTGGACCCGCACCACGACATCGCCGCCGCGATCGCGGACCAGGAGATTGAGGCTCGAGGAGCCACCCAGATCGACCGGGTCGCCAGCCCACGCCAGGCCGTGCCTACGCCGGAGGTGGTCCAGGAGCCGCGCACTGGGGGCCGGACGTTCGGGGACGATCACGGTCGAGCACGGTGGCGGGCGGCGTGAGCCTCTGGCCCGAAACCGGTGCAGGTCGTTCGGGCAGTTCCTGTGGCTGAGTGTGCGCCCGAAGCGGCGCTCGGCCAGCCCAGCCTGCTGCCGTGTGCATTCCTCCTCGGCAGCCCACGCCGGTCCATCCTGCGGGTTCCGCCTTGGCTTGGTTTAATGGGTGCGCTGCGCGTCATACATCCCCTGGCGCACCGCCTCGACCTCGGCCGTTACATCGCGCAACACTTCCTCGGGATCCTTGTCGGCGTTGCGCTCTTGCAGGCACTCGATGGTAGCCCAGGCGCGTTCTACCATCTGCTGCCGATAGCGCACAAACTCCTCCGGGCTGATGAAGACCGCGGCCGGTTTACCCCGCTTCTCCGCGATCACCGGCTCCCCAGTGGAGGAGACCGCGTCCAGGAGGCCGGCGAACTTGGCGCGGACGTCGCGCGCGGACATCGTTTTGACCATGAGCCCCATCTTTCTCATCCCGCTTGCCGCGACGATGATAGCAGCACAACGCGCGCTACGGAGAGCGCGTCCATGCAAGCTTACATCCGACCACGCTTGCCGGGACCGGCCGTCCATGAGACGTCCTGATGGGAGGTTGAAAGGCTGACGTCTCGGGTCTATGATGATCCGTAATTCCGGAATATCGGAGGTGGGACGTGAGCGAAGACATCCGAGCGGAACTCGATACCTTGCGCGACGAGGTGCGGGCGCTCGCCCGGCAGGTTGGCATGGCCGCCGGTGGCGCCGCGAGTGCACAAGGGGGAGGCGGCGCGACTGGCTCGCCGGCCGGACAGCGGAAGTTCCCGCGCGAGGCGCTCTGGCGGGCGACCGCGCACCTGGCGGAGCGGGCGGATAAACTCGGCGCGAGCGGCCTGGCGACCTACGCCGGGTGTTACACCGGCTCGGACGGCCGCGAGTACCGCTGGAAGCAGGAGAAGATGGCCGAAGAACTGCTCGGGCAGGACACGGCGATGGTCGCGCGGGTGCTGGCCGCGCTGGGGCACCGGCAGCGGCTGGCGCTCCTGAAGGAAATCCTCGAACGGCCCGCGCCGGCCGCCGCGCTGATCGAGCGGCTGGGGCTGACCTCGACCGGGCAGGCGTACCACCACCTCAACACCCTCCAGGCGGCCGGGCTGATCCGCCAGGGCGAGCGCGGGCAGTTCGAGTTCGTCGGGCACGTCGCGTCGGCGTTCCTGACGCTGCTGGCCGGCGTCTGGGATCTCCTCTCCTCCGAGCACGGCGCCGGCGCCTGGGAGGGCGGCGATGTGGCGGAGCCGCCGGCGCGCGCCCAGGAGAATGCGATGGCCTGACGATCTGACCGCGCCGCTCATCCCGGCAGCGGTGCGGCGACGGGTGCGGGCAGGACGGCGCGCGCCAGCTCGGCGGGGAGGTCATGCAAGGCCAGGTGGGCCGCGACGGCGCGGCGGTTGGCGGCGGTCACCGCGGCGAGCGCGGCGGGGTCG
>DASSSV010000387.1:0-6752 GCA_035708265.1 Thermomicrobiales bacterium | reverse complement strand
AGGCGATGCCGACGTAGAGGTCGGCCCAGTCGCCCTGGGTGTCCTCGCCGTAGGCGTCGGACCCCACGATCGGCTGGCGCTGGATCGTGCAGGTCTGCCCGGTCGTCGCCAGCACGGCGTCCACGTCGGCGCGCGTCATGCTCACGGCGGCCACGCCCTGGTGAAGAAGGGCTCGACCGCGGCGACCTCGCTCTGGTCGGTGGCGGCGATGAGGGCGGCCGCGTCGAGCGCCCCGACACCGCCGGCGGCCGAGCCGTCGGGCGGCAGCCCCTGCCAGACGTTCCACAGGTACTGGGCCAGCCCGAGGAAGTGCTGCATGCGCTTCTCGAAGTTGACCTTGGCCGGCCCGACGCCGCTGTCCATCTGGCGCGCGTAGCGCCCGGCGATGGCCCCGGCCACGAAGGACGCGCACTGGTAGTCGTCGTCGGGGTAGCGCGCCAGGAAGTAGGCCAGTTGCTCGTCCTGGATCTGCTCGTCGCTCGCCAGCACGTCCCCGACCAGGACGCGGATCGCGTCCTGCCTCACGGTGGCCGGGTTGGTCGGCGGCGACCAGCTCAACGCCTACTCCTTCGCCTCGCCCTCGTCGTCCGACGCGCCCTCGGCGGCGGCGGCGCCCTCCTCGGGCGGGCGGCCGTGCTCGTCCAGGTGGGCTTCGTTGGCCTCCTCCCAGAGCGCCAGCGCGACCTCGCGGTCGTGGCCGGGGCCGGAGATGGCCTCGACCTGCTGGCGGCTCAGGCCGCGGAAGGCGGAGGGGTGGCGGAGCGTGGGGTGGGCGACCGGCTGGTCCTCCTCGTCCATCCCCGCGCGCAATTCGCGCAGCATGGCCGCGCGGCGGGCGCGGCCGCCGTCGTCGTCGGGGTCGCGCGGCGCCTCGACCACGCGGGCCGGGAGCACGGTGCCGTAGACGACGCCGTTGCGGTCGGCGTGGTCGACGACGTCCAGGTGGCCGCGCTCGTCGAACGCCGCCGCCGCCGCCTCGGGGGTCTCCTCGGCCGCGCGCGCCTCGGCGGCCGTCTCGTCGGCCTCGGCCCGGGGATCGTCCTCGGCTCGGCTGTCGGTGCGGGGCATGGTCTACCTCCCTCTCCGCGCCCGCTGGCGGGGCGCCGGCTCCTCGTCCTCGTCCTCGGCCGCGTCGCCCGGCTCGGGCTGCCGCGAGTCGGGCGGCGTGGGCGGCCGCTCCTCGCCCGCGTCGGCCTCGCCGGCGGCGCGCGGGCCGGGGTCGCCCGCGCTCGGCGGCGCCTCGCGCAGGTTGCCCGACGCGACCGGCAGGACGCGGTTGACGAAGCCGGTGCGCGCCAGCACCTCGGCCTTGTGGCCGTCCACGCCGGCCGGCAGCAGGTCGCCCGGCTCATAGCGCACGCCGTCGTAGGAGAAGGCGCGGTTGACCGCATAGCGCAGCCGGTCGCCGGCCATCCGCTCGATATGGGTCTTGGTGGAGCCCCCGTAGACGCTCACGGCATTCCCTCCACCGTCTCTAGGCTATCGCCTGGTTCCAGAACACGCCCAGGTCGGGCGCGGTCAGGCGCATGTCGAACGCCATCTCGCCCTCGATACGGTCGGACTTGATCTCGTTCAGCGGGAACGTGACGATCCGGTTGCCGGCGAGGCCGCCGTCCTCCAGGTAGCCGTTCCAGGTGAACGTGTAGCCCCCGCTGGGCGTTTGCAGGCCGGCCTGGCCGTCGGGCGGCGTGTGGACCAGCAGCGCGTGGCGGCCGTAGATCGGTGCCATCGCGCGGGCCGCGCCCTCGGCGGCGGTGTTGACGATGCCGGTCGGGACCAGGATGCGGTCGACCTCGAAGAGTTCGGCCAGCAGCGCGTCCGTCACCTGCGACTCGCCGGTGTAGGGCGCGATGCTCTTGGCGGCGTCGAGGATCTGCGGGTTGCGGCGCAGGGCGCGCTTGACGCGCGGCGGCAGGACCAGGGTGTTTGGCGTGAGGCCGGTCGCCTCGCGCATGTTCTCGACCTGGAGCGTCACGTCGTCGATCGGGGTCGAGGACGCCTGGTCCCACTGGATGAATTGCCCGGCGGCGGGCGAGGCGGTGACGCCGGTCATGTTGTTCGTCCAGACGCCGGTCGTGAAGTAGGTCGCCGCCCAGAGCAGTTCGCGCTTCAACAGCAGTTGCCGCGTGACCCAGATGGTCGAGACGTCGTCGATGTCGAAGAGGCCGTTGGCCTCCTGCTCGGCGCGCGTCTGGTAGTCGACGTCCTTGTGGATGGCGTAGACGCGGCAGTTGTAGAGGGCCGAGGTGCTGACCCCCCAGCCGCCGCCGATGGACGGCGTCGAGGGCGCGCGCTCGGCGGCCTCGGCGCGATACCACGAGTCCTGGTCGAAGGTGTAGTAGTTCGCCACCTTCCGCTGCACGGGGATGGTGGGAAACACCTGGTCCGCGATGAATTCCCCCTGCGCGCCCTCCAGGAAGGCGGTCTGCACCAGGAACAGGGGGATGTTGACGAAGAGATCGCTCCCCAACGGGTTCATTGCGTACTCCCTCTCTGTCCCTTACGCCTTGCCGAGGCCCGGCGCGTCGAGGTCGACGGGGATGACGATGCCGGCGCCCGACGCCGCCCGGAGGGCGCGGCCGACGCGCTCCTGGCCGGTCGTGGCGGTGAGGGCGCGGCCGTCGGCGCCGGCGGCGACGTAGTCGCCCGCCGCGATGGCCGCGCCGGCGTAGACCTTGGAGATGCCGCCCGCCGCCACGGTGGCCGCGAGGCCGGTGGACGGCGCGTTCTGCAAGACGCCGGCGACGCCGCCGCCCGCGCTCGGCAGGCCGCAGAGCGGCGGGACCGAGTCGGTGGCGACGATCGCGACGAAGCGGTACTGGTCGGCCGAGAGGTCCACGTTGGCCTTGTAGGTCCGCATGTCCCCCGGGTCGATCTGCTCGTAGGCCATCGCTAGCGCCCTCCTGCGGCGTTGTTGAAGCCGCGCCCGACGCCCATCTCCGCGTAGTAGGCGTCCTTGAGTTGCGGGTCGGCCTTCAGCACGCGCCCGACGGCCGCGGCGAAGGAGAGCGTCGGCTGCGCGGCGCGCAACTGCTCCACGGCGGCGTTGACGCGCTCCTGGACCGGCGTGGTCGGGATCTCCGGGCCCCGGCGACCCTCGGCGCGGCGCGGCGCCTCGGGGCGCTTGCCGCGCCCGGCCGAGCCGAGTTCCTGGAGCGCGACCGACTCGCGCAGCAGGGCGGCGTGGCGGCGCTGCTGCTCGCGGTAGGATGCGAACTGCTCCGAGTCCTCGCCGAAGGCGTCGGCCATCGTCTCCAGCATGCCGACGTTGGCCTCGACCTCGCCCGGCCAGCGCAGGCCGTCGGTGGTGAGGCCGAGGACCTCGGCCTTGAACCGCTCGCGGCGGCTGTCGGCCTGGATCGCCTTGACCGAGGACTCCAGGCTGTTGACCTGGTGCTCCAGCGCGCCCTGCATGGCGGCGGCGGCGCGCTCGCGCTCCCTGGCCTCGGCCAACTCGGCGTCCTGGGCGGCGGCGGCGTCCCGCAGGGCGTCGGCCAGGTCGTCCTGGCCCTGCTCCGCGAGCGCGGCCAGGGCCTGTTCGAGCACGGACGTGGGCTCCATGGCTGCTCCTTCTGTCCTCACCCGCCGCTGGCGGGTGCCCGGCGCCGCGTCGATGGCCGGAGGACGGCCGGGGGCGGTCGGGGCGGCGGCGTCAGCGCCCCGGCCGTGCGTGGCGGATCGGTAGGCGGCGATGCGTGCCGCCTCGAGGGCTGCGGCGAGATCCGGGGAGGGGGATGCCGGAGGATTCGGGGACGGCACCGGGGCGATCGCCGGGGCGAAGGTCGGGGTGGAGGTCGAGCCGATCACGATGCCGCCCGTCGTCGCGCTGGGTGTGGGTGCAATGTCGAGGTTGCCGTTGGCGAGGGCGCCGTTGGCGAGGGCGCCGTGGCCGAATGTGGTGACCGCGACCGGGTCGAGGCCCTGGCCGAATGTGGTGACCGCGACCGGGTCGAGGCCCTGGCCGTCGATCTGGATGGCCTCGCCCCCGCCGGCGGGGGCATCCGCGCTCACGCCGTACTGGCGCAAGATGGCCCGGACGACCTGTCGGTTGTCGGCGTGCGCCGCCGCCGCCGCCTCCCGCGCCGGCTGGGGCACGGGCCTGAGCGGGCGGGGCTGCGGGTCGAGCGGGGTGGCGAGCCCCGGCTGGGCGACGCGCGCGGTGAGGTCGGCGATCACGCCCTCGAAGGAGCCGAGGCGGTCGCAGAGGCCGGCGGCCACGGCGTCGGCGCCGACGAAGACCGCGCCCTGGCCGAAGCGGTCGGAGGCTTCGGCGGCGTCCACGCCCCGGAAGTCGGCCACCTGCGCGAGGAAGACGTTGGCGAGCGCGTCCACGTTGGCCTGGAGCAGCGCGCGGCCCTCGTCGCTCTCGGGGTCGGGGCGCTTCTTGGGCGACTGGCTGCTGACGAAGGTGTACCGCTTGGCCTCGCCGTCCTTCGGCGGCGCGTCGCCGCGGAGGGTGGCGATCACGCCGATGTTGCCGACCTGCGCGGTGGCGTCGCAGACGACCTCGGGGCAGGCGGCGGCCAGCCAGTAGGCGGCCGAGGCGCCGAGGTGCGAGATGTAGGCGACGGTCGGCTTGACGGCGCTGGCGGCGCGGATCGCGGCGGCCAGTTCGTGGACGCCGTTGACCTCGCCGCCCGGCGAATCCACGGCCACGCAGATCGCGCCGATGGCCGGATCCCGGAGGGCGGTGGTGAGGTCGAGCGCCAGGCTCTCGACGGAGGTGCCGCCGGAGAGTTCGGAGAAGAGGTTGGCGTGGCGGAAGATCGGGCCGTCCACCGGCAGGACCGCGACCGGGCCGCGCGCCTCGGCGCGGCGCGCGCCCGCCAGCGGGCGGCCGAGTTCGAGCGCCACGGCCACGGGGTCGGGGTTGTCGCGGCGGGCGACGTCGAGGATGGTGGCGAGCATCTCCTCGGTGATCGCCCAGGCGGAGTTGCAGGCGGCATGGAAGGCGCGCGCGGCCGGCTTCTTCGCGGGATCCTTCTTGGTGCGCTTGGGGTGGGCGGTGAAGGTGCCGTTGGCGAGCTTGAAGGCGCGCCGCTCGCAGGTCTTGGTCGAACCGCCCTGCTTGGTGCAGTTGTCGTAGACGCCGTTCCAGGTGTTGCACCACTTGGTGCGATCCGACAGCGGCATCTTCTTGACGTTGGGCGGCAGGTTCTTGTCGTCCGGCGAGTAGGGCACGGCCTCCTCCAGGCACACCTGCATTGCGCGAAGTCGCAATGAAAAAACCACCGCTCGGCCACGGGGGCTGATCGACGCCCTGGTGGCCTTGCGGTGGTTGGCACCCGGTCCCGCCACGCGGGAGCTGGACAACGGGTGCTGCCCCGATGAATTGTGGCTATTCTACGCCCCCGGCGGCGGCGGCGTCAAGCGCCGGACTTTCTACGTAGAAAGTCGGGCCTTCAGGACGAACTTCGCGAGGTACGTCACGCAGTCGGGGGCGTGGCCGTCGTAGCGGGTGCAGAACGGGCACGCGCCGTCGGCGGCGAACTCGGCGTCGTGGATCGCCCGGGCCATGCGCTCGAGATCGCGGCCGACGGCCCGCAGCGCGCCCTCGGCGTCGTCCAGCGCCTTCTTGACCTCGGGTAGATCCATGAGCCGGATATTGACGGTCGCCTCAGCGTTCGCCATGATCCTCCTCCGGGAATAGATAGTCGTCGGGCCAGAGTAGGTGGCGCTCGCGCTCCGCCGCCGCCAGATCCGCCCGCGCGCGCTCCAGCATATCGGGGTGTTCCTCCAGTTCGGCATTGAGGCGCGCGAGCCGCTCCTCGGCCCATTTGTAGATCGGATTGGTCCTCTCTTCCAACCAGGCGTCGATGCCGCCGATGTCGAGTAGATGCTGCTCTAGGTCGGGGCGCGGCTCGATCTTCGCGGGGCGTAGTAGCGGATCGAGATACTGGTCCATGCGGATGGTCGTCCAGCTGCTGCGGTCACTCCGGCTCATCGGGTTCGGCCTCCGGGATATGGCCGATGCCGTCGCAGCGCCAGCAGGGATAGTCGTCCCAGTCGATCATCTCGCCCTGCTCGTCGTAGGTGTCCTCGGTGATGTAGCCGGAACCCTGGCAGATCGGGCACTCGCGCGTGGGGCCTTCGAGCGCCTTCTCGCGCGCGGCGGCCAGCGCGTCGGCCTCGCGGACGAGACGGATGAAGTGGCCCATGGTGTCGGTGTAGCCGACCGGCTCCAGCATCTGCTCGACATAGATGGGCTGCCGCTTCTCGCTCATTGATCTCCCAGCGCCGCCGAGCGCGCGACGATGTCGCGCAGGAAGGTGGCCAACTGCTCATCGGTCCAATCGCCGCGATCATATTCGTCGGTGCGACCGATGAGTTGCCAGTAGAGCGGGCGCACATCGGGCGCGTGCGGCCGTAGCATGGCGTCGCGCATCCAGTCCCAGAAGTCCTCCCAGGAGATCTCGCACGCCAGTAGCGCGCGGATCTCGGCCGCCAGCACCGCGCCGGTGAGCGGGTTCACCACCGCTCCCCCAGTCTGCGGCACGCCTCGAAGAAGGCGATGACCGTGGCGAGCCCTTCTTTCTCTCTGGCGGGAGCCGAGAGCGAGAGCGCGGAGAGCGGGACATAGACGACGGGAGAGCCGTCCTGGAGGATGGCCAGTTGTACCGTGAAGCGCGGGTGGCGCATACGGAAGGGATTGCGGATCATCGCTCCTCCTCGGCCTCGACCGCGGCCGGTTTGAGGCCGTACTGCTGCTCGATCCAGCGGATCGCGATCAGGTAGGCGCGCCGGCGCTCGGG
>DASSSV010000386.1:0-7716 GCA_035708265.1 Thermomicrobiales bacterium | reverse complement strand
GTGGGGCGTGGGCCGTTGGCCGTGAAACCATGGGCCGTTGGCCGTGGGGCGTGGGGCGTAAAGACGAGCGGCGGGACGTCGCGCCTCGGCACCACCGCGAGTTACGGCCCGCGCCCCGCGCCCTACGCCCCACGATCACCGCCGCCCCGCCGGGCCGGCGCTGCTGTAAGCGAGCGCGCGGCCGATGTCCTCGCCGCGCTTGACCAGGTAGGTCGGCACGCCGATCGCCGCCAGCCCGCCGACGAGCATGATCGAACTCTCCGCCGCGCCGAAGGTGCTCGGCTCGACGATCACCGTCACCACCTTGACGCCGCGCGCAACTAACCCCACCAGCGCCTGCACCAGCGTCTCGTCGGTCGAGGGCGTGACGATCAGCAGCGTGCTGTGGCGGCCGAAGCGCGTCGCCTCCGCCGTCAGCAACTCCGAGAGCGGCTGGCGCCCCTCGGCGTGGAGCACGGCCAGCGCCTCGAGGATCTTCATCAGTTGGCGGGCGCCGCGGTCGGTCGGAATGACCTCGCGGCGCTGGCCCGCGGCGATCAGCCCCACGGTGCGGTTCTGATTGAGGAAGTGCCGCGCCACCGACGCCGCCACGGTTACGGCGTACTCCTCGGTCGAGTTCATCAGCAGTTGGGCCAGCGGGATGTCGTCCTCGCGCGTCGGCAGCAGGCCGCGGACGTGCCCGCGCGCGTCCATGTCGAGCACGATCCAGATGTCCGCCGTCGGGTCCAGCTCGAACTCCTTGACCATCAGTTTGCCGGCGCGCGCCGTCGTCTTCCAACTGATCCGGTTGAAGGAGTCGCCCGGCTGGTAGTCGCGCAGGCCCGCCGCGTTCGGCGTGACCTGCATCGTCCGTCCCTGCGTGTTGCTGCCGCCCGGCAACTCACCGACCGGCAGGGCGAAGGACGAGACGTCGACCGTGGCGGGGTAGATCAGGAGCTCGTGCGTCTCGGGGATCAGTTGCTGCCGCGGGAAGAGGCCGAAAGGGTCGCCGCCGCGCAGCGCCAGTGGGCCGATGGTGTAGCGCCCGCGCCGGGTGCAGACCGAGCGGGCGTGCCAGCGGGCGCTGCCGTGGGGCAGCAGGCTGACGACGTGGGAGGCGTCGTGGCCGGGCGCGGTGGAGTAGTCCTGCACCTCGATCCACAACTTGCCCCAGCGCGACAGGTTCTCGACGCGCAGCCGCTCGCTGATCTCCTGCCCGACCTGCGCGCGGTCGGCGCGGGTCTCGCGCGTCACCCGCAGGTCGCGCAGGCTGACCCGGCTCCAGACCCAGGCGACGACGAGCAGGACGACCAGGGCGAGGAAGAGGCGATCCAGCAGACGCCAGTTGTTGATCTGCGCCAGGACCAGGATCACCAGCGCGAAGGCCGCGACCTTCAGCCAGTTGAGGCGCTCCGACTCTTTCACGACACGGTGCGCCGCCCGCGCAGGATGCCGCCGCGCTGGCCGACCCCGCCGTCCGGGCTCGGCGTCGCGGCGTGCGCGCCTGGCACCGGCACGCTGGTCAAGAGTTCGCGGACGACCATGCGGCTGTCGATGTTCTTCATCCGCGCGGCCGGGCTGATGATGAGGCGGTGGGCCAGGCAGGGCTCGGCCAGGTCCTTGATGTCGTCGGGGATGACGAACTCGCGCCCGCCGAGCGCGGCCCAGGCGCGCGCGCTGTTGTAGAGGGCGAGCGAGCCGCGCGGGCTGGCGCCGAGGTAGATGTCATCGTGGTCGCGGCTGGCCTCGACCAGCGAGACGATGTACTCGCCGATCAGGCGCTCGACATGGATCTGCTTGATCTCAGCCTGCGCCGCGATCAACTCCTCGATCGTGACGACCTGCTCCAGCGTGTCGAGCGGGTGGGTGTGGCGCTGGCGGTCGAGGATGTCGATCTCGCTGGCGTGGTCGGGGTAGCCGAGCGACAGGCGCAGGAGGAAGCGGTCGAGTTGCGCTTCGGGCAGGGGGAAGGTGCCCTCGTACTCGATCGGGTTCTCGGTCGCCAGGACGATGAAGGGCTGCGGCAGGGGGTAGGTCACGCCGTCGACCGTGACCTGCTGCTCCTCCATCGATTCGAGCAGCGCCGACTGCGTCTTGGGGGTCGCGCGGTTGATCTCGTCGGCCAGGACGATCTGGGCCATCACCGGGCCGGGGCGGTACTCGAAGGCGCCGTTACCCTGGTTGTACACGCTCACGCCGGTCACGTCGGACGGCAGCAGGTCGGGGGTGAACTGGATGCGGCGGAAGGTGCAGCCGATGCTCCGCGCGATCGCCTTGGCCAGCACGGTCTTCCCGACGCCCGGCACGTCTTCGATCAGGACGTGCCCCTGGCAGAGGAGGGCGACCAGGACCAGGCGCACCTCGCGGCTCTTCCCGACGATGACCGTCTCGACGTTGGCGCTGACGCGGTTGGCGATGGTACGAGCGACCTCCATGAGTCTCCTCTCTTCGCTGCGACGGCGGCAGTCCGGCGGTCGGGACACGCTGGCGGTTAGGAGTAACGCGAAGGAGAGCGCCCGCGCCGGCCGGCCGGGCGACTGTCGTTCCGTGCTGCAGTCTAGGCGGCGCGGATAGTCGCGCCCCCGGCGGATGACCCCATCTCGGTCCGGCGGCGCCACGCCACGAGTATATCAGGTTGCCGCGGCGATTTTCCATAAGTCCGTCCACCCGCGGCCGCTCGCGGCGCGGTTTCAAGAGATATACGCCGTGAATGGGCGATCTGGTTCCCTCGGGTGGGTCGGGCGGCCGGGACGAGAAGGCAGACGGCAGACGACAGAGAGGGCCGTCGTCGTTGCGCCCCGGGGCCGGGCGGCTGGAGCCGCGGCCGGGGCGAACGGTCGCAACCCGGGTGGTATATTCTCCCGCAAAGGAGGCACTGGAGCGACACTATGTCCGCCGCCCTCCCGCCGCCCGACGTCGTCTTGCCCGGCCGCTTCGAGCCGGGGCAGGAGCGGCGCTACGTCCACCTGCCGTTCGCGGTACCACCCGGCGTGCGGCAACTCCACGTCGCCTACGCCTACAGCGACCGCATCGGCTCGGACCCGACGCTCGTCGGCGGCAACACGCTCGACATCGGGCTCTTCGATGAGCGCGGCGCCGCGTCGGGCAGCCCCGGCTTCCGCGGCTGGAGCGGCAGCAACAAGGACGCCTTCACGATCGATCGCGACTGGGCGACGCCGCCCTACCAGCCGGGCCCGCCCGGCGTCGGCACCTGGCAGGTGCTGCTCGGCCCCTACAAGATCGGGCCGCGCGGGCTCGACTACCGCGTCTCGATCTGGTTCAACCCCGGCCTGCCGCCCGAGGAGCGCACGATCCTCCGCCCTGGCCCACCCGCGCGGCCGCACCTGCCGCCCGCGGCCGGGCCGGGCTGGGTCCGCGGCGACCTCCATAGCCACACCCTCTACTCCGACGGCGACTCCTGGCCGTCCGAACTGCTGGTCGCCGCCGCCGAGGCCGGGCTCGACTTCCTCGGCATCACCGACCACAACAGCGTCGGCGCCCACCGCGCGCCGGAGACGCCCGCGGGCGGCGCCGCCGGCCTCCCGGCGCTGATCCCCGGCGTCGAGGTGACGACCTACCGCGGCCACTGGAACGTCTGGGGCGCCGACCGCTGGTTCGACTTCCGCGATCCAGAACCGGAGGCGGTCGCGGCGGCGATGCGCGAGGCGGTCGCCGCGGGCGGCTTCGTCAGCGTGAACCACCCGCGGCCCTTCGGCCCGCCCTGGGAGTACCCCGAGGTGCGCGGGCACCACGCGATCGAGGTCTGGAACGGGCCGTGGGAGGCGCTCAACGCGGTCGCGCTGGCCTATTGGGAGGCGCGCCTGCGGGCGGGCGAACGCCTCGTCGCGCTCGGCGGCAGCGACACCCACCGGCTGCGCGCGCCCGACCCGCGCGCCCTCTTCACGCCGCGGCTCGGCCGGCCGACGCTCTGGGCCCACGTGGACGGCCCACCGACGCCCGCCAGCCTCCTCGCCGCGCTGCGCGCCGGGCGCTGCTTCGTCTCCGAGGGCCCGGCCGGCCCGCAACTCTACCTCGCGCGCGCCGGTCGCGACGTGCGGGCGCGCGCCGTCGGCGCGCCGGGCGCCGCGCTGCTGCTCGTCACCGACCGCGGCTGCGCCGGCGCCGCGGCGATCACCGCGGCCGACCAGGAGATCGCGTTCCCCCTGCCGGCGGGCGCCGCCTACGCGCGGGCGCAACTCGTCGCCGCCACCGACCGCGTCCTGGCGCTGACCAACCCGCTCTGGCTCGACGAGGGTTGAGCGACGGCGGGGAACGCCGGGGCCGCTTCACAGGTTCTCTATATTGCGCGGGTACGATACGGGCGCCGCCCGGCCGGCCGGGCGCGATGCATCCGCCGATTGTCACCCGAGCGTATGGATGGAGGGAGTTGATGGTTGATGGTTGACAGTTGACAGTTGTAAGCGGCCAGCGTCGCGCACGGCGGCGAGCGTGCCTCCCGGCTGATTCTATCAACTACCGACTCTCAACTATCAACTCGCACGAGCGGAGGGGACGCTTGCGTTCGATCGCGCACAATCGGGGCTTCATCGCGACCGTCATGCTCCTGCTGGGGGCGTTCCTCCTCGCCGCCTGCGGCAGCGCGCAGCCCACGGCGACCACCGCGGCGCAGTCCGCCGCGACCGCGCCGGCCACGGCGACGATAGCCGCCCCAGCGGCCACGGCGCCGGCGACCTCCGCCGCGTCCAGCGCTTCGGCCGCCACGGCGCCCGCGACTGCGGCGGCGCCAAGCGCCACCAGCCCGACCGGCGCCGCCCCGGCCTCCGCCTCGCCGGGCACGAAGATGGCGATGCCGATCGCGCCCGGCGCGCAGCGCTTCGCGATCGTGCCGGCCGACTCCAAGGCGACCTATCATGTCAACGAGACGCTCGTCGGCAAGGGCTTCAACACCGCGGTCGGCTCGACCGACACGATCGCCGGCGACATCTACATCGACCGCGCGAACCCGTCGGCGAGCAGCATCGGCCCGATCACGGTCGACCTCAGCAAACTGACGTCCGATCAGAGCCGGCGCGACAACACGATCCGCTCGCGCTTCCTCGAATCGAGCAAGTACCCGACCGCGACCTTCGTCGCCAAGCGCCTGGAAGGGCTGCCGACCACGCCCTACACCGACGGCCAGACGCTGACCTTCAAGATCGTCGGCGACCTGACGGTGCGCACGGTGACGAAGGAGGTCACCTTCGACGCGACCGGCAAGATCGTCGGCGACACCTTCATCGGCACGGCGCACACCACGTTCAACATGACCGACTTCGGCTTCGACCCGCCCGACATCGCCGGGCTGGTCAAGGCGGAGAACGGCGTCGTCCTCGACCTGGCGATCACCGCCAAGAAGGCGTCGTAGGGGAACGTGCCGGCGAGCCTGGCCCGCGGTTGAAACCGCGGCTGGAGGCTCGCTCACGCTCGCCGCGAAACCCGCCTGCGCGGGTTGGGGCGCCATCGGCCGCAAGCCTTACCGGCACACCACGACTGCCGACCCTCTGCTCCCCCTCCCTCTCCCAGCATTGGGAGAGGGAGGGGGAGCAGAGGGTGGGTGAGGGCCACTTACCCCGACCGCTTCAGCCGCCCGGTCCGCTTGGCGTAGATCTCGACGCGGATGAAGAACCAGACGCCGAACGGGATTGTCACCACGCCGATGACCAGCAGGATGACGAGGTGGCCCCAGAGCGCCGGTAACCCCGCGCCCTGGAGGATGCTCTGGCGCGTGCCGTCCAGCACGTAGGTCGCGGGCGAGACCTTCGCGATCGCCTGCATCCACCCCGGCAGCACGGTGATCGGGTAGTAGACGCCCGAGACGAGCAGCAGCAGCGACCCGATGATGAAGACCATCTGACCGCCGCGCTCGGTGAAGAGGAGCGGCAGCGTGCTCGCCATGATGCCGATGCCGATGAAACTGAGGCTCCCCGCCAGCAGCACCACCGTCGCGCTGAAGTAGTCGGCGCGGCTCAGGTCGAGGTCGAAGAAGAGCGCGATCGCGCCGAAGAGGAGCAGCGTGCGGACCAGGCCGTAGAGGACGGCGAAGACCGACGTGCCGAGCATCTGCGTCGTGCGGCGGATCGGCGCCATCAGCGTGTACTCGATCGTCCCCTCCCAGCGTTCCCACTGGATCATCTCGCCGATGTTGGAGAAGACCGCGCTGAGGTATTCCCAGACGAGCGTGCCGACCGTCAGGAAGACGATCAACTCCCGCCCGCTGGCCCCCTGCGCCTTGCCGATGTAGACGACCGAGAGCGACGACGCCAGGCGGTAGATGAAGAAGGCGATCTCCCAGCCCCAGTACCGCCGCGTCAGGTTCCAGTTCCGCTCCACGAACGCATAGGACGAGCGGACCTCGCGCGCCCAGTTGCGCGCCCCGAGATTGAGCAAGGGCCTCCTTTCGAGGCGTTAGGCGTTAGGCGTTAGGAGGTGACGAGGAAGCCGTGGGCTCCCGATCAGCGCTGCCGCGTTCGACCGGCGCCCGCTCCCCAGCGCTTTCCCTACCGCTTACCGCCTACCGCCTACCGCCTACATCTCCGTCTCCGCCTCGTCCGCCGCCCTGGCCGCGTGGCCGGTGAAGTGCATAAAGGCGTCTTCCAGCGTGGGATGGGGCTGCGCGGGGGTCGCGGCGAGGCGCTTCAACTCGGTCGGCGTCGCCTCGACCACGATCTTGCCCCGGTCGAGGATGGCGATGCGCTCGCAGAGCGCGTCGGCCTCCTCCATGTCGTGCGTCGTCAGGAGGATCGTCGCGTCGTGGCGGTCGCGCAGGTCGAGGACGAAGCGCTGCACGTCGCGCTTGGAGCGCGGGTCGAGCCCGGTCGTCGGCTCGTCCAGCAGGAGCAGCACCGGGGAGGTCAGGAAGGCCCTGGCGATCGCCACCTTCTGCTGCATCCCGCGCGACATCTCCTCCAGCGGGCGGTCGAGCCGGTCGGCGTCGATGCCGAGGTCGCGCAGCAGGCGCACGATCGCCGGCTTGGTCGCGCGACCCTCCATCCCGTAGAGGCGGATCGCGTAGTAGAGGTTCTCCAGCGGCGAGAGCTTCTTGAAGAAACTCGCCTCCACCGAGACCCGGTTGATCAGCCGCTTGACCTGCGCCTCCTCGCGCACGACGTCGTGCCCGAAGACCGTCACGCGGCCCTCGTCGGGGATCAGCAGCGTCGAGAGCAGGCGGATCAGCGTCGACTTGCCGGAACCGTTCGAGCCGAGCACGCCGTAGATCTCGTTCTTGCGGATCGTCAGGCTGACGTGGTCCACCGCGAGGACCAGTTTGCCGCCCTGCTCGTCCCGCTCGCCCGCGCCGTTCGCCTCGTCGTCGCCCGCCGCGCGCCAGGGCGGGAAGCGCCAGGCGCGCTTCTTTTCCGCGCGGAAGACCTTCGTCACTCGGTCGACGACGACGGCGTCGACCGTGCCGGCCGCGCCGCTGGCGGGTATCGCCGTTGCCAGTGCCACCGGACCTCTCTTTCCCCGGCCGCGGCCGGCTCGCACAGAATGAAAAACCGTGGGGTTCGATTGCTCGATCCACCCACGGTCGCCTCGCGCCTCTCGCGCTCCTGCAGGGGCACACAGGCCCCTCCCGTGGATGGCGGCGACGCGGCCCGCGGGCGCACTCCCGCCGTGTCGCCCGCGCCGCCCGGAGCCCGGAGGAACAGCCAGATGCCGCCCGGCACCGACCGGAGCGCGCACGGGCGCGCGAAGCCGCCGCGACGCAGGACCATCCCCGTCGTCATGGCCGCCTCCTCC
>DASSSV010000385.1:0-6014 GCA_035708265.1 Thermomicrobiales bacterium | reverse complement strand
CCCGGCGGCCGACGCGCCTCACGGCGCGTCGGCCGCTCGCCGTCTATGCGCCGTAGGGCGCGGTCAGTTCGAGCTGGATGTTGTTGGGGTCGCGGAAGGGTAGGACGTAGAGGCCGAAGCCGGGGCCGAGATCCTTGATCTCGCCGCGCGGCACGCCCCACTCATCGAGCGCGCGGGCCGCCCGTTCGAGGTCGTCCCTGCCGCTGACGGCGAAACTGAGGTGGTCGAGCCCGACGCGGTCCTCGTCGAAGCGGTCGCCGGCCGGCGCGGCCGGGCGCAGCCCGAAGAGCAGGTCGCCGTTGACGAGCACGATGCCCCCTCGCAGCGCTTCCGCGATCGGCGCGTGCTGCGGGTGGTCGGGCGGCGGTGGCTCGCCCACGGCGACCTGGAAGCCGAGCACCTCGGTGTAGAAGCGGCGCGAGCGGTCCAGGTCGGTCACGGTCATGCGCAGGTGGTGGATCGGGCCGGGCGTGATGCGATCTGGCATGGCGGCACTCCTCCTACTGCGGCGCGACATCAACTCACTGGGAAGCCGCCTCCATCATAGGCCCGCTGTCAATCCATCGCGGGGCCATGCCCGGCGGCCGGCTCACCGCCATGCCGGACGGCGTCGTACTCGGCTAGTTCCGCGCGCAGCGTCTCCAACTGGCCTTCGACACCCTCGCGCAGCAGGTGTTGGGCCAGTGGATCGCGCTCCGCGGCGTGCTCGTCGGCGTGCTCCAGCCCTTCTACCAGCCGCTGCACCGCCGCGAGGGTCACGCGGTACTCCCGTTCGTCACGGATCATGGTGGGTCTCCTTCGGCGACAGCGCCGAGGCCCTGCGTCTCGCTGACCGCGCTGTCGTGCGGAACATATCATGACGCAACAATGCCGTTGCGCCTGGATGGGCCGGGCAGTTGAAGGTCGGGCTGGGGCGTGGGTCAGGACCCAGGCCGCGCAGGCGGGCTTCCTGGCCCGCAGGCCATGCCGGCGCGGTTTCAACCGCCAGCGCCCCCGTGTCAGTGCCCGCAGAACCGGGCCTGCGCCGCGACGGGGTCGGCGGGGAGGCGCAGGCGGGTGAGCGCCCAGGCGTCCCGGATGTTGCGCAGGAAGCGCGCGGGCGTCAGCGGCGCCGTGATCGCGCGCTGCAACTCGGCCAGCTCGCCGCAACCCAGCGCCGCGCGCGCCGCGCCGACGGCCGGGTCCGGGGTGGCGTCGGTGTAGCGGGCGATGATCCAGGCGTTGGGCTGGAGTTTCTCGTGCCCGGGGCGGCTCCGCGTGACCAGCATCAGCCGCGCCCCGATCGGGTCGCTCAGCCCGTGGCGGTCGACGAGGTGGACCCGCGGCCCGGCGAGATAGCCGGTGACCCCGATGTTGCCCCGCACCCCGACCAGGCCGACGCCGGGTGGGACCACACCCGGCGCGAGGGCGAACACCTCGGGCGTTTGCTCCACCTCGAAGCAGGCGTCCTGGTACAGCAGGTAGGTCCGCGCGACGGCGGTCGAGCACTCCACGCTCGTGTCGAGCACCAGCGCGGGCGCCTGCCCGGCGCTCGCCGCCCGCGCGCGCAGCGTGTCACCCGTCTGGGCCCAGGACATCGCCGCGAAGTCCTGCGCGGTGATCGGGTTGGCCCGGCCGGTCTGGCTCAGGTAGACGCTGCGCTCGTCGGCGATGCCCATCGCGCCGATGTCGTGCCCGTAGGGCGGGCGCAGCCAGAGGGCGGAGGCCAACGCCCAGAGCGCCACGATCACGCCGAGCGCGCCGAGCCAGACGGCCGCCCGGCCCCGTGGCCGGGCGCGCGGCAGCACCACGGTCATGACCGGGAGGAGCAGGCCGAAGAGGCTGGGCAGCAGGAGGCGGGCGTGCATGAAGTCGCCGCCGACCCGCACGACGTAGAGGCCGTGCGCGAGCGCGGTGACGACCGGCGCGGCCCAGAGCGTCGCCACGGTCAGGTCGCGCCCGCACCAGGCCCGGCGGACGCCGATGGCCGACCAGACGAGGAGCGGGATGACCGGGACCATCAGGAGGTGGATGACGGCGAAGTCCGCCAGGTAGAGGAGGCCCTGCGACCAGTAGGTCGCGCCGGCCTCCTTCGCCAGCGCGGTGTTCGGCACCAGCGCGGCGAAGTAGCCCATCCGCCAGATCTCGTAGCCGCCCGGCAGGACGCCCGCGGCGAGGCACGCGAGCGCGCCCGTCATTAGCCCCCGCCGCCAGCCGTCGGGCGCGGCGGCGAGCGCCAGCAGCGCGGCCAGGAAGCCGAGGGTGAAGACGCCGAGATCGGGGCGGATCAGGGGGGCCAGGCCGAGGCAGGCGGCGACGCCGAGTGCCCGGCCGCGCGTCAGCCCGCCCGGCGCCAGCGCGGCGCGGGTCAGGAGCCAGAAGACGCCGCCCAGCCAGGCGACGACCAGGCCGGTCTCCAGCCCGGAGGTCGCGAAATCCCAGACCGGCGAGAGGACCGCCATGACGGCGACGCCGAGCGGGAGCGCGACGGCCGGGCCCCGCGCGCCGTGCGCGCGCCAGGCGAGCGCCGCGGCGGCCGACTGCGCGGCGAGCACGCCGAGGGCGGTGCAGATGAGCCCCAGCACGACCGCGCCGAGCTCCAGCGGCCCGCCAAGCCGCGCCCAGGTGGCCAGGAGCGCGACCCAGAGCGGGTTGGTGTACGCCTCGACGCGCTCGCCGACGTTGAAGACGGGGCCGTAGCCGGCGAGGAGGTTGCGGACGATGCGGAAGTCGATGAAGGCGTCGTCGGCGACCCAACGGCGCTGCCAGGCCATGCCGACGAGCAGCGCCAAGGGCAGGAGCCGCGCGAGGGCGGCGGCGAAGCCGGCCAGGGCCGCGGGCCGCGCCGGCTGCGCCGGCTGCACCGGCCGCACCACCGCCGCGTCGTCCCGCACCAGCACCCGCGCCATGCCCGGTCCCCCGCCCACCCGAGCGCCGCGCGCCCGCACGTAGACAGCGTACCAGGAAGGCCGGCCGGCCCCCATAGCCCGGATGTCCTAAGTCGCCGCGGGCGGTCTCTCCCGCCAAATGAACTGCCGCGCGACGGCGGGGAGGTGACGGGCGGCGAAGGGCCTACGGCGCGTAGGTGATGCGGTAGATCACGCCGAGCGTGTCGTCGGTGAGGTAGACGCTGCCGTCCGGGGCGACGAGCGGGGCGACCGGGCGGCCCCAGGCGTGGCCGTCGGGCTGGAGCCAGCCGGCGACGAAGTCCTCGACCTGGCCCGTGGGGCGCCCATCCTGAAAGCGCATCCGCACGACCTTGTATCCGGTCGGCACCGAGCGGTTCCAGGAGCCGTGGAAGGCGACGAGGAGGTCGCCGCGGTAGTCGGCCGGGAAGGCGGCGCCGTCGTAGAAGGCCAGGCCGAGCGGAGCGGAGTGGGCCTGCATCTCGACGGCCGGCTTCGTCACCTTGTCGCAGGAGCCGAGGCGGGCGTACTGCGGGTCGGGGATGTGGCCGTTGTGGCAGTAGGGCCAGCCGAAATCCGCGCCGTCGCGCACGAGGTTGACCGTCTCGGGTGGGCTATTGTCGCCGAGGTTGTCGCGGCCGTTGTTGGTCGCCCAGAGTTCGTCGGCGCCGGGGCGCCAGGTGAAGCCGACCGCGTTGCGCAGCCCCTTGGCATAGACGCGCCCGCCGCTGCCGTCGGCGTTGTACTGCATGATCGTCGCGCGGCGCTGGTCCTGCTCGGCGCAGACGTTGCAGGACGAGCCGATCGAGACGTACATCTTACCGTCCGGGCCGAAACCGAGCGTCCGCGTCGAGTGCCCGGCGCCGGCCGGCAGGTCGCGGACGACGACCTCGGGCGCGCCCGCGGCGGGCTGCCCGCCCCGCCAGGCGAAGCGGATGACGCTCGCCTCCTCGGCCACGTAGAGGTAGCCGGCGTGGAAGGCGAGGCCGTGCGGGCGGCGCAGCCCCGCCGCGAAGACGACCGCGCGGTCGGCCGCGCCGTCGCGGTTGCGATCGGGCAGGATCACCACCTTGCCGTCGTCGCCGAGCGTCTGGGTGACGACCAGGTCGCCCTCGGGACTCCAGGCCAGCAGGCGCGCGGCGGGCAGGCCGGCCGCGAAGACCGCGACGTGGAAGCCGCCCGGCACGGTCAGCGTCCGCGTCTGGGTCAGCGCCGTGCTCTGCGCCGACGCCGGCACGCGCAGCGTCACCGGGCCGGGCGGGCCCGCGGTCGGCACGGCGCGAGCGGGCGAGGCCGCCGGGGCGTTCGCGGCAGGGCTGGGAGGCGCGGTCGGCGTGGGCGTCGAAGCGACCGTGGCGTCGGCCACCGCCGTCACGATGGCGGCGTGCGTTGGCGTAGCCGTCGCGGTCGCCACGCCCGTGGGCGACGGCGCGGTCGTCGGCGTGCCGGAGCAGGCGACGAGCGCGAGTTGGAGCAGCAGCGCCGCCGCAATCCAGACCCGCCCCCGCCGCGGCGATTGCCTCATCGCGGCCCCGCGCGTCCACTTGTCAGCCCTGGCACCCATTCTGCGATGTCCACCAGTGCGAAGAGGATCTGATCGAGCGACCATCCTCCTCTCCGCGAACCCCGGGGACGCGAGTTCTGGCTGGGCTCGCGTCCCTGCCGCGCGGGCAATCTGCGGGCCTTCCACCGTCACAGTTCGATCGTCTCGCCCGGCTCCAGCAGCCGCAGCCGGTCCGCCAGACCGGCGTCCTCGAACGCTTGCCGCACCGCGTCCGGTCCCTCGCTGAAGTGCGCCCAGCCGCGCGTGTGCAGCGGGACGACCGTGCGTGCGCCCAGGATGCGCGCCGCCTCCGCGGCGTCGGCCGCGGTGAGGGTGAGCGGCGCGCCCTCGAAGAGCGACGTGCGCGCCGCCCCGGCGAAGAGCACGGCCACGTCCACGGCCGGCACGCGCGCGGCGATGTCCCGCACGACGTCCGTCGAGGCATTGTCCCCGCTGACGTAGATCGTCGGCAGTCCCTCCCCGCGCAGCACGAACCCCGTGACCGCGCCGGTGACCGACTCGCAGCCGGGCGGGCCGTGCTGCGCGGGCACCGCCGTGACTTCAAGTGATCCGCCGTCCGGGCGGGGGAGCGTCGCCGACTGCCAGGGCTCCAACCCGCGGGCCGTCCCGCCCAGGCGCTCGGCCCCGGCCGGGGTGGTCAGGGTCAGCGGCGCGGCGGCGACCACCGCCCGGCCGGCCGGGTCGAGGTTGTCGGCGTGTTGGTCGTGGGAGAGCAGCACGGCGTCCACCCGGCCGGCGGCGGCGGCTTCCACGGCCGGCCCCTCGGTCTTGGTCAGGAACCGGCCCGGGCTGCTCTCGTGGGCCCCGGCCGGGCTGAAGGTCGGGTCGGTCAGCAGGCGCAGGCCCCCGACTTCGAGCAGGGCGGTCGGCCCGCCGATGAAGGTCAGGCGCACCGGCGGCCCGGCCCGCTCGCGCGGCAACCGCGAAGGATGATCGGGTTCGCGCGGGGTTCCCACGATGCCTCCTCCATACCGAGCGCGGTCGACAACCGGCCGCGTAGCGCCGCGGGCGATGCCCCGCTACCGGGCGCCCGGCATGGCCGGGACGCCGGCGAGCGGCGCGCTTTCCCGCGGTGTCGCGCCCGCGCTAGACGATCGCGAGGGGGACGATCGGGCTGCCGATGCCGCCTTCGAGGCGGAGCGGCGTGGCGACGAAGAAGAACTCGTAGACGCGGTCCGCCGCCAGCGCCTCCAGGTCGAGGAACTCCAGCAGGTAGCCGCCGCAGCCCCAGAGCACGTCGCGGTGGACCGGCAGCGGCGCGCCCCAGTCGCGCACGACCTCGACGGCGGGGTTGTCCGCGCCGAGCGCGACCAGGTCGTGCTCGCGGAACCAGGCGCCGCAGGCGCCGCTCGGGCCCGGCTCGGTGGCGTAGAAGCGCCGTCGCGCCTCCGGCCCCTCGCCGAAGAGTTGCCACCAGCCGGTGCGCACCAGGACGATCGTCCCCGGCGTGAGCGCGACGCCTTCGGCCGCCGCGCAGGCGTCCAGGTCCGCCGGCTCGAGCGCCTCGCCGCCGTCCAGGCGCGCCGCGCCGCGGTGGCCGGCGACGTCGAGGAGCACGCCGCGCC
>DASSSV010000384.1:0-7045 GCA_035708265.1 Thermomicrobiales bacterium | reverse complement strand
CCGCGACGCCTGTACGAGGAGGTCGCGCGGTCGGCCATCGAAGGCGCCGAGCGGCGACTGCGGGAACGGCTCGCGGCGCCCGTGGCGCGGGCGCGGGAGGCGATCGCGATGGGCCAGGCCGCCCCGCAGACGCCGACCACGACCGAACTGGTCGCGGCGCTCGAAGGGCTGTTGGCCGCGATCGAGACCGCGACGACCGAGGGCGGTCAGTAGCCCGCCGCGCGGGGGCGGCGGCGCGCGAGGAGGCGTGAGCATGGCGGCGACGGACGGCCCGCGGGGGCTGGTGCGGGTGCTGGCGAAGCCGGTCGGTGCGCACGCGCTCGTCGAGGCGGCCCCGACGTACATCAACCTGGCCCACCTGCTCGACGCGCCCGTCACGACCAACCAGGCCGGCGAGGTGGTCGTGACGCTGCACCTGCCGGGGCGCACGCTCAGCGTCAAGGGCGACGCCGCCACGGCGCTCGACGGCTACCTCCGCCGCCAGGCGGTCGCGCTCCCGGCCGAGGGGACGGTCGTGTCGGTCGCGGGGCCCGACGACGAGCCGGACGGACGGTAGCCCGCCGGGGTGGGCGCGGGGCGGGGGATGAGGAGGGGGTCATGAGTGGGCGTGACATCTACGTTGGGGCGGCCCTCTTCGCCGGGGAGGTCATCGAAGACAAGCAGGGGCTCTACAGCTTGATCCGCGTCTACGACGAAGTGCATGCGGAGATGGCCCCTGATACCCCGGAGCCGAGCGCCGGGCAGCCCGTCACGATTCCGTTGGTGGGACTCGTCTCGTTGCGGACTGGCAGCGCATACGGGCGACATACCGTCCGACTGGACTTGGTCGCGCCTGACGGCGAGCGGAAGGACGGGCAGCCCTTCGACCTGGCGATCGAGGAGGGCTCGACCGGCATCAATATCCCGCTCAATATCAGGTTTCGCGCGAAGGGTGCAGGCCGCTATTGGTTCGAGGTACTCGTCGACGGCGAGTTGCTCACACGAATACCCATGACTGTTGTCCTAACGCGGGCGGCCTCCGAACCTCCGGCCACCGGCCCACTGGCACCCGCATGACGCCTCGCTCTGCCGCTGGGGTGAGCCTGGTGGTGGTCGAGGAGCCGATGGTGACCCGCACACCGGAACTCCGCGCCCCGGCAAGCAACGGCCGCTCGAGAGGGGGGGCGACCTCAATGGTGAGCTGCTCCCGATCGGATCGGTCACGGTGGGCCTCCACACGGGCGCGGAGATCCGGTGGCAAGAGTCCCAGGAGATGAGCGAACAACTGCTCGTCGGTCATGACGCCGTCGTCGTACTCGTACAGTCTGGCGACGATGCGCAGGACGAGATCCCGGGCGGGATCGGAGGCGGGCACGCTGCGCTGAAGAGTCCGCAGCCAGCCCCAGAACTCCTCGTAGGAGTCATCGCCAACCAGGAGCGCGGCCAGGCGGGTTTGCAGGTGACGTTTGTTCGGAGCTGTCATGCCGCATTCCTATTCGGTGATCGTTGGCGACGGGACGGAGATCCGCTACGCCTACGACCGGGAGCGCGAGGTTGAGCCGCGCGAGCTGCAGGACCGGTTCAACGAGGGCTACTACTGGGACCAGGCGGAGATCGAACATGTCTTTGAGCAGGCGGTCGATTATAGCGCGCCCGCGCCGGCTGATGCGGGCCAGCCATCCGACACACTCAGCCAAATCATATACTACCATCTCGACCACCTCTTCGTGGCATGCGTCCACCAGTACCTCCTGCCCGGCGAGCAGCGAGACGACCTCGGGCGGCCGCTTCTCGGCGGCACGGGTCGCATGCCCGACCCGAAAGAGCTATGCGAGGACGACATTCTCTATTGGAGGCGCCCACGCCGTAGGCCACGGTTGTTCGGCAAGCTTTAGGGCGGTCGCTGATCGGGGGCCAAAGGAGGCGACGATGCTGGCGCCGCTGATCCGCACGACCCGCCAGCGCCGGGGCTGGTCGCAGTACGACCTGGCCTTCCGCACGGGCCTCAGCCCGGGCACGATCCGCGAGATCGAGTCCGGCCGGGTCCGCCGGCACAAGCGCCGCACGCTGGAGAAGCTGGCCGCGGCGCTGGGGCTGTCGCTCGCCGAACTGGAGGCGGCGGCCGAGCGCGACGCTGCGGGGATAGGAGGGCGCGATGCATGAGGGCCGCGGCCGGCTCGCCGACCTGGTGCGCGCGGCGCGGGAGGGCCGCGGCTGGTCGTCGTACGGCCTCGCCTTCCGGGCGGTCGTGGACGCGAAGACGGTCCGCGACCTTGAGGCCAGGCGCGTCGAGCGCCCGACCCCGCGGACGCTGGCGAAGCTCGCCGCGGCGCTCGGGCTGCCGCTCGACGAACTGGAGCGGGCGGCCGACCGGGACGCGGCCGCCGGGGCGGGCCACGATGGGTGAGCGGCCGGGCGAGCTGGCCGCCCTGGTGCGCGCCGCGCGGGGGCGCCGCGGCTGGTCGCGCGTGGCGCTGGCGGCCCGCGCCGGCGTGGACGAGGACACGATCCGCCAGCTCGAGGGCGACCGGACGGGCCACCCCACCTACCGAACCCTGCTGCGCTTGGCCGGAGCTTTGGGGCTGTCGGTGGAGCACCTGGAGGCGGCCGCCGCGCGGGACGCCGCGGGGATGGAGGGCCGCGATGGCTGAGTCGCGGGGGGAATTGGCCGCGGCGCTGCGCGCGGCGCGGACGACGCACGGCTGGTCGCAAGCCGCGCTGGCGGCCCGCGCCGGGGTCCACCTCAGCACCGTGGCGGACATCGAGGCGGGGCGCATCCGGCGGCCCCACAACCGGACGCTCGCGTCCCTGGCCGCGGCGCTGGCGCTGCGGTCGGCGGACCTGGCGCGGGTGGCCCGCCGGGACGCGGCCGCCAGGGGGCTGCGGGGCCCGGGCCGGCCGCCCACCGAGTGTTAACGTCCGTCGTCGGTATCCGGGGACCGGTGGTGGCCCGTTTTCCTGTGCCGTGCCGAGGACTTCCCCCAGGTGAGCGTGACCGTGCGTCCTCAGGAAGGCGTCGAGGGGGCGATTCCCTCCGGGGGCACCGGCACAAACAGCTCGGGCTCCGCGTCCAAGACCGCGTGAGCGACACCTCTGTCCGGTCGCCCGTGGGCTATCGGTGAGACTGCTCGTGCTGGCCGGAACAAGGGGACGAGCAGGCCGCACTAGCCCGAACGTACCGGCCGCTCCTGGCCGGGTTGCACTATTTCGCGCGGACGCCGGCCGGGACATACTGGGAGGTGCGGCGAGGGATGCGGCCGTCGGGACGATCGCGGGCGGGGTCGCGGCGGGGCGGTGGGATGAGCGAGCAGCGCGGCGAGGACGTGGCCGTCGCCAGTCGACCCGGCAGCGGGCGGCGGGGACTGGGCCTGGCGTGCTGGGCGGCGGTCGTCGGGAGCCTGGCGTTCTCGGCGGTCTTCATCGCGCGCTCGGCCTTCCGCGTCGGCGGCACGCTCTACTTCACGCTGTTCGACGACGCGATGATCTCGATGCGCTACGCCCGCAACCTCGCGGCGGGGCACGGGCTCGTCTGGAACGCCGGTCAGCCGCCGGTCGAAGGCTACACCAACCCCTTGTGGACCCTCTGGATGGCGGCGCTGCACCTCCTGCCGGTGCCCGAGGCGAAGATCGGGCTCCTGGTAATGCTCTCCAGCGCCGCGCTCCTCGCCGCGAACGTCGCGCTGGTGGGGGCGATCGCGCGGCGGGTCGCCGGGCCCGGTTCGGCGGCGCCCGTGGCGATGTGGCTCACGGCCGGTTACTACCCGCTGGCATACTGGGCGCTGCGCGGCATGGAGGTCGGGCTGATCGCGTTCCTCGTGAGCGCCATGGCCCTCCTCGCCCTCCTGGTCGCCGACCGCGGTCGGGCGCGCCACCTGATCGCTCTCGCGGCGGTCATGGTCGCGGGTGTCCTCACGCGCACCGATGTCGCGGTCCCCTGCGCTATCGTCATCGCCTACCTCGCCCTCGCGCCGGGGGCGCCCCGTCGCCGCGCGACCGTCGCGCTGCTCGGCGTCGCGGTATTGGTCGCGCTGGCCGGGCAGACGGCGTTCCGCCTCGCCTACTACGGGTATCCGCTCCCTAACACCTACTACCTGAAAGTCGCGGACATCGCCCTCGCCGCGCGCCTGGCCCGCGGGATGGGCGGCCTCGGCGCGCTCGCGGTGATCCACCTCTTCGCGCCACTGCTCTTCGCCGGCGTCGCCCTCCTGGCGCGGCGGACGCGGCCTTCGCCGCCCGTCGCGCTCCTGCTCGCGCTCTTCGCCGGCCAGTGCGCCTATTCCGTCTACGTGGGTGGCGACGCCTGGGAATGGTTCCGCTACGCCAACCGCTACATCGCCCCGAGCGTCCCCGCGCTGCTGATCGCCGGCGCCGCCGGCATCGTCGCCCTGCCGGGCTGCCTGCGCGACGCGCGGCCCGGCGTCCGGCGCCTGGTCGCCGGCTTCTGCCTGCCGGTGCTCGTCGTCGGCGCGCCCGCCTTCGTCCTGTCGCTGCTCGTCTTCGGGCGCGGACCGACGCTGTTCGACGGGAGCCTGCCGGCCACCCACGCCGGGCTGCCGTTGCCGGTGCCGGGGATCGCCGCGACGCTCGCCGCGGCCGCGCTGCTGGTCCTGTCCGGCGCGCTGGCCCGCGCCCGGGCGGCGCGGTGGGCGGGCCCGACCCTCGTGCCGCTCCTCGCCCTGCTGGCGCTGCTGGCGGTCAACGGCGACGCGGTCCTCGGGTGGCTCGACCACAACGCCCTGTACATGGGCCTCGACCGGGACACGGCCCGCTACGCGCTGGAGTTGCGCGCGGCGACGGCGGACGACGCGGTCATCGCCGTCGTCCAGGCCGGGGCGCTGCCGTATTTCTCGCACCGCCAGGCGGTCGATCTGCTGGGCAAGAGCGACCATGTCGTGGCGACGGAGCCGCCGCGCGATCCGCTCTTCCTGCCCGGCCACGACAAGTGGGACTACGCCTACAGCATCGGCGCGCTCCGCCCGGACGTCGTCGCCGATTTCTGGCCGCGACAGCCCGACGACCTGGCGCGGCTGGCGAGTTGGGGCTACACGGAGTACGGGCAGGACATCTTCGTCCGCGACGATTCCCGCCTGGTGGACCGCGCGCGTCTCGCGCGCCTGGTGGCACAGCGCGGCGCGCCCTGAGCCGGCAGGCGGGAAGGCAATGCCGCGGGGGTGCTTGATGCTGCGGACCGGGTGGGCTCGTTACGGGGGGCTGGGCCACTCCGGGAGGCGGGGCCACTCCTCCATGCCGGCGCCCGGCTGGAGCCGTCCGATCTGCTGCGCGCCGGCCACGTCCTGGCACCAGATCAGGAGGCGGGCCAGGTCGTAGATGTTGCCCTCGGCGGGCTGCCCGTAGTGCGAGAGGAGCTTGGCCATCTGGGGCGGCTGGCACTCGGCCTGCACCTCGCGCATCAGCAGCGCGGCCGCTTTGAGGTGCTGCCACGCGGCGCGGTAGCGCGCCAGCCTGGCGAGGTCGACCGTCTCCGCGCGTTCCTCCGGTTCCATCGCCGCCTTTCCCCTTCGCCGCGACTGCTCCTCATGCCCACAAGTGTAGCCCTCGCCCCGGCACGGGCGCATGAGACGATCCGCCCGTCCGCGCCTGGGGAAAACCCCCAGTACGGTGGGGATGCGCGCCAGTGTTGTGCGAGGCGCGGCTGCTGTCGCCAGCCTCGCCCCCATACGACACCGCCGCGGTTTGCAGCCCCGCCTGCGCTTGCTATGATGCGGCAGGGCGCCGCGGGCCGGGGCGCCGCGGCGCGGTCGTGAGCGGAGGAGAAGATGAGCGAGACGGCGGACGTGCTGATCGTCGGCGGAGGCGTGATCGGCTGCTCGATCGCCTACCAGTTGAGCAAGCGCGGCGCGCGCGTGACCGTGGTGGAGCGCCGCCGGCTGGCCGAGGAGGCGTCGTGGGCGTCGGCCGGGATCATCTCGCCGCCGAGTTCGCCGTCCACGCTCCCGGGCCGCGCCGAGCTGGAGCGCCGCAGTTTCGAGATGTACCCCGCGCTGATCGCCGAGGTGCAGGAGGCGACCGGCCTCAGCGTGGAACGCGGCCCGGCCGGCGAGTTGAGCGTCGCGCTGGACGACGGGGGCGTGGCGGGCCTGCGGCGGGCGCAGGAGTGGCAGGCGGCGCAGGGCTTCGCGGTCGAGTGGCTGGATGCCGACGAGGCCCGGCGCCGCGAGCCCTCCCTCACGCCGAAGGTGCGCGGCGCGAGCTGGAGCCCGCGCGCGTTCAGCGTCCGCCCGCACCGCCTGACGCTCGCCCTCGCCCGCGCGGCCCGGCTCCGCGGCGCGACGATCCGCGAGGAGACGCCGGTGCTCGGCCTGCTGACCGACGGCGGCCGGGTAACCGGCGCGCGGACCCCAGCCGGCAACCTGCCGGCCGGGCAGGTGGTGATCGCGGCGGGGGCCTGGACGGCACAGGTCGGCGCCCAGGCCGGCGTGACGCTGCCGACCCGGCCAGTGCGCGGGCAGATGCTCGCGCTGGCGGACGCGGAGCCGCCGCTGCGGCACATCATCCACGGGCCGGGCGGCTACCTGGTGCCGCGCGCCGACGGGGCGATCGCGGTCGGCGCGACGGTGGAGGAGGCCGGCTTCGACGCGCGGGTGACGCCGGACGGCCTGACTTGGCTGGCCGATCTGGCGCGCTCGCTGGCGCCGGCGCTGGCCGGTGCGCGCGTTGTCGCCGTCTGGGCCGGGCTGCGCCCCGCGCCGGGCGACGACCGTCCGCTCCTCGGCCGCGCGCCCGGCTACGACAACCTCTGGGTCGCCAGCGGTCACTTCCGCACCGGCATCCTCTGGGCGGCCGTCACCGGCGACTTGCTGGCCGCCTCGGTCCTCGCCGGCCGCCCCGACCCGGCGCTCGCCCCGTTCGACCCGGCGCGCTTCGCGTGACGTGGGTCGTGGGGCGTATGCCGTAGGGCGTGGACTGCCTCCACGGCGGGCGGTGCACCGGATGTCGGTCTGCGCGGAGACTGGGCGCGCAGGGGCCGGCGCCTACGCATGCAAGGCGTTTGCCTTATCCCGCGTCGCAGCCTCGCCCTACGGCCCACGGCCCACGGCCCACGGTC
>DASSSV010000383.1:0-2410 GCA_035708265.1 Thermomicrobiales bacterium | reverse complement strand
GACGACCGTATGGCGGAGCCCGCTCGGCGGGCTGGGCACCGCGGCGGGCCGCCACGCCGCCGCGGCGGCGCACCTGGTCGATGCTCTGGTGCTGGCCGAAGCGCGGGGGATCCTCGAACCGCTGGAGGCAAGGCCCGCCCTCGTCCGCGCCGACGCCCGCGCCGCCCGGCTCGCCGCGCCGGCCGCGTACCTGGCCGGGCTCACCGCGCGGGAGGTAGAGGCGCTGCGGCTGGTCGTCCACGGGCTCACGGACGCCCGCGTGGCCGCGTGCCTGTCCCTCGCCACGCGCACGGTCGGCCAGCACCTGCGCTCGGTCTACAACAAGCTCGGCGCGGGCCGCTACGTCGACCGCCGTGCGTTCCTCTCTATCGTCCCCCATCGTCGGCCAGGAGCGCGGCGAGTTCCGCGGCGGTCATCCGCATGGAGAGCTGGAATTTGGGGACGAATAAGGCCGCTGACGCGCCACCCTCGGCCCCCGCGCCGCCACGCGCGGCCCTCGCGGCGGCCGGCGCCGGCGCGGGGCACGTCCTGCGCGCCATCCGGCGCGGCGGGGTCGCCGCGCGCTCGGGTCAGGGCGTCGGCTGCTGCGCCCCCTCGGGCTGCCGTCGGGGGGGCAGCGAGGCGCCGACCGCGTGGAGGTAGCCCAGGATCTCGCGGTACGAGCCGAGCACCGAGGTCTCGTGGTAGGCGACGCCCCGCTCCCGGCAGAAGTCCTGGACGATCCGCCGCGCGGCGCGCAACCGGTGGCGGGGCAGCGCCGGGAAGAGGTGGTGCTCGATCTGGTAGTTCAGCCCGCCGTACCACCAATCGACCAGCGGATTCGGCCGCACGTTGCGCGACGTCAGCACCTGCGAGCGCAGGAAGTCCAGCCGCGTCGTGCCGTCCGCGAGCGCCATGCCCTTGTGGTTGGGCGCGAAGACCAGCCCCAGGTACAGGCCGGTGCAAGCCTGCTGGACCACGATGAACAGCAGGGTCGACCACGGCCCGAGGACGGCGAGCGGCACGCCGACATACAGGGCGACGTGGCCGACGAGGGCGGCGAGCTCCCAGCGGCGGTAGCGCGACCGCCCCCTGACCAGGAATTGGAAGCTCGACAGGCGCTGGCCGTAGGCCACCAGCGTGAGCAGCGGGACCGCACACCACACCTGGTATCTCGTGATCAGCCGCGCCAGCCCCCGCTTCTCGGCCGCCTGGGCGGGGGAGAAGGCGATCAGCGGCAGGTCGATGTCAGGGTCGAGGTCGACGTGGTTCGGGTTGGCGTGGTGCCGGTTGTGCTTCTGCTCCCACCAGCCGTAGCTGACGCCCAGCAGCAGGTCGCCGAGGAGCACCCCGACCAGCGTGTTCTGCCAGCGGCGCGCGAACGCTTGCCGGTGCCCGGCGTCGTGGACCAGGAACGCGAACTGCACCGCGACCGCGCCGAGGTAGAGCGCCTCGAGGGCCTGGGCCCAGGGCGTGCGGTAGCGCGCCACGAACACGAGGCCGAGCGCAAGGAGGCCGGCGGTCGCTAGCAGCATGCCCAGAAAGCGGCGCGGCTGGCGCTCCAGCAGCCCGGCGGCTTGCACGCGGCGCTTGAGCTCGTGGTAGTCTCGCTCCATGCTGGAGATCTTTTCCTTCCCTGGCCGCTTCGGCGCGGCGGTAACGATTCGGGGGCCGCGTGGCGGTCAGCCCGCCAGTAGCCGGGGCGCGGCGCCCGGCTCAACCGCGAACGCGATGAGCCGCCCCGTCCCCAGGCTCGCAGGAGGGGGCGCTGCGGTCGCCTGGCGGGTCGCGGCGCCGTCATCGGGCCGGATGACGCCGCGGCCGGGCGCGATCAGGGTGTTACGGATCGTCGCGCGGGCCTTCGCAGGTGTTCGGCTTGTCGTGACTGGAGATGCGCCGGCCGCGGGTCACGCGTCGCGCCCGGCCGGCGGCCAGGCCAGGTGCCGGTGGTCGGGGCGGCGGAACAGGGCGGCCCAGAAGGTGTCGTCCAGTTCCTCATAGGCGAGGCCGGCGGTGCGGATCTCCACGCGCAGCTCGGGCTCCGACAGGACCGGCGCCCCCGCGCACAGGTCGCGGTAGCGCTCGTACGCCGCGGCGCTGGTCGTCAGCGTGCTCACTGGTGTCTCTCCTTATCGGTATCGATCGGTTGCGATCCGGCTCGTTTCCCGCGAGCAGGACGCGGCGTCGCCACACCCCTTCGCGATGCGCCCGCCGGGGGCCGACGGCGATTTCGGCGGCGGCCACGCGGGGCTTCTCGCATGGCCGGGCGGTCCGGCACTAGTCCGCCTCGTCGGCGGCCAACGGGGCGGCTGCGGCGTCGGCGACGCGCGCCGCGCCGGCCGGGTAGTAGTTGACCCGCGTGGCGCCGAAACTCCGGAAGAGCTCCTGCACGTCCTCGGCCCGCGCGGCGTCTGGGCCGAGATAGGCCATC
>DASSSV010000382.1:0-15151 GCA_035708265.1 Thermomicrobiales bacterium | reverse complement strand
ATGTGGGCCGAGGTGGGGCTGTGCAGGAAGGGCAGCCCGAGGAAGTAGAGGCCGGGCGCGGCGTCCACCACGCCGCGGTGGTGGCGCGGCTCGCCGGCGGCGTCGAAGATCGGCAGGTCGATCCAGCGAAAGTCGGGGCGGTAGCCGGTCGCCCACACGACGGCGGCCACGTCCAAGGTCCGGCCGTCGGCGAGCCGGGGCCGGCCGTCCACGGCGTCGACGACCCGCGGCACCCGCTCGACGCCGGCCGCCGCGAGTTCCCGCGCCGTCAGCCGCAGGCGCGGGGCGCCCCGTCGCCGCTCCGCCTCGCACATCTTCCGGCCGGGCGGCGTGTCGGTGTTGAGCACATGATCGGCCAGCCACAGGGAGAGGCGATTATGGATTAGGCCGATCGGGACGTGCCCGGTGTCGCGCCCGGCGAGGGAGGTCCGCCGGGTGGCGGCGAGCTGCGCGGCGATCTCGGCACCCGAGTTGCCGGCGCCCACGACCAGCGCGTCGCCCGCGGGCAACTGGCCGGGGTTGCGGTACTCGCCGGCGTGGAGCTGGGCGATCCGCAGGGCCAGTCGCGGGGCGAAGTCCGGGATGCGCGTCGCCTGGTACGCGCCCGTGGCCACCACCACGTTCGCGGCGACGTAGCGCTCCGGCCCGGCGTCCAGCAGGTAGCCGTCGTCGTGGCGGGACAGCGCGACGACGCGCCGGCCGTGGCGCACCGGCAGGGCGAACCGCGCGGCGTACCGCTCCAGGTAGCCGGCCACCTCGTCCCTGGTGGGGAAGGAGCGCGGCGGGGCCGGGAAGGGCATCCCCGGCAGGCCGCTGTGGAACGCCGGGGTGAAGAGCCGGAGCGTGTCCCAGCGACGCCGCCAGGAGTCGCCGACCCGCTCGCCGGCATCGAGGATCACGAAGTCGCGCCCCTGGCGGGCCAGGAAATAGCCCATGGCGAGGCCGGCCTGCCCGCCGCCGACCACGACCGTGTCGAACCGGTGCTCGGGCGTGTAATGCGTCATGGTTGTCCCTCTCTCGGTAACTCGTGAGCGCGAGCGTGGCGGTTCACCCGGCGGCCGGGAGGAGGCTCCCGGCCCGGTCCCGCTCCCGCCGCGCGGTGGTGCGGAGGCGCGACAGGGAGACGAGGTGCAGCGCGGCGGCCAGCGGCACGGGCACGGTCGGGACGAGCGCCAGCGGCAGCAGGCCCAGGGCCTCGGTCGTCGGCGTGACCGGGACGAAGCCGAACAGCAGGAAGCCGATCGTCAAGGCGACGACGAGGTCGAGGATGCCGAGCAGGTTGAAGCGCAACGCCCCGCCGAGGTCGCCGTCGCGCGCCAGCCGCCGCGCGACGAAGGGCGCGGATACCCCGATCGCGATGTCGCCGAGGCCGGCCGGCAGGGCGAAGGCGGCCGGCAGGCGGCCCTGGGCCATCGCGAGCAGGAAGAGCAGCCCCGCGACCCGGAACGTGTGGGGCAGGGCGAGGCGCGCCGGGGTGCCCGGGGCGGAGAGGATGCGGGACACCACCGGGATCCGCGCGGCCAGCAGCAGCGCGATCAGTGTGGCGGCCGACGCGACGGGGAGCCAGGGCACGCCCGCCCCGGGCGCCCGGTCGTACACGCCGGCGCGGGCGAGCGCGGCGCTGGCCGCGAGCCAGCCGCCCAGCCCGACGGCGGTCGCGGCGGCGACGGCGATGGCCGCGCCGCGGCCGACCCCGACAGCGACGGCGCCGCGGTAGAGCATGATGCTGGTGGCCGCCGGGATCCCGAGCGCGCCGACGAACACCAAGACCCAGATGGAGAGTGTCAGGCCGGACATGGAAGGCTCCTTTCGAGATAGCCTCGTGGGATCGTGGGACGGGCGGTGCGCCGGCTGATGGAGGGCGATGGGCAAGGGGCACGCTCGCGCGTCATGGCGGAGCCCCTCGGCGGTGCCCTGGCCGGCCCGGCGCCGCACTGGCGCGCACCCTGCCCAGCCGCGATCGCGAGCGCCGGCGGAGTGGCGGTCACCCCGGTCGGGGCTACGCCGGTTGCACTTGTTCCGGTCCCTCCCGGGGTGCACCTCCGGTGCGTGCGCCGCGTGGCGGCCACTCGCGGCTCCGTATCGGAGCGAACGCGCGGGGGCACGGCCGATGCCCGCATCGCCTCCTCTGCGCGGTCAGTGGTTTCCACGGTCTGCATGCGATACCCCTGACAATGCCTGTTGTCCCACGCGGGCCAGCCTGGGCCGGCTGCCGGTGAAGGGCGCCCGCGCCGGCGTGGGGGACGGCCGGAATCGTGCGCTGCGGCGGGATCGGGGCGCGCGTTCACCCGTGCCCGGCATAGACTGCCCGCGCCGCCGGCCATGCGGGATCTCGTGGCGCCGACGCGATCGGTGCGCTTCGCGCCAGTTACTCTTGCGGGACGTGAGCGCGGATGACCCTGGTGCTCGCATCGCGCCGCAGGCGCCAGCCCGGCTTGTAGACGGCGAGGGCCACGTTGAGCGCCAGCAGGGCGCTAGCGACGGCCGGGGCGACGGCCAGCGGCAGGCGCGCGCCGCCGGCCCCGGGGTCGGGCGCGGTGGCGGCCGCGGCCGCCGCGCCGAGCGCGGGGACGAGCACGAGCAGGACCAGGCCGGTCAGGGCGGCGGTGATCGCCAGTTTGATCGTCACCCACCAGTAGCGGAGCAGGCCCCACGGCGTCAGCGCGCCCAGCAGCAGGCCGGTGCCGAGCGCGAGCACGGCGAGCGGGGCGACGACCCGCGCGCCCACCAGGGACGCGGCCGGGTAGATGGTCCGCGGGTCCGCGCCGCCGAGGCTCGCGAGGCCGAGCGCCAGCAGCGCCAGGTCTGCGCCGAGGACGGCGACGGTCGTCGCGACGTGCGCGGCGAGCAGCGGCTTACGCCAGGGCGCCGGTCGGGTCGGGGAGCGCATCGCGACACCTCCTTCTGCTGGGCGTGTTTCTCCGGGCGGCGGCCACTCGCGGCCCGCGCCGCCGTGCCAGCCGCTGCCTGATAGCGGCTACTAGGTGTATATGCTCCTAATCGGCCAACAAAGAGTCAGGCGCGCGCGACCTTCACGACCTCCTGCAAGTCGTCGTAGAGCCGGCCCCAGCGCTCGGGCCCCAGCCCCTCGGCGATGAACCGGGCCTGGGCTTCGCGCCAGAGGGGGACGACCTCGCGCATCTTCTCCCGGCCGGCGTCGGTCAACTGCACCCGCCGCGTCCGGCGGTCGCCGCCCGGCGTGATGCTCACGAGGCCCTGGTCGGCCAGGAGTTTCAGGTCGCGCGCCAGCGTCGTGCGGTCCAGCAACAACGCCTCGGCGAGCCGCGAGAGCGTCGGCGCGCCCGCCGTCGCGACCGCTACCAGCAGCGTCGCCTGCGTCGCGCGCAGCCCGGTCGGCTGCAGCACGGCGTCGTAGAGCGCGGTGACCGCGCGCGCCGCCTTGCGGATGTTGAAGCACGCGCAAGTCGCGGCGATGTCGGCGGGGAGGTCGGCCGGCGGGCCGAGCGAATCGTGCATGGATAGGAGTATATGCACCTATCGGCGGCCTGTCAAGCCCCCGCCCAGTCGTCATTCATCATTCGTACTTCGTACTTCGTACCTCGTACTTCTCCGGCCCTTGACGTTTCGCCCGCGGGAGCCGATAAAGATACCGTGTGCGGGGGGCGCGGCCCCCGCCATGCGGCGTGGAGCGAAGGGTACGGGGCATGCAGCTCGATTTCCTGTTCGACGTCGAATCGGTCGAGCGCGAGGCGGTGCCCGACGAGCCCGGGGCCGTGCTGCTGCACTTCAAGTCGGGCGAGTTCGGCGCGGAGGTCTGGACCGACGCCGCCGGCATGGCCGATCTGGCGCAGGCGATCATCGAGGCGCGCCCGAAGGCCGAGCGCAGCCCCTCGACCTGGCAGCCCCAGCCGGTCGCGATCTACGGGCTGACGATCCGCCCGCGGATCGAGCTGGCCGGCGTGGAGGTCTACCCGCCCGGCCGCGACAACGGCGAGTACATACCCTACTGGTCGGTCGTCCTCAGCGACGAGGACGGCTCGATGCTGCACATGGCGATGAGCGAGGAGACGGCGCTGCGCGTCGCCGCGCTCGGCATGCGCGAGATGGGCCGCGACACCTTCGAGAACCTGCCATAGCGAGTCGATGGTTGATGGTTGGTAGTTGATAGACCATGCCGGGAACGCCTCGTGCCGCCGAGTATGCCACCGGCTCCATCAACGATCAACTGTCAACTATCAACCCGCAACGCACCAGCGGAGCCGTCGATGCCTGCCGCCGCCTACCCGGCCCATCATCTGCCTCACAACCCTGAGCGGGCCTGATGACGGGGAGCGCCCCGCCGGCGAGCGGCGTGACCGCCGCCGCGCGCGCCGCGCCGACCGGCGATGCGGTCGAGGCGGTCTACCGCGAGCGCGCGGCGCGGTTCGCGCGCGAGCGCGACGCCTGCACCGCCCGCTGGAACCGCGTCGCCAATCTGCGGCTGCTCGTCTTCGTGGTCGCGGTCGCCTGCGCGGCGGTCGGGGTCTGGCGGCGCGCGCCGCTCTTCGCGTTCCCCGCGGCGCTCTGCCTCGGCGGGTTCATCGCGCTCGTCGTCTACCACAACCTGCTCGGCCGGCGGCGGCGTCGCTACGCCGAACTGTGGGCGCTGAACGAGGAGGCGTGCCGGCGGCTGGCGCGCGACTGGGACGCGCTGCCGCTCCGCCACCCCGACCGCGCGGACGCGGCGCACCCCTACGCAGCCGACCTCGACATCGCCGGCCGGGCCTCGCTGCTCCACCTGCTCGACCCCGGCAGCACGCGCCTCGGCGCGGCGACGCTGCGCGACTGGCTGCTCGCGCCGGCGCCGCCCGACGCCGTCCGCGCGCGCCAGCCGGCCGTCGCCGAACTGGCCCCGCTGCTCGACCTTCGGCAGCAGCTGGCGCTCCAGGCCCGGCTGGGCGACGAGCCCGACCCGGCGCCCTTCCTCGCCTGGGCGGAGGGCGCGCCGTGGCTGGCGCGGCGACGCGGCCTGCTCTGGGCGGCCCGCGGCGGCGCGGCGCTCTTCTGGGCGCTGCTGCTGGGGCAGGCGGCCGGCCTCGTGCCGTACCCGCTCTGGGTCCTCGTCGCGCTCGCCAACGCCATGCTGAGCCTGACGGCGGGGCGGCCGGTCTACCGCGCCGTCACCGCCGCGACCTCCTCGGCGGGTGCGCTCCAGCACTACGCGGCGGCGCTGCGGCTGCTCGCGGGGGCGGACGTCCGCGCGCCGACACTCGCGGCGCTCCGGGCCGACCTCGCGGCGGGCGGCGAGGCCGCACCCCGCGCGCTGCGCCGGCTGCACCGGCTGGCGACGCTCGCCGTGCCGGCCTCGTCGCTGGTCTATCTGGTCCTGCAAGCGGCGACCCTCTGGGACGTCCACCTGCTGGCCGCCTTGGAGCGCTGGCAGATCGCGGCGGGCGGCCGCGCGCGGCGGTGGCTGGTCGCGCTGGGGGAGGCGGAGGCGCTGGCGGCGCTCGCCGGCCTGGCCCACGACAACCCGGGCTGGGCCTTCCCGGAAATCGCGCCGGGGGCGGACGTGCTCGCCGCGCGCGGCCTCGGTCACCCCTACCTGCCGGCGCGCGTGCGCGTCGTCAACGACGTCGCGGTCGGGCCGCCCGGCACCTTCCTCCTCGTCACCGGCTCGAACATGTCGGGCAAGAGCACGCTCCTCCGCGCCATCGGCGTCAATATCGTGCTGGCGCAGGCGGGCGGGCCGGTCTGCGCGGTCGCGCTCAGCCTGCCGCCGCTCGCGCTCTGGACGAGCATGCGCGTGGAGGACTCGCTCGAACGGGGCGTGTCGTACTTCATGGCCGAGTTGCAGCGGCTCAAGCGGGTCGTCGACGCCGCGGGCTCGGCGCGCAGCGCGGAGGGGCCCCGCCTCTGCTACGTGCTCGACGAGATCCTCCAGGGGACCAACACCGCCGAGCGGCAGATCGCGGCACGCCGGATCATCCTGCACCTCGTCGCGGCCGGCGCGATCGGTGCGGTCTCGACCCACGACCTCACGCTGGCCGCCGACCCGGCCGTCGCCGCCGCCGCGCACCCGGTCCACTTCACCGAGACGATCGCCGACGGCGCGGGCGGGCCGGCGATGACCTTCGACTACACGCTGCGCCCCGGCCTGGCGACCTCGACCAACGCCCTCCGGCTGATGGAGCTCGTCGGGCTGCCCTCGGCGGAGGACCCGGCCGGTTAGCGCCGGCGCGCCGCGCGGCGGAGGCGCCGCCAGAGGGCGCGCAGGCGGGCGAGCGGGCCGGTCGCGCCGGCCAGCGCGACGAGGAAGCGCACCGCCTGGTCGTCGTACTCGCGCGACGCGACCGACACGTCGGTGACGCCGAGGTCGCCGGCGCGCGGCAGCGCCGTCACGGTCACGGCCCCGCCGCCCCCCTCGAAGGTCGCCTCGTTCCAGGATTCCTTCGCGATCGGCAGGCCGAGCCGGCTGTCGGGCCCGAAGTGCTCCCGCGCCAGCAGGATCACCCGCCTCGGCGGCAGCGTCGTCGTCGCGCCGTACCGCGCCATGGCCCCTCCCTCCCGGCGTCGGGGCTCGCCCAGGCCCCGCCCGCGCCCATCTTCCACCCGGCGCGCCGTCCGCGCAACGCGATACAATAGGGGCAGCGGCCGCCGCGCGCCGGCCGCCACCCGGAGGTACGCCGATGTCCGCCACCCCCCTGCCGCCCGGCCCGCCCAGCCGCGGCCTCACCGGCAATCTGACCGACTTCCGCCGCGACCCGCTCGGCTATCTCGCCCGCTGCGCCCGCGAGTACGGCGACGCCGTGCCGCTCCGCTTCGTCTTCCGGCGCGCCCTGCTGCTGAGCGACCCGGCGGCCATCGAGGCGGTGCTGGCGGTTCAGCACCGCGCGTTCGGCAAGAGTTTCGTCTACCGCCGGCTGCGCCCACTCCTCGGCGAGGGCCTGCTGACCAGCGACGGCGAGACCTGGCGCCGCTCGCGCCGCCTCGTCCAGCCGGCCTTCCACCGCGAGCGCGTCGCCGCCGCGGGCGAACTGATGGTCGCCGCGGCGGAGCGGCAGATCGCGGCCTGGCGGGACGGCGAGGTCCGCAACCTCCAGGCCGAGTTGCAGCGCGTGACGCTCGCCGTCGCGGCCCGCGCGCTCTTCGGCGTCGACCTCGACCGCGACGCCGGCGGCATCGGCGCGGCGCTGACCGAGGTGCTGCAGCGCTTCTCGGACCGGAGCAAAGGCCTCGGCTTCCTGCTGCCCGAGTGGCTGCCGACGCCGGGCAACCGCCGCAGCCAGCGCGCCATCGCCCGGCTCGACGCGGTGATCTACGACATCATCGCCCGCCGCCGCGCGAGCGGCGAGGACCCCGGCGACGTCCTCTCGCTCCTGCTCCGCGCGCGGGACGCCGAGGACGGCGGCGCGCTCGACGACCGGCAGGTGCGCGACGAGGTGATGACGCTCCTCCTGGCCGGGCACGAGACGACCGCGACCGCCCTGGGCTGGACCTGGTACCTGCTGGCGCAGCACCCGGAGGTCGACGCGCGCCTGGCCGACGAGTTGCGGGAAGCGCTCGGCGGCCGGCCGCCGACGGTGGCCGACCGGCCCCGCCTCGGCTACGCCGAGCGCGTGCTCACCGAGGCGATGCGGCTCTACCCGCCCTCGTGGATCATCGAGCGCGAGGCGCTGGCCGACTGCGAGGTCGGCGGCTATCGCGTCCCGGCCGGCACGACCGTCCTGATGAGCCAGTGGGTCGTCCACCGCGACCCGCGCTACTACCCCGACCCCGAGGTCTTCGACCCGGATCGCTGGGCCGGCGGTCAGGCCGCGCGCCTGCCGAAGTTCGCCTACTTCCCCTTCGGCGGCGGCCCGCGGCATTGCCTCGGCAGCGCCTTCGCGCTGCAAGAAGCCCTCCTCGTGCTCGCCACCGTCGCCGCGCGCTACCGCTTCAGCCTCGTCCCAGACCGCCCGGCCACGCCCTGGCCGACCGTCACCCTGCGCCCCCGCGACGGCATCTATATGACGGTGCATCGGCGATAGGTGCCCCTGGCCGGGCCGCCGAAATCACCGCCCCACTCCCTGTGCTATACTCCTCGTGTGCCAAGAGCGCCGCGCGCCCCCTAGGGTGCGACTGGTTCAACTCTTGGCACGCTCTTTTGGCGGCGCTTTTGCGGGCGTCGCGCGGCGCCGCTACAATCGGCCGGATGGGGAGGCCGCTCCCCGCGCCGACGATGCCAGGAAAGGGACCGCGCGCCGATGGATGCCGCCGCCAAGAAAGCCGTCCTGCGCCTCTTCCCCTATGGCCTCTACGCCGTCACCGTCGCCCACGGCGACGAGCGCAACGGCTTCACGGCGAACTGGCTGGCGCAGGCGTCGTTCGAGCCGCCGATGGTGATGGTCGCCGTGGAGAACGACGGCAAGTCGATCGGCCTCCTGCGCGCCGCCGGCGTCTTCACCGTCAATGTCTACGCGACGGGGCAGCGCGAGCTCGCCGGCCACCTCGGGCGCTCCTTCGCGCGTAACCCGCGCAAGATCGACGAGGTCGGCACGCGCACCGGCGCCAACGGCTGCCCGATCCTCGACGACGCGCTCGGCTACCTGGAGTGCCGCGTCACCGACGAAGTCCCGGCCGGCGACCACACCGTCTTCGTCGGCGAGATCACCGAGGCGGGCCTGCTGCGCGAGGGCGAGGCGCTGACGATGCGCGAGACGGGGTTCAAGTATAGTGGGTAGACGGCAGACGGCAGACGGCAGACGGCAGTACCGTTACTTCGGTTGTCACGCGCCGGTGCGGCGCCACGTCCTGCCTATCGTCTATCGTCTATCGTCTATCGTCTCGTTAGGGGGGCGCGATGGCGACGATGAGAGCGGCGGTCCTGCGCGAGCACGGCGGGCCAGAGGTCGTGCGCGTCGAGGACGTGCCGCGGCCGGAGGCGGGGCCGGGGCAGGTCCTCGTGCGGGTCGGCGCGTGCGGCGTCAACCGGCTCGACCTCTGGGTGCGCGAGGGCACCGTCCCGGTCAAAGTGCCGCTGCCGCACATCTCCGGCTCGGAGGTCGCGGGCGAGGTCGCCGCCGTCGGCGCGGGCGTCGCGGGGCTGCGCGAGGGGCAGCGGGTCGCCGTCGCCCCCTACCTCCATTGCGACCAGTGCGAGTACTGCCTGGCCGGCGAGGAGACGACCTGCCTGCGCGGCGACATCCTCGGCCTGGTCAGTCAGGGCGGCTACGCCGAGTACGTCGCCGTCCCGGCCAACAGCATCCTCCCCCTGCCCGACGAGGTCTCCTTCGTAGACGCCGCCGCGACCGGCCTCGCCGCGCTGACCGCCTACCACATGCTGATCACCAAGGCGCGCGTGCGGGCGGGCGAGGATGTCCTGGTCCTGGCGGCGGGCAGCGGCGTCGGGTCGGCGGCGGTGCAACTCGCCAAACTGAGCGGCGCGCGCGTCATCGCGGCGGCGGGCGGCGCGGAAAAACTGGCCCGCGCGCGCGATCTCGGCGCCGACGAGACGATCGACTACAACGCCGAGGATCTGCGCGAGGCGGTGCGGCGCATCACCAAGAAGCGCGGCGTCGACGTCGTCGTCGAGCACGTCGGGCAGGCGACCTTCCCGGCCAGCGTCGCCTCGCTCGCCCGCAACGGCCGCCTCGTCACCTGCGGCGCGACGACCGGCAGCGAGGCGAAGTTCGACCTGTGGACCTTCTTCGCCAAGCAGTTGCAGTTCATCGGCGGCTACGGCGGCACGCGGGGCGAATTGGCGACGCTACTGACGCTGACGGCGCGCGGCCAGTTCCGGCCGGTCGTGGACGCCACCTACCCGCTCGACCGGGTCGGCGCGGCGCAGGAGGCGCTCGCCTCGCGCCGGACCTTCGGCAAACTGGTCGTCACCCCGGCCTGATACGCCGGCCGGCGAGGGAGGCGCAGATGTCGCACCCGGACGAAGGCTTCGACGCCGGCGGCCCGCCCGCCGACGTGCTGGACGAGGAGAGCCTGACCGCCTATCTGGCGGACGAGATCGCCCGCGCGCTCGCCGCCCACGAGCGCGCGGCGCGCGGCACCGCGCAGCGGCTGCTGCCGCTCGGCGAGGCGCTGGCGCTCTTCAACCTGGCCGACCAGTTCGGCCTGATCGGCGACGTCCGGGCGCGGCTCGACCGGGGCGCGGGCGTCGACACCTACCGCGCCTTCTCGGAGGCGATGAAAGGGGCGCTGCTCGACCGCGGCCAGCCCACCACGGGCAGCCCGCGGTTGGGCGGCCCCGATCGCGACCGCGACCGCGAGCAGCACTGGCGGCAGGGGCCGGCGAACCGGCCGCCGCGCCCGCAGTCAGGCCCGCCCCGGCACGGCGGCCCGCGCGGCGGGCGGGGCGGGCACCGGGGCGGCTGAGGGCCGGCGCGCGGGTGGTTGCACCGGCGCCGGAATGACAAGCCCGCAAGCGGGCGCCGCGTCGCGAAGTCCGCCTCCGCGGACTATCGCAATGGCGCGCCGGGATGCGCGTCGCTCCCCCCCGCGGGTGGTACCATGGCGCGAGAGACCGGGCGCTCGTGTCATGCACCGGTGATCGTCCCCGGCCGCGGTAACTTCGATTGGGGGCGCATGTTCGAGGGGTTCTCCCGAACCAGGGTGGACGTCGACGGTATCGCCATCAACGTCGTGCATGGTGGCAGCGGCCCGCCCGTCCTCCTGCTCCACGGCTACCCGCAGACGCACGCTTGCTGGCATCGCATCGCCCCGCGGCTCGCCGAGCGGTTCACCGTCGTCTGCCCGGACCTGCGCGGGTACGGCGAGAGCGACAAGCCGCCCGGCGACCCCGACCATCGCACCTACGCGAAGCGCACGATGGCGCGGGACCAAGTCGCCGTCATGCGGGCGCTGGGGTTCGAGCGCTTCGCGGTCGCCGGCCACGACCGCGGCGGCCGGGTCGCGCGGCGCCTCGCGCTGGACCACCCGGACCAAGTGACGCACCTCGCCGTCCTCGACATCGTGCCCACGGCCGTGATCTACGCGACGCTCGACCGGCGGCGGGCGACGGAGGTCTGGCGGTACTTCTTCCTCATCCAGCCCTACGATCTGCCGGAGCGGCTCATTGGCGCCGGCCCCGCGTTCTATCTGCGCTGGACCCTCGACCACTGGTGCGACACGCCCGGCGCGCCGGACGCGGAGGCGGCCGGTGAGTACCGGCGCTGCTTCGACGCGGCCACCATCCACGCGTCATGCGAGGACTACCGCGCCGGTGCCAGTGTCGACCTCGCGGATGACGCCGCAGACACGGGGCGCACGCTCGCCTGCCCGCTGCTCCTGCTGTGGAGCGCGAGCAGGTTGGGCGCGCTCTACGACGTCCCGGCCTGCTGGCGCGACGAGGCGGGCGCCGGGCTGCGTGCCGTGCCGCTCGACGGCGGCCATTTCCTCGCCGAGGAACGCCCCGATCGCGTCGCGGCCGAACTGCTCGCCTTCTTCACCTGAGCGTCCCCCGTGGTCGCGGCCTGTCGAGATGGGGGACAATCGCCGGACCGCTGCGGGGAACCGCCGGACCTGGCCGCGGCGTACTTCTTTCGGGCGCATGGCGCGGCGGTGAGGGGTACCGCCCGGCGTGCGGCCCCGCGTGATACGGAAAGCGCACCGATGCCGCGACGATCCCCGGTTCACCCTGCGCTGCTCCTGGCGCTCTGCGCGCTGCTGGTCGCGGCCGTCGGGCTGGCGCTGCCGCGCGGCGCGTCGGCGCACGCCTTCCTCGCGCGCGCCTTCCCGGCCGCGGGGAGCGTCGTCGGCGCGGACGCCGGCCAGGTGCGGCTGACCTTCACCGAGGGCGTCGCCGTCCAGCCGGACCGCGTCAGCGTGACCGACGGCAACGGGCGGCGCGTCGACGCGCGCGATGCGCGGACGCTGCCGGGCGACCCGGCGACCGTGGTCGTCAGCCTGCCGCGCCTAGCGGACGGCGTCTACACCGTCGACTACACCGTCGTGTCGGACGACGGCCACCCGTCGAGCGGGTCGTACCGCTTCGGCGTCGGCGTCGCGACGGCCGCGGTGGCGGGCGGTACGGCCACCGCGGCGACGCTCGGCGGGACGACGCTGCTGGAGGCGGCCGGGCGCTGGCTGCTCTTCGTCGCCCTGGCGCTCCTGATCGGGCCGGCCGCGCTCCTGGCGCTGGCGCTGCCGCCGCCCTGGCGCGCGGGGGACGGGGACGCCCATGCGCCGGCCGACGCCGTCGCGCTCGGCGCGGCGCGCGCGGTGCGTATCGGGCGGCTGGCGCTGGCGCTGGCGCTGGTCGGGCTCGTCGTCGGGCTGGTCGCCGTGGCCGGCGCGGGCGGCGGACTGACGGCGCGCGCCCTGGAGGAGACCTTCGCGGAGCGCTACGGTGGCCTCTGGCTCCTGCGCGTCGGCCTGCTGCTGCTCCCCGCGCTCGCGTTCGACCGGCTGGCGGGGTGGCCCGCGACCGACCGGCGCGCCGTCGCCGGCTGGTGGCTGGTCCTGGCGAGCGGCGCGATGCTGCTCCTCGCGACCGCGCTCGCCGGCCACGCCGCGACGACCGACCCGGTCGCGCTCTCGGTGCTGGTCGATTGGGTCCACCTGGCGGCGACCGCGCTCTGGCTCGGCGGGCTGTTCGGCCTGGCGCTGCTGCCCCGGCCGCTGGCGCGCTCGCTCGGCGCGGCGGAGGCCGGCGCGTTCCTGGCAACGGTCGCGCCGCGCTTCTCGACGCTCGCCTTCGTCTGCGTCGAAGCGCTCGTCGTCACCGGGCTCTACCAGGGCTGGGCGCACGTCGCCACGCCGGCCGCGCTCGGCGCGACCGCTTACGGCCGCGCGCTCCTGGCGAAACTGGCGCTGGTCGTCCCGCTGCTCGGGCTCGCCGCGGCCAACCACTACGTCGCGCTGCCGCGGCTGCGCCGACCGGCCGGGGAGGGGGCCGCGGCGGCGTTCGCCGGCTTCCGGCGCACCGTCTGGGGCGAGGCGGCGCTCGGCGTGGCGGTCCTGCTCGCGGCCGGGCTCCTGACCGCGCTGCCGCCCGCGCGCCAGCCGGCCGCCGCGGCCCAGGCGCCCGCCCCGACCACGACCGCCGCCGCCAGCGTCACGCTCGCGGCGAACGCCGGGCCGACGCTGGTCACGCTGACGGTCGCGCCGCCCGGCGGCGGCCCGGCCGCGCTCACCGCGACGCTGCAAGACCCGGTCGGCAAGGCGGTGACGGACGCGGCGGTGACGCTCCGCCTCACCCCGCCCGGCGGCGCGCCGCGCGACGTGCCGCTCACGCCGGGCGGCGGGCGCTTCGCCGGCAGCGCCGACCTCTCCGCCCCCGGCCCCTGGCGCATCGAGGCGCGGGTCACGCCGGCCGGCGCCGCCCCGGCGACCGCGGCCTTCGCGCTGACGCTGCCGGCCGGCGGCGCGCGCCCGCTCCTCGCCTGGACCGACGCGGCGATGAACCGGCTGACTAGCCTGCGCGAGCGGCAGATGGTCAGCAGCGGCGGCCCGAGCGTCGCGGCGACCTACGAGTACGTCGCGCCCGACCGCCTGCACCTCGCCACCGACCAGGGCGAGACGATCGCCATCGGCAAACGGCGCTACGACCGCACGACGGGCCAGCCGTGGGATGAATCGGCCTGGCCGGAGGACGCCGGCTATCGCTGGCCGCGCTACGACCTGGCGGGCACGGCCAGCGAAGTCACGTTGCTCGGCGAGGAGGACGTCGCTGGTCAGCCCTGCTGGATCGTCGCCTACCTCGACGGCCAGACTGGGGCGCGCTACATCGTCTGGATCGGCGAGCGCGACCACCTGCTCCACCGCCAACAGATGATGGCGACCGGGCACTACATGGAGAGCACCTTCGACGACTTCGACGCGCCGCTCGTCATCCAGCCGCCGACGTAGGGCGCGGTCGGGGCGGCGTTTGCCGCTCGTCGGGCCGGACCCGAGGAGAGATGGGGCATCCGGCATCCTGCCGGGAGATACGAAAGGGAGGCATGATGGCGGAGCCGCGGGGCGCGGCGCAGCGCAAGGCCGACGTGCTGGCGAAGTTGCGCGAGGACGTGGACCTCTGGGTCGCCTCGGCCACGGCCGGGGGCGACGCCTACCTGATCCCGCTCTCCTTCTACTGGGACGGCGCGGCGCTGGTCATGGCGACGCCCGCGGGCAGCCGCACGACGCGCAACCTGCGCCGCACCGGCCGGGCGCGCGTCGCGCTCGGTCCGACGCGCGACGTCGTCATCGTCGAGGGGCCGGTCGAGTTCGTCGCCGGCGACGCGGTCGGGGCGCTCGGCGACGCCCACGCCGCGGCGACCGGCTTCGACGCGCGCCGCGAGCCCCAGGAATACGTCTACATCCGCCTGACGCCCGCGCGCATCCAGGCGTGGCGCGAGGCCAACGAACTGGCCGGCCGCGAGGTCATGCGCGACGGGCGCTGGCTGGCGTAGGGGTTAGGCGTTAGGCGTTAGGCGTTAGGCGTTAGGAAGACGCCACCACCCGCCGTCATGGTGCGCGGTGGGCCGACACAAGCGCAGCCGGGCGCACTCGTCGCTCATCATTCGTACTTCGTCATTCGTATTTCGTACTTCGACAAGGGGGGCCGGCCGTGCGGGTGCTGGTGATGGGCGCGGGGGCGATCGGCAGCCTCTACGGGGGGATGCTCCAGGCGGCCGGGCACGACGTGACCTTCGTCGCGCGCGGGGCGCACCTGGCCGCGCTGCGGGAGCGGGGGCTGGAGGCGCGCGGGCACTCGCTGTCGGGGCGGCTGCACCCGGTCGCCGCGGTCGCGACGCCCGCGGAGGCGGCGAGCCCGGCCGACCTCGTCCTCTTCACCGTCAAGGCGTACGACACCGGGCCGGCCGCCGAAGCGCTCCTCCCGGCGCTCAGGCCGCGGAGCGTCGTCGTCACGCTCCAGAACGGGATCGAGAGCGCGGAGCGGGTCGGCGCGATCGTCGGCGCGGACCGCGTGCTGATCGGGACCGCGACGGTGACGGCGACGGTGACGGCGCCCGGCGTCGTCGCGCAGACCGGCGAGCATTGCGGGATCGCCCTGGCCGAGCCGTCCGGCGGCGCGACGGCACGGCTGGAGACGGTCGCCGCCGCGCTGCGGGACGCCGGCATCGCGGTGACCGTCGGCGCCGAGCCCGGGCCGGTGCTGTGGCAGAAATTCGTCTGGCTGGCCCCGACCGCCACCGTCGCGAGCGCCTGCGGGTCCGCCGTCGGGCCGATCCTGGCGACGCCGGAGGGCGCGGCGCTCTACCGCGCCGCCATCGCC
>DASSSV010000381.1:0-9421 GCA_035708265.1 Thermomicrobiales bacterium | reverse complement strand
CCTGTCCGGGATCTGCGCGGCCTACTACCTCCAGACCCGCTGTCCGGGGAAGCGCTACGCCATCCTGGAGAGTCGCGACGCCATCGGCGGCACCTGGGACCTCTTCCGCTACCCCGGCGTGCGCTCCGACTCCGACATGTTCACGCTGGGCTACTCGTTCCGGCCCTGGCGCGACCCCCGGGCCATCGCCGGCGGTCCGGCGATCCTGGCCTACCTCCGCGAGACCGCGGCCGTCTACGGCATCGACCGCCGGATCCGCTTCGGCCACCGGGTGCACCGGGCCGCGTGGTCCTCCGCCGAGGCGCGCTGGACGGTCGAGGCGGAGCGCGCGCCCGGCGAGGTCGTGCGGCTGACCTGCTCCTTCCTCCTCATGTGCGGCGGCTACTACGACTACGCGCGCGGCTACACGCCCGAGTGGCCCGGCGTCGCGCGCTTCGCCGGCCGCCTCGTGCATCCGCAGGAGTGGCCAGCGGACCTCGACTACGCCGGCAAGCGCGTGGTGATCGTCGGCAGCGGCGCCACCGCGGTGACGCTGGCGCCGGCGCTGGCCCGGCGGGCCGCCCACGTCACAATCCTCCAGCGCTCGCCGACCTACGTCGTCTCCCGGCCCAGCCACGACGCCGCGGCGGACCGGCTGCGCCGCCGCCTGCCCCGGCGCCTGGCCGCCGGGCTGGTGCGGTGGCGGAGCGTGTTGCTCGGCCTGTACTACTACCGCCTGATGCGCCGGAAGCCGGCGGAGGCCAGGGACACCCTGCTGCGGGCGGTGCGCGCGCAACTCGGCCCCGACTACGACGTGGCGACCCACTTCACGCCCCGCTACAACCCCTGGGACCAGCGGCTGTGCCTGGCGCCCGACGGCGATTTCTTCGCCGCCATCAGGGCCGGCGCGGTGTCGGTCGTCACCGACCGGATCGACACCTTCACGGAGACCGGGATCCGGCTGCGCTCCGGCGCGGACCTCGCCGCCGACATCGTCGTCACGGCCACCGGCCTGGTGATGCGCTGGCTGGGCGGCGTGCGGGTGGCGGTGGACGGCGCCCCGGTGGACCCGGCGCGGGCCCTGACCTACAAGGGGGCGATGCTCAGCGACGTCCCCAATCTGGCCGCCATCTTCGGCTACACCAACGCCTCGTGGACGCTCAAAGCCGAGCTGATCGCGCGCTACGTCTGCCGGCTGCTCAACTACATGGATCGGCGTGGCTACACGACCTGCACGCCGCGCCGGACCGACCCGGCGCTCGTCGCGGAGCCGCTGCTGGACTTCACCTCCGGCTACGTGCAGCGCGCGCTGCCGGCGCTGCCGCGCCAGGGCTCGCGGCGGCCCTGGCGGCTCTACCAGAACTACCTGCTCGACACCCTCACCCTCCGGCTCGGCCGGGTGAACGACGGCACGCTGGCGTTCGCGCGGCACGGCCGGCGCGGCGCGGCGTGAGCGGCGCGATGCGCCTGGCGCGCCGGGGCTGCCACCTGGCCCGGGTCGGCGTCGACGAGCCGGCCCGCGGGGCGCCGCCGGGCTCGTCGCGGCGGGGTGGTGCAGCAGCGCCCGCGAGACGGTGTGCCGCCCGGTTGTCGCCGGACACCGGGGCGGGTAGACTGGCGCCATGATCGAGCGCCAGTTTGCCGAGCATCGCCTCGCCGCCCTGTGCGACCGGTTCTACCCGCCCGAGCGCCGGGCGGACTTCGTCTTCTATCTCCCGTTCGCCCTGCCGGCGCGGGCCGTGCCCCGTCGCACCAGCCACGTCGCGGCCCGTGATCCTCGACGATCGATGCACGAGGAGGACTCGTGACCGCCGACAATGGGACGAACGCGGACGGCGTCACCATCGAGCGCGACGTCGTCTACAACCAGGACCCGCGGCGCCCGCTGACCCTGCACCTACTCCGCCCGGCCGGGCCGGCGGTCGGCGCGCGGCCGGCCATCGCCTACTTCTTCGGCGGCGCCATCCGGCAGGGCAGCAAAGACCGCGGCATCGACGTCCTGCTCCCCTTCGCGCGCCGGGGCTACGACTGCGCCAGCGCGGAATACCGCCTGAGCGGCGAAGCGGTCTTCCCCGCCGCGGTGCGGGACTGCAAGTGCGCCATCCGGTTCCTGCGCGCGAACAGCGCGGCGCTGGGGATCGACCCTAACCGGATCGGCGCCTGCGGCCACTCGTCGGGCGGGTACATGGCGACGATGCTCGGCGTGACCGGCGGGGTCGCGGCGCTCGAGGGGACGGCGGCTGGGCGGACACCTCCAGCGCGGTCCAGGTTGTCTGCGACTGGTTCGGCCCGACAGTCTTCCTGCGCATGAACGCGGCGGGCAGCGCCATGGACCACGACGCCGCCGATTCGCCGGAATCGCTGTTCATCGGCGGGCCGATTCAGGAACACCCGCAGCGGGTCGCCCGGGCGAACCCCCTCACCTATATCACCCCGGAACGGCCGATCCCGCCGTTCCTCATCATCCACGGCGACGCCGACCCGCTGGTGCCGTTCAACCAGAGCGAGCTCCTGGCCGCGGCGCTGGCGTCCGTCGGCGCGGACTACCACTTCCATCGCGTCGTTGGGGGCGGCCACGGCGGGCTGGACCTGGAGTCCGACGCGGTGCGGGGGCTCGTCGACCGCTTCTTCGACGAACTGCTCGGCCAGGATCGCGCGCGCCGCCCCGGCGCCGGGGCCTGACTGGCGCTCCGCCGTTCGCCCGCCGAGGAGGGCCCGCCGATGGAGTATCTCAACGACCCATACCCCTGGACGGAGGGCCGCGACCGGGCCTTGACGATGGTCGACCTCGTGCTGAACGGGACCATCCCAGCCGAGCCGGCCGCGCTGCTCTGGTGGGCGCTCGAGCGCGGCGCCTCGCTCCTGACGGCCGGCGGACCCTCCGGCGCCGGCAAGTCCACCCTCGCCGACGCCTGCCTGGCGTTCCTCCCGGCCGGGGCGCGCGCGTACGCCGTCGCCGGCCGGGCCGACCCACTCCAGGTCCCGGCCGACGACGGCCCGACCTACCTCCTGATCGCAGAGCTGAGCCGGCACGGCCGGCCGTACTATCTCTCGGGGCAGGCGGCCCGGCGCGCCTTCGCCCTGGCGCGCGCCGGGCGGCGCGTCGTCGGCACGCTCCACGCCGACAGCGTGGCCGAGGCGGTCGACAACCTGGGCGACGAGGTCGAGCTGGCGCCGGAGGACATCGCGCGCGTGGACCTCGTGGCGATCGTGCGCGCCGCGGGCGGGGCCACCCGCGGCGGCCACGTCCGGCGGGACGACACGTCGGTGCGCCGGCGGGTCGTGGAGATCGGCCTTCTGGGGCCGGATCCCGACCGTGGGGTTCGTCACGTCACGCTCGCGGACTGGGACGCGGGATCGGGCCGGCTGGAGTTCGCGGCCCCGCCCGCGGGCCTCGCCGCGCTGGGGCGCTGGGCCGGCGTCCCGACCGCGACGGCGGAGGCGGCCGTCGCCGCGCGCGCCGACGCCCTGGCCGGCCTCGCGGCGGAGGGGCGGCGCGACCCGCGGGACGTCGCCGAGGCGGTTCGCCGGCTCCGGGCTACCTAGCCCACACCGCGCCGTCCGTGTGGCGGAGGCGCGAGGCTATCGAGCGCGACTGCGCTGAGAGGAGGGGGCCATGGTCGACACCGACGCGCCGCGCGAGCCGCGCGGGACCGCCATCTACGACCGGCTCGGCGTGCGCACGATCGTCAACGCGCGCGGCGCCACCGCGGTCGGCGGGACGCTGATGCCGCCGGAGGTGCTCGCCGCGATGGCCGAGGCGGCTCGCGCCTTCGTCGTCCTCGACGCGCTCAACGCGGCGGTCGGCCGCCGCATCGCCGCCGCCACCGGCGCCGATGCCGGCTACGTCACCGCCGGCTCGGCGGCCGGCATGGCCCTGGCCGGGAGCGGTGCGCGACGCGCTGGCGGCCGGGACGCCGTCGGTCCATTGCAACGCGGCGCACGGGCGGCTGGAGTTCCACACCCACTGTCTCGTCCCGGGCGACGAGGGGCGCATCCTCGCGCGCCTGCAGGACGTCCTCGACGGCCGGGCGGCCGCGCGCCCGGCGACCGGCCTCACTCCCCGGTGGGCTGCGCCTCCGGCCGCGCCGCGTCTTCAATCCGGTCGTGCGCAATGCGCTCCTGGGCGTCAGTGCCCGGCCGGCCGCGCGCAATCTCGCCGCCCGCTGCGCTATCTTCGGTGAACGAGACGCCCGCGTTCGCCCGGGCGCTCACGCCGGGAGGGCCGGGGCGACGCGCGGGCGGAGTCGCCGCTGCACCTTGTAGAGCAGGATCGTCGCCAGCGCCACCGTCTCCACCGAGGCGGCCACCGCGAAGGCGATCGGGATGGCGCGGACGCCGGCCACGCCGAGCAGGAGGCTGATCAGCACCGCCCGCCCGGCGAACTGGAGGCTGTTGGTCACCAGCGGCGTCCGCGTGTCGCGCAGCGCGATCAGCCCGCGGGTGACGACCTCCGTCGCGACGTAGGCCGGCAGGCCGATGGCGTAGGGTACCAGCACGGCGTAGGTCAGCGCGCCGGCGTCGGCGCCGTACTTGCCGTGCTCGAAGAGGACTCGGATCACCGGCCGGCCGAGGACCAGCAGGCCCAGGAGCGCCGGGAGCGCCAGCGCCACCGCCGCGCCGAGCGACCGCGCCAGCGTGAGCCGCAGCCGCGCCCAGTCCCCGGCGTCGGCCTGCGCGGCCAGGCGTGGGAAGGCCGACTGCCCCACCGCCTGCCCCAGCAGCGCGATCGGCAGGCCGACCAGCAGCCAGGCGTTCTGCAACGCCGGCAGACCGGCCTGCTCCGGCGCGCGCGAGGCGAAGGCGGTGTCGAGGATGAAGCCGGCGTAGCCGACGCCGACCGCAAGCCCGTTGGGGATCAGCAGGCGGACGACCTCGCGCAGCCGTGGGTCGGCCGGGTCCCAGGCCGGCCGGTAGCGGAAGCGCCGCCCGACCAGCCCGGGCAGCAGGATCAGCACCTGCAGCGCCGCGCCGCCGACCACGCCCCAGGTCGGGCCGTAGATCCCCACGCCCGGCACGAGCCGCGCGACGACGATGCCGGCGACCAGCGCGAGGTTGTGGCTGGCGACCGAGAGCGCGGTGAGGAGGAACTGGTTGCGGCTGTTGAGCACCGCCGTGGCGACACTGCCGACCGCCAGGATCAGCGTCTGGAGCAGCATGATCCGGGTGAGCGTCACCGTCAGCGCGCTCGTCGGCGCGTCGAAGCCGGGGGCGAGCAGCCCTGTGACGAAGGCGGGGGTGAAGATCTCGCCGAGGGCGACGACCAGCGCGAAGACGGCGAGGAGGGCCGTCAGGACCAGGTTGGTCAGCCGCAGCCCGGCCGCCTCGCCGCCCTCGCGCGTCGCGCCGAGGAGCACCGGGATCAGCGCGCTTGAGAGCGCGCCGCCGGCGATCAGGCTGAAGAGGGTGTCGGGCAGGCGGAAGGCGGCGTAGTAGGCGTTGGCCTCCGCGCCCGCGCCGAACGCGGCGTTGAAGAGGATCTGCCGCACCGCGCCGAGGAGCGCCGAGACGAAGAAGGAGGCCATCAGGAGGAAGGCCGCCTCGGCGATCGAGAACTCGCGCGTCAGGAGCCCGCCGAGCCGGGGCAGTCGCGGGCGGGCCCAGCGGCGGCGCGGCGCGGCCAGGCCGAGCGGCTCCAGCACGTCCGACGCCTGCGCCGCGCCCATCCAGGCGCCCTCGGCCAGCGCCGCGTAGCCGCCGAGCATCGCCGGTGGCCCGTCGCCGCCCCGCCCCTCTGGGATCGCCGTCGCCGTCGCCATGCTCGGACCTCCTTGTTCGCCCTCACCCCCCACGCCCAGAGGGCACCCGCTCGCCCAATCATGGGCGAGGGGGAGATTTCCGCCCGGGCGCTGCCGCTGTCCTCAGGGCCAATGGCCTCGAAAAGCGGCAGCCTGTTGGGGTGGAGTCACCCCCCCCTCCCAGCATTGGGAGAGGGGGGCCGGGGGGGTGAGGGTCGCCGCTTCCCCTCCAGCAGCGCGCGCAGCACGCCCCCGCCGCCAATGATGAGCGCGCTGGCGATCATGCCGCGCGACAGGCGGTCGGCGGACCGCGCGAGCGCCGTGTCGAGGCGGTTGACGTCGAGCCGGAGCGCGAGCTGGTCGTTGGCGAGTTTGTCGAGCGCGCGCTCCGTCAGCCGGGGCGAGTGCTCGAAGAGATGCTTCATGTCGAGCACCCAGGCGAAGACCCGGCCCGGCGAGAGCTGCGCCAGGACGCGCTGCTGCATCACCTCCAGCATGTAGTCGCGAATGAGCTGGACCGGGTCGAGCTCGGGCGACAGCACGCGGATCGCGCCGTCGAGGTTGAGCATCGTCTTCCCCAGGAGCGTCAGCGCCGTCGGGACCGGTGTGCGGTGCGCCTGCGCCACGCGCGTCAGGTCGAGGAGCGCCGTCCCGAGCGCCATCCGCCCGCCGCTCATGTCGTGGTAGCGGCTGACGAGCGCGCAGACGTCCTGCGTGAAGGCCCGGCGGTCGAACCCCTCGGGGATCTCGATCAGCTCGAGGTAGGTGTCGGCCACGCGCTCGCCCAGCCGCTCGGCGAAGGCCAGGAGCAGCAGGATGATGTTGTCCTTCTGCCCGGCATCGAGACGGCCGACCATGCCGAAATCGAGCAGCGCCAGCCGGCCGTCGTCGGTGAGGAGGATGTTGCCGGGGTGGGGGTCGCAATGGAAGACGCCGTCCACGACGATCTGCTTCAAGTACGCGGTGAGGAGGTCGTTGGCGATGGCGCGCGCGTCGAGCGCCTGGAGCTCCGCGCGGCCGACGTCGGCCAGGTGCCGGCCGCGCACGAAACTGAGCGTGAGCACGCGCCCGGCGGTGTAGTCGCCATAGACGGTCGGCGTGACCAGGCGGGGGAAGTCGGCGATCTGCCGGCCGATCAGGCGGGTGTTGTCGGCCTCCTGACGGAAGTCGAGCTCCTGCCCGAGGCTGTGCTCCAGCTCGCGGACCATCTGTACCAGGCCGTAGCGCGCGCCGAACGCGGTACGCCGCGCGGCGAAGCGCGCCAGCTCGTGCAGCACCTCCAGGTCGATCTCGATGCGCCGGCGCACGCCCGGCCGCTGGGCCTTGACCACCACCTCGCTGCCATCGGGCAGCACGGCGCGGTGCGCCTGCGCCATCGACGCGGTGGCGAGGGGGCGGTGGTCGAACGAGCGGAAGAGCTCGCCGAGCGGCGCGCCCAGCTCGCGCTCGACGAGGCGGGCGACGCGGTCGCCCGGCACCGGCGTGACCGTGTCCTGCAGGCGGGCGAGCGCCTGGATGTAGTCGGGCGGCAGGAAGTCGGGCCGGGTACTGAGGAGCTGGCCGAGCTTGATGAAGCAGGGTCCGAGCTCTTCGAGCGCGTCCGCCAGGTCCGCAGCGTGCCCGTCGTCGCCGTCGTCATGGGCGTGGCCGTCGAGCGCGGCCTCGTCGTCCTCGTGCCGGTGGCCGAGGCCGACCTGCGCGAGGACGTGGTGCAGCCGGTGTTTGCGCGCGATGCGGTAGATCTCGACGTAGCGCTCCGGGTGCCGCGAGATGCGGCCGGCGACGAGGCCGCCCGCGGCCGACCGGACGCTGACGCGCCGCTGCAACTGCGCCATCTGTCCGCTCCTCGCGTCTGCCGTGCGCCCGCGTCAGTCCGCGCCGACGCGCGTGGCCCGCAGCGTCCCGCGGCCCGACCGCGTCACCGTCCCGTCGGGCGCGATGGCGTCGAAGGTGAAGGTGCCCCGCCAGGCGTCGCCGCCCGCGTCGAGGCTGAGGGCGATCCTGGTCTGCATCGTGCCGAGCAGGATGCCCTGCTGGTCCAGGTGCAGGCGGGCGGCCCACACGGCGTAGGTGTGCCCGCCGCTGGCGCGCCAGACCCCGTGGAGCGTAGTGCCCCGCGAGGGCGTGGGCCGGGTCGGGGGCCCCGCGAAGGCCGTCACCGAGCCGATGAAGTTGCCGTCGCCGAAGAAGCTGGCGAGCCCGCGCGTGTCGTCGCCGGCCGTGGTGTAGGCCACGGCGACGATCCAGGCGCCGGCGAGGCGGGCCTGGTCCCGCCCCGCGGCGAGCGCGGGCCCGGCGGGGCGGAGGGCGGCGAGGGCACCGACCAGGCCGCCCCACTGCAACACGACGCGCCGCCCCAGGCGGGGGTCTTTCCGCAGCATGGCGAACATGGCACCTCCTCTCGCGGGGCTGGCGGATTCATCCTTCATACTTCACACTTCATACTTCGGCCGCGGCTCACTTCAGGATGGGCGTGACCGGCCAGACCGTCGGCTCGGGCAGGGCGATCCCCATCCGCTGCGCGATCGGCCCGAGGCGCTCGCGGACGAACTCCTCCAGCGCCTCCCGCGACTCCCAGACGTCCACCCCGCGCGTGCCGCCGCCCTCCATCGGCCCCTCGATGTGGAGGATCTGCCCGGCGGGCGGCTTGCCGCCCAGATCCATCTCGCGGATGATCGCCGCGGACTGCTCCGGGGACATGTCGGGCAACTCGAACAGGAACGCGATGGCCATGACGATCCCTCCTGGCGAACGACGAAGTACGAATGACGAAGCCAGCCTGACGCCGGGGAGAACGCGAGTCACGAGGCACGAAGACGACAGGACGCCGGCGATGTTGCACTCGTTCTTCGTACCTCGTGCTTCGTACTTTGCGCCCCGATGCTGCTCACCCGCCAGTCCAAAAGGTGCTCACTTCCTGCCCGGCCGCGCGCTACAGCTCGGGCAGGAGCCCGACGCCGCGCAGCAGGCCGGCGACGTCCCAGATGCAGAGGCTCTGCGCCACCTTGTCCCCCACCACGGTCAGGAAGGTCACGCCGCGCACCGCGACCACCCGGCCGGTCGGGGGGATGTGCAGCCAGGGGCCACGATGCGTGCCGCGCGCGGTCCACGTCACGACGACCCGGTTCCCCTGGACGAGCGTCTCCTCGTCGGCGATCGCGAGGTCCGGGAAGGCGCGCAGGTAGCGGCCAATCGCCTCGCGCGCCTGGTCGCCGGCCTGCGGCGTGGCGAAGGCGACGTCGGTCCCCTCGAACCCCGGCGCGAGGAAGGCCGCCACGCCCTCGGCGTCGTGTGCGTTCCAGGCGGCCAGCCAGCCGGCGGCCACGCGCGCCAGGCCCTCCGGCGTCCCCGTCAGTGTCGTGTCCATCGTCTCCCCCGCCGTTGCCGTCTGCCTACACCGTCCCCAGTTGCCGCAGCGCCTCCAGGACGATCGCCGCGCCGGCGAGGGCGATCACCAGCGCACTCGCCGCGGGCAGCAGCCGCGGCAGGCGCGACTCGAACGAGAAGCGGTCGAAGAGCCACCGGGCGCGCACGAGGAGGAGGCCGACCCCGGTCAGCACCCCTGCCAGCCCGACGCTGAACGACAGGACCAGGGCTAGGCCGAGCCCGACCCGGCCGAACGAAATCGCGCTCAGCAGCAGGACAAGCGCCGAGGGACAGGGGAGCAGCCCGCCGCTGACGCCGAGCGCCAGCAGGCTGCGCCA
>DASSSV010000380.1:0-32805 GCA_035708265.1 Thermomicrobiales bacterium | reverse complement strand
CCGGCGCGAGCGCGACGCCCTCGGCGGCCGCGCAGGCGTCCAGGTCGGCCGGCTCGATCGCCTCGCCGCCGTCCAGGCGCGCCACGCCGCGGTGGCGGGCGACGTCGAGGAGCACGCCGCGCCCGACCAGCGGGCCGGCCTGCTCGATGCCGCAGCGCCGCGCGCCGGCCGGGACGATCGCCTCGGCGGGGTGGCCGTTGTAGAGGGTGTCGCCGACGAAACAGTGGCAGAGGGCGTCGACGTGCGTCGTGCCGTGTGTGTGCATCATCACGACGTCGTCGGCGAAGGTCGCGCCGCGCCCCGGGCGGTACCGCTGCGTCACGACATGCCAGGTCTGCCGCCGACTCGGCAGGTTCGGCCCGTCGGGCGCGAGGGGCGCGGCCAGGGAGTAGACCCGGCCGGCGCGGACGAGGCCGGCGGCGGTGCTCACCAGGTCGGGCGTCAGCAGGTTCGCCGTCCCGCGCTGGTCCCCCGCGCCCCAGCGCCCCCAGTTGCTCGGCGCGCCGATCTCCTCCGGGCGGGGCATCTTTCCCTCCAGGAGACGATAGACGATAGACGATAGACGATAGAGGACGAGGCGCGTACTCCTGTCGACTACCGTCTATCGTCTATCGTCTGCTCCGTCACACCTCTTTATTCAGGCTGAGCAGGAACTCGGCGTTGTTGCGCGTCTTGGAGAGGCGGTTGAGCATCAGTTCGGTGCCCTCGCTGCCGCCGAGCATCGAGACCATCCGCCGCATCGTCCAGACCTGCTTGAGCGACTGGTCGTCGAGCAGCAGATCCTCGCGCCGCGTGCCGGACGGCTGGATGTTGATCGCCGGGTAGATGCGCCGCTCGGACAGCTTGCGGTCGAGGTGGAGTTCCATGTTGCCGGTGCCCTTGAACTCCTCGTAGATCACGTCGTCCATGCGCGAGCCGGTGTCGACCAGGCAGGTGGCGATGATCGTCAGGGAGCCGCCGCCCTCGATGTTGCGCGCCGCGCCGAAGAAGCGCTTGGGCGGGTAGAGGGCGACCGGGTCGATGCCGCCCGAGAGGGTGCGCCCGGACGGCGGCACGGCCAGGTTGTAGGCGCGCGCCAGGCGGGTGATCGAGTCGAGCAGGATCACCACGTCGCGCCCGCCCTCGACCAGGCGCTTGGCGCGTTCGAGTGCCATCTCGGCGACCTTGGTGTGGTCCTCGACCGGCTCGTCGAACGTCGAGCTGATGACCTCGCCGTCGACCGAGCGGCGCATGTCAGTCACTTCCTCCGGCCGCTCGCCGATCAGGCAGACCATCAGGTGCATGTCTTCGTAGTTGGTCGTGATGCCGTTGGCGATCGCCTTGAGGAGGATCGTCTTACCGGCCTTCGGCGGCGAGACGATCAGGCCGCGCTGCCCGCGGCCGATCGGCGCGACGAGGTTGACGAGCCGGGTGGCGAGGCCGGCCGGCGTCGTCTCCAGGTCGATCAACTCCATCGGGAAGATCGGCGTCAGTTTCTCGAAGTCGGGCCGCCGCCGCGCCGTCTCGGGGTCGACGCCGTTGACCGCCTCGACGCGCAGCATGCTGAAGAACTTCTCGTTGTCCTTCGGCGGGCGCACCTGGCCGGCCACGCGGTCGCCCGTGCGCAGCCCGAAGCGGCGGATCTGCGACTGGGAGACGTAGATGTCCTCCGAGCCGGGCAGCAGGCGCTCGCCGCGGAGGAAGCCGAAGCCGTCCTCGATGATCTCCAGCACGCCCTCGCCGTAGATGTTGCCCTGCAACTCGGTCTGGGTCTGGAGGATGCGGTTGATCAGGTCGTACTTCTTGTAGCGCGAGAACCCGACCATGCCGAGTCCACGCGCGACCTCCTGCAACCCCTCGGTGGATTTCGTCTCGAGTTCGGCGACCGGCGTGACCGGGGGCCGCTGGCGCACCTCGCGCTCGGGCACCTCGACGGCCGGGCCGAGCGGCGCGTGCTGCGGCGCTCGGCCGTTCGGCCGGACCGGCGCGGCCGGCGCGATGGGCGGCGCCCCGGCGCCGCCTTCCGGCGGCGCGGCGACCGGGCGGTGCTCACCGGTCGGGCGGCCGGGACGCGGCCCGCGGGCCGGCTCGGCCGCGGGGCGCGATTCGGCCGGGGGCGCGGCGGGCGCCTCGACCGGCGCGGGGGCTACGGTCGCCGCGGTCGGCTCGGGGGTGGCCGGGGCCTCCTGGGTCGGCGCGGGCGGGGCCGCCTCGCGGGTCGCGGCCGCATTCGTGCGCCGGCGGCGCTGCGCGGGAGCCCGCGTCTCGGCGGGCGGGGCGGGCGGCTCGGCCGTCGCGGTCGGCGCGGTCGCGGTCGTCGCGGTCTCCTCGGCCGGCTGCTCGGGCGCGGTCGTTCGTCTGGTGCTCGTCCGGCGCGTCGTCGTGCGCGCGCCGGTCCGCCGCTGCGGTGTCTCGCTCATCATGCTCCGTTATTCATCCTTAGTGTCGTGGGATCGGGGGCTCGTCTCGCCAGGGGCATCGCTCGCGTCATGGCGCTCCGCGGCAACGAAGCAACCGACGGGGCAGGACACGCGCCGCGGGTGGCGCCGGCCGGCACAGCGCGAAACAGGGGGGCGCACTGTCATGCAATGTCGGTAACTCGCAGTATCGCTAACGCAGGGCCGGTTCGGCAGCCAGCAACCCCACGCATGGACTCAGAGTGGATCGCGAGGTCATCACCGTGCGAGGCGGAAAGAGGGGCAGGCAGCACGTCCGTACTCGCCCACGTACAGTATAGCACCGCTGTCAAGAGCAGTCGGGAGAGGGCAGACGGCAGTCGGCAGTCGGGAGTATCGGGTTCCTCTCGCTGACCGGTTGCTCTACGGAAGCCGCCTCTGCCGTCTGCCGTCTGCCGACTGCCTCGCCCCTGAGATCCGGACGTAAATCCTGACTACGGCGGCGTGCGCGAGGCGGCCGGGGGCCGACCACCGGGCTGGAGGGGTGGTACAACGGGGGCTCGGCGTTGGGGCGCGGCGAGGAGGGCGGGGTGGAGCTGAGCGCGGCGGCGGGGGATCTGTTGGGGGCGTACCTGGCGGCCTTCGACGGGCTGGCCGGCGACCGGCGCACCCGCGCGTTATTCGGGGCGACGGTGCGTGGGATCCTCGGGAGCGAGAGCCTAGTGTGCAGCCGCATCGCGGCCTTTTCCCCCTGCGCTGGCGGCGACGCCACACGGCGAGCGGCGGGTGCGGCGCATGGTCCACGCTGACACCACCAGGCGCTCCGCGCTCGACGCCGACCACCTCATCGCGCGGCTCCAGGCGCGCGGGGTCGAGCAGTTGCGCGACGAGGCGGCGCTCTGGGTGCTGGTGGACGGGTCGGATCTCCGCAAGCCGCACGCGCAGGCCATGGAGGGGCTGCAGCGGGTCAAGCGGCTGGCCGGCGAGGGGCTGATCCCCGGCTACCGCACGCTCAACGCCATCGGCGTGGGCCGGCAGCGCCGCGGGCTCCTGTACCACCGCCTGTTCAGCAGCGCGGCGCCCGGCTTCCTCAGCGAGTCGGCCGAGGCGCAGGCGGCGCTGGCGTCGATCGGCGCGGCGCTCGCCCCGCTCGGGGCCGAGGTGACCTACGTCTTCGATGCGGGCTTCGACGACGTGGCGGTGTGGGCCACGGTCTGGGGGCAGGGGCATCATCTCGTCTGCCGGCTCAAGCACCGCGACCGCCTGGTGCGCCCGGCCGCCGACCAGCCGGCCTGCCACCTGCACGAGCTGGCCCCGCGCCTCCGCCCGCTCGCGCGGGTCGAGACCGAGATGGTCGTGCGCAAGGGCCGCCAGGCGCGGCCCAAGTTGCAGCCGGTGACCGCCGTCGTCGCGGCGGTGCCGCTGGCGGTCGACTACCAGGAGGAGGCGCGCACCCGCGCCGACGGGGCGCGGCGCGCGCGTCGGGCGTGGTTGGTAGAGGTGCGGCTGGAGGGGGCCCACGAGGAGCCGTGGTGGCTCCTCACGGACCGCGCCGTGACGACGCCCGAGCAAGCGACCGAGATCTTCCGCATGTACCGCCAGCGCTGGGCCATCGAGGACGCCTTCAAGGTCGGCAAGCAGTGCCTGGGCTGGGAGGACGTGCAGGTGCTCAAACTCGACGCCGTGCGCACGCTGGTGGCCCTCGGCTGGGTGGCGGCGGGCTTCCTCTACGAGCTGGGCGTGACGCTGGAGTGGCCGGAGGTGCGCCTGCTCACGCGGCTCGGCGGGGGCGAGGCCCGCGCGAACCGGCCGGCGGGGAAGCTGGTGCTGACGCGCGGGCTGCGCCGGCTGCTCGACCACCTGGCCACCGAGGCGATCCTGGCCGCCGAGATCCAGCGCCACGGCAGCCTCCCGCCGCGCATCGCCGCGCTGCTCGGGCGCGCCGGCCCGGACTGAGTTACGTCCGGATCTCAGTCTCCCACATTGACACTCGCCCGCGGATGCGCTAGCGTAGCCCCACGCGAGCACAGCAACGGCGCCGCGAGGTAGCCACTGTCCGAAAGTCCCGCGGCGCCAGCGGTGCCAGGTCGGTCGACAGCAAGGGAGGCACCCGCATGGACCTGCAGTACACCCCCGAGGACGAGGCGTTCCGTCGGCGCGTCCGCGCCTGGTTCGACGAGCATCTGCCCAGGCAGCCGCTCGACACGCCGGAGGCGCGGCGGGCCTGGCACAAGCAACTCTACGAGGCCGGCTTCATCGGCATGGGCTGGCCCAAAGCCTACGGCGGCCAGGAGGCCCGCCCGATGGAGCAGGCGATCGTCGGCGAGGAGATCGCCCGCGTCAACGCGCCGGGCGGGCTCAACGGCCTCGGCATCGGCATCGTCGGCCCGACGATCATCCACCACGGCACCGAGGCGCAGAAGCAGCGCTTCATCAAGAAGATCCTCACCGCCGAGGAGATCTGGTGCCAGCTCTACTCCGAGCCGAACGCCGGCTCCGACCTCGCCAGCCTGCGCACCCGCGCCGTCCGCGAGGGCGACCACTACATCGTCAACGGGCAGAAGGTCTGGACCAGCGGCGGTCTGCACGCCGACTGGGGTATCCTGCTCGCGCGCACCGACCCCGACGCGCCGAAGCACCAGGGCATCTCCTGCTTCCTGCTCGACATGCACGCGCCCGGCGTGGATGTCCGCCCGCTCAAGCAGATCAGCGGCAGCGCCGAGTTCTGCGAGGTCTTCTTCGACAACGTCAACGTGCCCGCCGAGAACCTGGTCGGCGAGCTCAACCGCGGCTGGCAGATCGCCCAGACGACCCTCTCCTACGAGCGCGGCGGCAACACCCTCAGCCGTGTCACCCGCCAGCTCGCCGAGTTCGCGCGGCTGGTCGAGGTCTGCCGCACGCTCGAGCGCAACGGCAAGCCGGCGATCGAGGACCCGCTGGTCCGCCAGCGCCTCGGCCGCATCTACGCCGAGGTCGAGGTGCTGCGCTACAGCTCGCTGCGCCTCCTCTCGCGGCTGGAGAAGGGGCAGCGGCCCGGCCCCGAGTCGTCGGTCGCCAAGCTCTACTACAGTGAGCTCGACAAGCGCATCCAGGAACTCGTGCTGGAGATCCTCGGGCCCTTCGGCCAGCTCGCCGACGGCCAGCCGGCCGACCTGACGATGGACGGCGAGCGCGGCTACGGCGAGGCGGGGAGCTGGGTCTACTCCTTCGTCTGGTCGCGCGCCGGCACGATCTACGCCGGCTCGAACGAGATCCAGAAGAACATCATCGGCGAGCGCGTCCTGGGGTTGCCGAAGGAGGTCCGCACCGACCGCATCCTGGCCCAGCAGAAGGCCGCAGCCGCGGCGACGGGGAAGGGGGATAAGTAGATGGACTTCGACTTCAGCGAAGAGCAGAGCCTGCTGCGCAACGTGTCGCGCGAATTCCTCACCGAACAGTGCCCCGTCGCGCACGTCCGCGCGATGATGGAGGACCCGACCGGCTACGACAAGGGCATCTACCGCCAGATGGCCGACCTCGGCCTGCTCGGCCTCCCCTTCCCCGAGAGCTACGGCGGCTCCGGCCTCGGCATGGTCGAGCAGGCGATCGTCCTCGAGGAGATGGGGCGCGTGGCCTACCCCGGCCCCTACTTCGCCGGCATCGTCCTCGCCGGCGGGGCGGTGATGGCCTCGGGCGACGACGAGGCCAAGGCCCGCTACCTGCCCGGCCTCGCCACCGGCGAGCTGACCGCGACGCTGGCCTTCCTCGAGGACGACGTCGATTGGGGCCCGCGCGCGATCGGGTTGCGCGCCGTCAAGGACGGCGACGGCTACCGCCTCAACGGCATCAAGCGCGTCGTCCCCTTCGGCCACGCGGTCGACATCATCCTCGTCGCGGCGCGCACGAACGACGGCGACGGGCCGGACGGCGTGACCTTGCTGGCGGTGCCGCGCGAGACGGCCGGGCTGACGATCGAGCCGAACACGACGCTCGACCTCGACTCCAAGGTCAGCACGCTCCACTTCGACAACGTCGCCGTGCCGGCGGACGGCCTCATCGGTGCGCCGGGCGGCGCCTGGCCGGCGCTCGCGGCCACGCTGCAGCGCGCGGCGGTCGCCGCCGCGGCCGAGCAACTCGGCGCGACGCAGAAATGCCTGGAGATGAGCGTCGGCTACGCCAAGGTGCGCGAGCAGTTCGGGCAGCCGATCGGCTCCTTCCAGGCGATCAAGCACAAGCTGGCCGAGATGCTGGAGCTGGCCGAGAACGCGCACTCGGCCGTCTACTACGCCGCCTGGGCGCAGGACGCCGGGGCGCCGGACGCCGCGCTCTCCGCCTCGGTCGCCAAGTCGACGCTCAACGAGGCGTCGCGGCGGGTCTGCGGCGAGGCGATCCAGGTCCACGGCGGCATCGGCTTCACCTGGGAGTACGACCTGCACCTCTACTGGAAGCGGGCCAAGCACCTCGAACCGCTCTACGGCGACACCGACTACCACCGCGAGCGCGTGCTGGAGGAGGTGCTGGCCGGCCGCGTGGCGGGCGTCGCCGCGGGCTGAGCGATTACGGGGAGGGGGGCATGAGGGGCCGGCTCGCGCGCGTACTCGCGGTCGCGCTGGCGCTCATGCCCGCCCTCCTTGTCCCGGTCGCGCGGCCCGCCCGGGCCGCGGACGCCGCGCGGCCGGTGATGGCCTTCTACTACCCCTGGTACGAACTGAGCGACTGGACCTCCGGCCGCACGGCCGACGTCGCTTCGCCGACCTATAGCGGCGGCGACGACGCCACGCTCCTCCGCCATATCCAAGAGGCCGACGACGCGGGAATCGACGCGCTGATCTGCACCTGGTACGGCCCGACCGAGGAGCGGCTCGACCACCGCTGCCGGCGACTCCTGCAACTCGTGCAACAGAGCGGGCGCCACCTCCGCGTGGCGATCATCCCCGACCAGTCGGCCGCCTTCGACCCGGCGATGCGCACGGTGGACGGCTTGGCCGCCGCGCTGGCTGTCCTGCGCCGCGACTTCATGAGTAGCCCCGCCTCCTTCACCTTCCGCGGCAAGCCGGCCGTCTTCTGGTTCAACCCGCCCTCGCTCGGCGGCGTCGCCGCCTGGCAGCAGTTGCGCGCGCAAGCGGACCCGAACCACGACGAGTACTGGTTCGGCGGCACCGACGACTTCAGTTACCTGGACGCCTACGACGCCCTCTACTACTACGACATCACCTGGGAGAGCGCGCCCGGCGCGGCGATGGCCTCCTACGCCGCGCGGCTGGCCGGCTACAACGCCGCCCACGGCGAGCAGCGCCCCTTCATCGGGACGGTGATGCCCGGCTACGACGACCTGCGCATCCGCCCCGACGGCCACCGCCGCGACCGGGAGGGCGGCGCCTACTACCAGTCCACCTGGCAGAACGCGATCGACCACCAGGCCGACGCGGTCGTGCTGACCAGCTTCAACGAGTTCTTCGAGGGCACCTACGTCGAGCCGAGCGCGGCCTACGGCGACCTCTACCTGCGGCTGACCAAAGAGGGTGCCGCCCGCTATCACGCCCTCGCGCCGCCCGCGTCCCCGCCCGCGGCCGGCTGCCGCGCCTTCCCCGAGACCGGGCACCAGGTCTGTGGGCGCTTCCTGGCCTACTGGCAGGCGCACGGCGGGCTGGCGATCAACGGCTACCCGCTCAGCGGCGAGGTCACCGCGACGCTGGAGGACGGCAAGCCCTACACCGTGCAGTACTTCGAGCGGGTGCGCATGGAGTACCACCTGGAGAACGCCGACCCGCGGTACCAGGTGGTGCTCGGCCAGTTCGGGCGCCGCATCCTGGCCGGTGTGCCCGACGCGCCGACGGCGCCGACGTCCGCGAAGGACGGCTCCACCTTCTTCCAGACGACGGGGCACAACGTCAACGGCCGGTTCATGGCCTACTGGAACGCCCACGGCGGGCTCGCGCAGTTCGGCTACCCGCTGAGTGAGGCATTCCAGCAGCAGTTGGAGGACGGCAAGACCTACACCGTCCAGTATTTTGAGCGGGCGCGCTTCGAGTACCATCCCGAGAACCCGCCGCCTTACGATGTGGAACTCGGCCAGTTCGGGCGGCGCATCTACGCCGAGGTGCGGCGTTAGTGGCGACGGGGGCTACCGGCGGCAATGTGCGTGGCGGGGGGCTGAGCCAGCACCCGGCTGATCGGCTCATCCGCGAGCTGATCCAGACTGGGCGGGCGGCGACAGGGGACGAGATCGAGCGGATCGTCGAACGCATGGCGACGGCGCCGTTCGACACGCGAATCGTGCGGGTGCGCGTGGCGGCCCGCGGCGTGAGCTACCGAGGCCAGACGCTGGGCGCTCGCGCCGACTCCTTGACCTTCCACCTCGTCAAGCGGGTTGCGCTCGATCGGCAATGGTGGACGGCACGACCGCCGATGGCTACGTGAATGACTTGCGGCGGGCCGTCCGTGACCCGGTCGCACAGATCACCGTCTACGAACGGCACGGTGGGGCGGTCGCGGCGGCGGTCACGTCGACCGAGCAGATACTGCCGCCCGAGCGACGCGGGCCGGTGGCGCAGCCGCATCTCGCGGTGTTCTACTCGGCCGATCGCGGTATCATTGTCAGTGGCTACCAGTTTTCCGCGCTCGACCGGACGAGTATCCCGCAGGAGGCCAGATGGCTCAGGTAGCACAGAATCCGCAGTTGCGAGCCAGGATCGAGCACGCCCTGGCCTCCCTGCATCGCGAGTGGCAAAGCATCCCCGAACTCGCCGCCGAGTGGGACGAGTGGGACGAGCACTCGCGCTTCGTCTTCGCCCTCGATTGGCCGATCTGCGAGGATAGCCTGCACCAACTCCGCGAGTGGGCCGAGCAGGATGCGCTGACGCCCGAGCAGCGTGCCCAGTACGACGAGTTGCTGGAACTGGTGGCGCGCAATCGTCCCGTATTGGCGCGGCTACTCGACGCGGCGGGATAATGGGCTAATCTCGCCGGTGCCCTGCGCCGACGATGACGGTATGGGATCGGGATACGCGACGACAGGAGGCCGACGATGACTGCGGCGAGCGACAAGCCCCGGGGCGCGCATCTCGTCGGGAGCGTGCCCCTGGCGGACGCGGAAGAGGTCTTTCGGACCGTCAGTACGATCCTTGGCGGGCACCTGCGCCGGATCCCGGACGGCGAGACCGGCGTGCGCACCAACTGGATCGGCTGGCAAGTGCGGGCGATGGCCGACAACCCCGCGCTGGAGCCGGAAGCGAGCCCGGACGCCTACTCCGCGCTGCGGCGCTTCCGGCTGCGCGCTGGGGCCGACCCGGCCGCGATCACCTTCGGGCCGCTCGGCTACGCCGACGCCGCGCGGGCGTCGTGCGCGACCTTCGCGCGACTGAAGGACGACGGGACGATCCCCGCTCGGTGCCGCTTCATGGTCAGCCTGCCGACACCGCTTGCGCCGGTGAGCGCCTTCGTCGCGCTGGAGGCGCAGGCCGCCGTCGAGCCGGCCTATGAGCGGCGGCTGCTCGCCGAACTGGGCGAGATCTGCGCGGCGATTCCCCACGACCAGCTCGCGGTCCAGTGGGACGTGGCGGTCGAGTTCGCGCTCCTGGAGGGGGTGCGGCCCGCGCCGTTCGCGGACGTCAGGGGCGGGGTTGTCGAGCGGCTGGTCCGCCTCGGCGGGCGCGTCCCACGCGACGTCGAGTTGGGCTATCACCTCTGCTACGGCGACGCCGGCCACCAGCACTTCAAGCAGCCCGAGGACACCGCCAAGTTGGTCGACATCGCCAACGCCGTCTCCGCGGGCGTGGCCCGGCCGATCCAGTGGATCCACCTGCCGGTGCCGCGCGGGCGCGACGACGACGCCTACTTCGCGCCGCTGCGCGACCTCCGGCTCCACCCGGAGACGGAACTCTACCTGGGGCTGGTCCACTACACCGACGGCGCCGAGGGCACGCGGCGGCGCGTCGTGGCCGCGCAGCGGACCTTGACCGACTTCGGCGTCGCCACCGAATGCGGCATGGGCCGGCGGTCGGCCGAGACGATCCCGGCGCTCCTGCGGATCCATCGGGAGGTCGCGGACACGGTCGCGTGAGCGTCGCCTGCGGGCGAGCGGGCGCTAATCGGCGTCGAAGATGCCGTCGGCCGCGACCGCGAAGCCCGGCAGGAGCGCCGAGGTTGCCGGTGTGCCGCGCCCGAAGACGCCATGCTCGACATAAAGACCGTGATCCAGGCGCAGGACGATAATCGTCTCGACCTGCGGGTCCACGATCCAGTATTCGGGGATGCCCGCGCGGGCGTAGTCGCCACGCTTCTCGGTCAGGTCGCGCGCCGGCTTGTCTGGGCTGACGACTTCCAACACCAGGTCGGCGCCGAGCCAGTAGCGATTCTCCCGCCGGGGGCCGCGCGCGTCGTGTAGCAGCACCAGGCCCGGCTCGCGGAACGCGCCGGGGCGGACCTGCACGCGCAGCGGGGAGAACTGCACGACGCCGCGCGGCTGCACGAACGCATGGAACGCCAGGAAGAAGAATTTCAGGATGGCCTGGTGCTTGTCGGTCGGCATCGGCAGCACCTCGATATAGCCGTCGGTGAACTCGACCAGCCGGTTGGTCTGGTCCGTCAGCCAGAGATACCCCTCGGCGTCCCACCGGCCTTGCCGCGGCAGCAGGTCAGCGAGCAGCGCGTCCAGCTCCGCCTGTGAGGTGGCGATGGTGGATTGGGTTGTCGTAGTGGCCATCAGTCCTCTCCGCGGTGTACCGGCCGATTCTTGCCACCCTATTCTACCGTCTGCGTCGCTGCGCTGTCGCACGGCACCGACGTGGCCCGAAGGGCGCCCCGGCCGGCGAGACGAGCGCGCGGCCGGCATTTGCCATCGCCGGGACGATCTGCGAGGATAGCCGGCACCAAGGTTGGCAATGGTCCGGGCCGGTGGGCCGATCCGCGTCGCGCGAGGCACAGAAGACAGAGGCGGGCCGGGGGAGGCGTGCGTGAGCGAGCCCGCCGCGCTATGGGTCCGCACGCACGGCGACACTTACGAGGAGGCGCTGCGGCGGGGCGTTGCGTTGACCGGGTTGCTCGTCGAACCGCGGCGGGAGCGCGGTGAGTTCTTACCCGCGCAGCGCGTCTTCGCCGCGAGCGCGCGTTGACCATCTTCCGGGTTCGTCGGGGCGCTGCCCCGGGAGGCTGGGCGATCAGCGAAGGGAGGACACCATGAGCGACGGCACGAGTCAGGCGAGCGACGAGCGCGTCGTCACCAGCGTGGCCGAGTTGAAAGACCTCGTCGGGCAGGAGATCGGCGTCACCGACTGGTTCGAGGTGACCCAGGAGCGCGTCAACCTCTTCGCCGACGCCACCGGCGACCACCAGTACATCCACGTCGACCCGGAGCGCGCCAAGCAGACCTTCTTCGGCGGGACGATCGCCCACGGCTACCTGACCCTCTCGCTGATCCCGGAGTTGGGCAAGACGCGCAAGGGGGTCAAGATCCAGCTCGGCGGCAAGATGGGTGTCAACTACGGGCTCAACCGCGTGCGCTTCCCCGCCCCGGTCCACGTCGGCAAGCGGATCCGCATGCGCACGACGCTCCTGGCGGTCGAGGAGATCGGCGACCGCGCGGTGCAGATGACCAGCCAGCAGACGATCGAGGTCGAGGGCGAGGAGCGCCCAGCCTGCGTGGCCGAGACGGTGGGGCGGACGTATTTCTAGAGTGTGGGCGCGGCATGTAGGGGCAAGGGTGGGGATTGTCGGGGGCGAGGAAACGACGTACCCGCGAGCATGTGATCGCGGACATGAGCGTGAACCATGTCGAACGATTCGTACTCCGGTGCGGCTACACGGTCGAGCGTATCGTCCACGATTACGGCATTGACCTTGCTCTCTCGACCTACAGCGCCGGCGGCGAGATCGAGAACGGCCAGGTCTACGTCCAACTGAAGGCGACCGATCGTCTCCGGCTGCGCGGCGACCAGCCCACGATCGCCTTCTCGGTCCCGCGTGTGGACCTCGAGCTCTGGCTACGGGAGCCGTTCCCGTGCATCCTGATCGTGTACGATGCCCGGGCGGACGTGGCGTACTGGCTCTACCTGCAGGCGTACTTCGGACAGTTCGCGAACTTTAGTCTGGCGGAAGCGGGCGAGACGGTGACGGTGTACCTACCGCGGGAGAATATCGTCGACGAGGCGGCGATCCGACGTTTCGCCCACTACCGCGACGACGTTCTGGCGCAGATGCGCGGGGTAATCCACCACTATGACTAGGCTCAAGACCATCACCTTTGCCGACCTGGAGCGCGTGCTACTGGCGGTGGGATTCGTCCAGATCCCCACGACCGGCCACCATAAGGTGTTCCGGCACGGCGAGACCGATACCATCGTGCTCCTCCCGCTCGTCCCCGCCGATACCGCGCTCGACGACACGCACCTGGTCGCCGTGCGGAAGTTGGTGGACGAGAGGGGCGTGATCGCGAGTGACGCCTTCGATGGCCTTCTGCGAGGAGAGGGCTAGGGTACGCGTTGAATCGGGTCGACCCCTCTTGCGAGCGGGAGGGGCCGGGGGAAGGGTGCTAGCCCGGCCCCTTCCTCCGCCGTCGGGGGAAGGGGCCGGGGAGGGGGCCAAGCGACGATGCAACAGTCACCGGCCGAGCCCGCGACCGCCGTCACGCCCGTCGCGCCGCCGGCGCTCGACGAGGACGCCGCGTTCGAGCGCGCGATGCGGGGGCTCCTGCACCCCCGGCGGATCGCGATCATCGGGGCGTCGCCTAACCCGGGCTACGCCACGACGATCTTCCGCAACCTGGTCCGCTGCGGCTACGAGGGCGAGATCATCCCGGTCAACCCCCGCTACGAGGAAGTCCTCGGCGCGCGCTGCTACCCCACCGCCGACGCGATCCCCGGCGGGGCCGACCTCGCGGTGATCGCCGTGCCGAACCGCCTGGTGCTCGACGCGCTGGCGACCTGCGAGCGGGCCGGCGTCCGCGCGATCGACATCATCTCCAGCGGCTTCGGCGAGCAGCAGGACGACGCGGCGGGCGCCGAGCGGCTGCACGCCGTCCGCGACTTCGCGCACCGCACCGGCATCCGCGTGATGGGCCCGAACTGCCTCGGCAACATCAGCGTGCCGAACGCGATGTGCGCCAGCAGCGGGCCCTACCCGGTGCTGCGCCGCGGCCCGATCGGCATCGCCCTCCAGAGCGGCCTCCTGGCCTACAGCATCCTCCTCCCGGCCCACGACCGCGGGATGGGCTTCTCCTACATGGTCACGCTCGGCAACGAGGCCGACCTCGATGTCGCCGACATGATCCGCTACTACGCGCTGGACGACGAGACGCGCGTGATCGGCTGCTTCGTCGAGCAGTTCCGCAGCCCCGAGCGCTTCCTCGCCGCCGCCGAACTGGCCGCCGAGCGCCGGAAGCCACTCGTCATCCTCAAGGTCGGGCGCTCGGACGCCGGGCGCCGCGCGGCGCTGGCCCACACCGGCTCGCTCGTCGGCGCCGACGGCATCGCCGACGCGGTGATGCGCCAGCACGGCGTCACCCGCGTCTACAACCTCGACGAGCTGCTGGAGACGCTGGCGATCTTCCACGCGCGCAAGCTGCCGCGCGGCACCGGCGTCGCCTCGGCCTTCGTCTCGGGCGGCGCCTCGGGGCTGGTGGCCGACCTCGGCGCGGACGTCGGGCTCGACTTCCCGCCGCTCGAGCCCGAGACCCGCGCGCGGCTGCGCGAGGTGCTGCCGCCCTTCGGCACGGTCGGCAACCCGCTCGACTACACTGGCCAGGCCGCGCAGCAGCCGGAGATCCTCGAAGGCTCGCTGACGGCGCTCGCCGACGACCCCAGCGTCCACACGATCATCTACGGCCGCGCCTACCCCACGATGCTGGACCTCGGCGAGCCGACCGGCAAGGTGCTGAAGGGGCTGACCGAGCGCTACCCCGACAAGATCTTCGTCATCATGGCGCTGGTGGCGGGCGAGCTGAAGCGCGGCGGCCGGCCCGGCGTCGAGCCGACCGAGCCGGTCCCCGACCTCGACGGCATCCCCTTCCTCCAGGGCACCGAGTACGGCCTGCGCGCCGTCGGCGCCCTGGTGCGCTACGCCGAGTTCCAGCGCGCCCGCGAGCGCGAGGCGCGCGCCGGCCACGTCGCGCACCCCGCCGCCGGGCGCGCCCGCGCGCTGGTCCGCGCCGCCGGCAGCCGCCCGCTGGTCGAGCGCGAGGCGAAGGAACTGCTCGCGCTCTACGACATCCCGACGACGCGCGAGCGGCTGGCGACGACCGCCGGCGAGGCGGTCGCGGCGGCGCGCGAGATCGGCTACCCGGTCGTCCTCAAGGTGGAGTCGCCCGACCTTCCGCACAAGACCGAGGCGGGCGGCGTCCTCCTCGGCCTGGGCGACGACGCGGCCGTGCGCGAGGGCTTCGCGACGATCCTCGCCAACGCGAAACGCTACAAGCCGGACGCGGCGGTGCAGGGCGTACTGGTGCAGGAGCAGGTCGGCGGCAAGGGGGCGCGCGAACTGATCCTCGGGATGAGCCAGGACCCCAGTTTCGGCCCGGCCATCGCGGTCGGCCTCGGCGGCGTCTTCGTGGAGACGCTGCGCGACGTGGCGCTCGGCGTGCCGCCGCTGACGGAGCGGGACGCGCGGGACATGCTGGGGCGGCTGCGCGGCAAGGCGATCCTCGATGGGAGCGGCGCGCGCGGCGCCGGCCCGGCCGACACCGACGCGCTGGTGGCGATCCTCGGCCGCTTCGCGCAACTCTGCCTCGACCTGCGCGAGGAGGTGGCGGAGATCGACATCAACCCGCTGCTCGTCTTCGAGCACGGCCGGGGCGCGCGGGTGGTGGACTGCCTGATCGTGCCGGCGCACGCGGCCCAGGCGGGCGCGGCGGCCGTCTCCTGATGGCCCCACCGCGCCTCGGCCGCGTCGTCGGCCTCTTCGCCGACGTCCACGGCGCGACCGGCACGCTCGGCCGCGCGCTGGCGCTCTGTCGGGAGGCGGGCGCGGAGACGGTCGCGCTGCTGGGCGACCTATTCGACCGGGCGGAGCAGGCCGACCCCTGCGCGCTGGCCCTGGCCGGCTGGCCGGTCGTCGGCGTCTATGGCAACCACGAGCGCGAACTAGCGCTGGCGGCGGCCGACCACCGGGCGACGCTCCGCGCCGAGACGGTCGTGCTGCTGAACGGGCTGCGAGAGGAGGTCGTGATCGAGGACATCCGCCTGCTGCACGAGGCGCGGCACTGGGGACACCAGGACCCGCTGGCGCGCCTCTTCGGGCGCGGCGCGGCGGCCAACGGGCACGGCTCGGCGGAGGCGCGGATCACCTTCGCCGGGCACACGCACTACCGCCACGCGCGCGACGAGCGCGGCCCGCTCGACATCGCGCGCGGCGCGCTCGCGCTCGACCCGGCGCGGCGCTACCTGATCAACCCCGGCGCGCTGGCCGCCGGCCAGTTCGCCGTCTGGGATCGCGAGGCGCGGGTGGTCTACTTCAAGCAGATCGAACGGTAGGAAAGACGTTCAACACAGAGGCGCAGAGGACACGGAGGAACACAGAGATATTGAGATATGCTCTCCTCGTTCTCCGTGTCTCCATTTCTCTGTGTTGAGAGAATCGATGGAGGGAGCAGATGGGCAAACTCGATGGCAAGGTCGCGCTGGTAACGGGGGCGGGGCGCGGGATCGGCCGCGCGGTGGCGATGCTGCTCGCGAAAGAGGGCGCGGCGGTCGTCGTCAACGACCTGGGGACGGGGCTCGGGGGCGACGGGCGGGACGTGTCGGTCGCGCAGCAGGTCGTCAATGAGATCGAGGCGGCCGGGGGGAAGGCCGTCGCCAACACCGGCTCGGTCGCCGACTTCGCGGCGGCCTGGGCGATGGTCCAGCAGGCAGTCGACACCTTCGGCAAGATCGACATCGTCGTCAATATCGCCGGCATCCTGCGCGACCGCATGATCTTCAACATGAGCGAGCAGGAGTGGGACGCGGTGCAGGCAGTCCACCTGAACGGCTCGTTCAACACGGTACGCCATGCCTCACCGCTGATGCGCCAGCAGGGGAGCGGGCGGATTGTGAACTTCTCCAGCGTCTCGGCCTGGGGTAGCCCCGGCCAGCCGAACTACGGCGCGGCCAAGTACGGCCTGCTCGGCTTCACCGCCGTCCTCGCCAACAGCCTCAACAAGTACGGCGTCACCGCCAACGCGATCCTGCCCTACGCCACGACGCGGATGATCGACTCGACGCCGCGCGGCCAGATGTTCGCGCAGGAGCACGAGGGCAAGCTGCCGAGCGAGCTGGCGGCGGGGACCGAGGGCGACCCTGGCAACGTCGCGCCGATGGTCGCCTACCTGGCCAGCGACGACGCGCAGCAGATCAACGGACACTTCTTCGGCGTGCGCGGCCACACGATCGCGCTCTACTCCCACTGGGAACTGGCCGGCGTCCTCCACGCCGAGCACCGCTGGACGCCGGAGGACCTGGTCGGCCTCTTCCCGGAGACCTTCGGCCAGACGACCGCGCCGCCCGCGCCGGTGCAGGTGCCCGGCGCCGAGCGCCCGGTCCGCGGCACCGCCGCGATGCAGCTCGACCCGGCGAGCTGGCAGCCGCTCGCGCCCGGCATCGACCTCTGGTCGCGCAAGGCGTACTTCGACGCGAAGGAGTAGGGGCGAAAACCCCGCAAAGGAGCCGCGATGCTCGCCGACGTCGTCCGCACGATGTACGACTACAACGCCTGGGCCAACCGCCGGCTGTTCGACACGGCCGCGCGCCTGACGCCCGAGCAGTTCACGTCGGCGTGCATCGCCGGGCAAGACCCGGTGCGCGACACGCTGATCCACCTCGTTGATACGCAGGGCGCCTGGCTCACGCGCTTCCGGGGCCAGGGGGGCTACACGGACCTCGACCCGCGCGATTGCCCCGAGGTGGCGGGCATTCGTCGGCGCTGGGAGGAGATCGAGCGCGAGACGCGGGACTTCCTCGCCCAACAGGACGAGGCGAGCCTGACCCGCGACTTCGTCCTCCCGCGCCCCGGCCGGGACACGCGGGTAGACCCGCTTTGGCAGTTGATGCTCCACGTCGTCAACCACGGGACGCAGCACCGCAGCGAGGTCGCCGCGATGCTGACCGCCTGCGGCCACTCGCCCGGCGACCTGGACCTGTCGTACTTCCTCGACGAGGCGAAGGGGCGGCGGTGACGATGGGGGAGGGGCGGCGCGCAGGTGATGAGTGGGCGGTTGCCGCCGCGACGCGCCCGCGGTTGCCACCGCGGCTAGGGGCTCGCCGCCGCTCGCCGCGAAACCCGCCTGCGCGGGTTATCCTCGATAGGCCGCCAGGTGCCCTCTGGGCGTGGCCTTCGTGCCGCGGAGCGGCCCCCAGCCGCGGCTTCGGCCGCCAGGCACTCCGCCGGGAGACGTGATGGATAGGCGCTTCGCCGGCCTGTGGCGCCACCCCGATTTCCTGAAGCTGTGGGCCGGGCAGACGGTCTCGGCCTTCGGGGATCAGGTGTCGCTGCTGGCGCTGCCGTTCGCCGCGGTGCTGGCGCTGCACGCCGGCGCGGCGCAGATGGGCTTCCTGGCAGCGGCCGGGCGCGCGCCGGTGCTGCTGGTCGGGCTCTTCGCCGGCGTCTGGGCCGACCGGCTGCGCCGCCGCCCGCTCCTGATCGGCGCGGACCTCGGGCGGGCGCTGCTCCTGGGTTCGATCCCGGCCGTGGCGCTGCTCGGCCGGCTGACGCTGCCGTACCTCTACGCCGTCGCCTTCCTGGTCGGCGCGCTGGCGGTCGTCTTCTCGGTGGCCTACCAGGCGTACCTGCCCATGCTGGTCGCGCGCGCCGAGCTGGCGGAGGGGAACAGCAAACTCACGGCGACCCGCTCGATCGCGCAGATCGCCGGGCCGGGGCTGGCCGGCGCGCTGGTGCAACTGCTGACCGCGCCAGTCGCGATCCTGGCCGACGCCGCTTCGTTCCTCGTCTCGGCGCTGAGCCTGAGTGCGATCCGCAAGCCGGAACCCCGGCTGCGCGCCGTGCGCGAGGCGGGGTCCACCTGGGGCGAGATCGGCGAGGGGCTGCGGCTGGTCTGGCGCAACCCGGTCCTGCGCGCCGCGGCCGGGAGCGGGGGCACCTACAACTGCTGCAACGCGATGATCCTGGCGCTCTACGTCCTCTACCTGGCGCGGGGGTTGGCGCTGTCGCCCGCGCTGATCGGCGTGATCCTGGCCGCGCTCGGCCCCGGCAGCCTGCTCGGCGCGCTCGTGGCGGTGCGCGCGGCGCGGCGCTTCGGCCAGGGGCCGACGCTCGTCGGCGGCATCGCCGTCGCCGGCGGCGCGAACCTGCTGGTCCCGCTGGCCGGCGGGCCGCTCGTCGTCGTCGCGCCGGTGCTGGTCGCGGCGGCGTTCGTCAACGGCTTCGGGCAGCCGCTCTACAACATCAACCAGGTCAGTCTCAGGCAGGCGATCACGCCGGACCGCCTGCAGGGCCGGATGAACGCGACGATGACGGTGGTCGTCGGCGGCGCGGCGCCGCTCGGCGCGCTGCTCGGCGGCGCGCTGGGCGCGGCCATCGGCCTGCGGCCGGCGCTGGCGCTCGGCGCGTGCGGCACGCTCCTCTCCTGCCTCTGGATCGCCTGCTCGCCGGTGCTGACGCTGCGCGAGCAGCCGGAGCCGGCCGAGGCGGCGGCGTAACAGGGGGAGAAGGAGGGTAGAGGGTGGAGGGGGTGAAGTCTGCAATGGTGCGATGTTGGTTGGGGCACGGGGGTTGGCGGTTGAAACCGCGCCTGAATGGCCTGCGGGCTACAAAACCCGCCTGCGCGGGTTGGGTTGTCGGTAATCCTAGTCCGCGCAGGCGGACTTCGTGGCCGTGAGGCCATTCAGCCGCGACTTTAGTCGCCAGGCCCCTGCTCGTGAGCGCAGTATTGGAGGGAGGAACGCATGGGACTGTTGGACGGCAAAGTGGCGCTGGTCACGGGGGCCGGCCGGGGGATCGGCCGGGGGATCGCGCGGCTACTGGCCCAGGAGGGCGCGGCGGTCGTCGTCAACGACCTCGGCGCGAGCCTCGACGGCATGGGCGTCGATACCGGCCCGGCCGCGACGGTGGTGAAGGAGATCACCGAGGCGGGCGGCAAGGCGGTCGCCAACACCGACTCGGTGACCGACTTCCAGGCGGCCGAGCGGATGGTCGCGCAGGCGGTCGATACGTTCGGGAAACTCGACATCCTGGTCAACGTCGCCGGCATCCTGCGCGACCGCATGGTCTTCAACATGAGCGAGGACGAGTGGAAGGCCGTCCTCGCGGTCCACCTCAAGGGGACGTTCAACATGAGCCGCTGGGCGGCGGTCCACTTCCGCGAGCGGAACGACGGCGGGCGGATCATCAGCATGTCCTCGACCTCGGCGTTCGGCGCGCCGGGCCAGCCGAACTACGCCGCGGCGAAGGCCGGCATCATCGGCCTGACGCTCAGTTGCGCCGCCGCGCTGGCGCGCTACCGCGTCACCGCCAACGCGATCCTCCCGAGCGGCGCGACCCGGATGATCGACTCGATCCCGCGCGCGCGCGAGGCGGCGCTGGCGGCGTCCGGCAAGTTGCCGAGCGAACTGGCGGTCGGCACCGAGCGCGACCCGGAGAATGTCGCTCCGCTGGTCGCCTACCTGGCGACCGACGCGGCGCAGAATGTCAGCGGCCACGTCTTCGGCTCGTTCGGCTACAACATCGCGATGATCTCGCAGCCGAAGATCGTCAAGACGCTGCGCGCCGACCACCAGTGGACGGTCGAGGAGCTGGCCGAGTACGTGCCGCGCGCCTTCGGCCCCGAGCTGGAGGCGATCAAGAGCGAGCCGGGCTTCTCCGGCCGCATCGCCGCGATCCCCGAGGGGCGCTGGGTCGAGGCCCGCCCCGGCCTGCGCTTCTGGGGCACTAAGCTCGAACCATACGGCGAACTGGCCTGGTAGGGACGGGGACGTTCACCGCAGAGGCACAGAGAGCGCAGAGAAACGAGGAGAGAAGGACGTAAGTTACTCGCAACTCGTCGTTCATACTTCGTCTCCTCTCCTTCGTCCTCCGCGTCCTCTGCGTCCCTGCGGTGAACGTCCCTCGCAAGGAGGGTGGACGTGTCGAGTATTTCGGGGAAGGCGGCCATCGTCGGGGTGGCGGAGTCGGACCAGATCGGGCGGGTGCCGGACAAGCCGGCGCTGATGCTGCACGCCGAGGCGGCGCGGACGGCGCTGGCCGAGGCGGGACTGACCAAGGGCGACGTCGACGGCCTCTTCACCGCGGGCGTCTCGACGCTCGAACTCGGCGAATACCTCGGCATCGAGCCGCGCTTCACCGACGGCACCTCGGTCGGCGGGTCGTCGTTCGTAATCCACGTCGCGCACGCGGCGGGGGCGATCGCGGCCGGGCGCTGCACCGTCGCGCTGATCACCCACGGCGAGAGCGGGCGCTCGCGCGTCGGGATGAACCCGTATCCGCGGTCGCCGCAGTCCCTCTCCGGCCAGTTCGAGCAGCCGTACGGGCTGCCGACGCCGCCAGGGGCCTACGCGATGGCCTGCACGCGCCACATGTACGAGTACGGGACGACGCACGAGCAACTGGCCGAGATCGCGGTCGCCACGCGCAAGTGGGCGATGCTCAACCCCAAGGCGATGATGCGCGACCCGATCACGATCGAGGACGTGCTGACCTCGCGGCCGATCACCTACCCCTTCAACCTGCTCGACTGCTGCCTCGTCACCGACGCGGGCGGCGCGGTCGTGCTGACCTCGCTGGAGCGGGCGCGCGACCTGAAGCAGACGCCGGTCGCCGTCCTCGGCGTCGGCGAGGGGCACGACCACTCGATGATCTCGCAGATGCCGAGTTTCACCGGGTTCGCCGCGCGCAAGTCGGGCGAGGCCGCCTTCGGGATGGCCGGCATCGGCCGCGACGAGGTCGACCTGGCGATGATCTACGACTCCTTCACCTACACCGTCCTGCTGTCGCTGGAGGAACTCGGCTTCTGCGGCAAGGGCGAGGGCGGCGCGTTCGTCAACGGCCAGCGCACCGCGCCGGGCGGCGACTTCCCGCTGAACACCAATGGCGGCGGCCTCTCCTACACGCACCCGGGCATGTACGGCATCTTCGCGATCATCGAGGGGGTGCGGCAACTGCGCGGCGACTACGCCGACCAGGGCATCCGCCAGGTGCCGAACGCGAAACTGGCCGTCGTCCACGGGACCGGCGGGGTGCTCTCCTCGGCCGGCACCGCCATCCTCGGGAGGGTCTAACAAGCGATGAGTGTAGCGGCCATCGAGAGGCCGGTAGTGATCGAGGAAGCCGCCGTCCTCGGGAGGATACAACGACGATGAGTGGGACACCGCAGAAGCCGCTGCCCGTCGCCGATCCGGTCACCGCGCCCTACTGGCGGAGCGCGAAGGAGCACGCGCTCCAGATCCAGCGCTGCAACGCCTGCGGCCAGCACCTCTTCTACCCGCGCGGCATCTGCCCGCACTGTTTCTCGACCGACCTCGCGTGGCAGCCGGTCTCGGGCAAGGGGACGGTCTACGGCTTCACCATCGTCTACCGCCACCCCAACCCGGCCTTCGCCGCCGACATCCCCTACGTCGTCGCGACGGTCGAGCTGGACGAGGGCGTGCGGCTGCTGTCGAACCTGGTCGGCGTGGAGGCGAGCCCGGACGCCGTCAAGGTCGGGATGCCGGTGGAGGTCGTCTACGACGACGTGACCGAGGAGGTGACGCTGCCGAAGTTCCGGCCGCGGGGGTAGTAGCCCGCCCCGGGGGAGGGCCGGCGGCTGAAGCCGCGCCTGAAGACGGCCTGCGGGCCGCCACGAAGGCCGCCTGCGCGGCCTCAGAAGGTGGGGCTTCAGCCGCCAGAATAGGCATGAGCGAGGAAGGTGGCGATGCGGCGCACGTATCTGGCCGTCTTCGTGCATCTCATCTGGACGACCTGGGATCGCCTGCCCCTCATTAACGCGGATTACGAACGGCCAATTTACCGGGCGATCGGGGCGAAGTGTCGGGAACTGCGCGCCGCGCCGGTTGCCATCGGGGGCGTCGAGGACCACGTCCATCTCCTCGTCGAGTTGCCGGCCACGGTCTCGCTCGCCGAACTGGTCGGCCAGGTCAAGGGGGCGTCGGCCCATCTCATCACCCACCGGCTCATGCCCGGCGAGTTCTTCAAGTGGCAGGGCGCTTACGCCGCCTTCTCCGTCAGCCCGACCGCCGTCACTCGTGTCCACGACTACATCGCCGCCCAACGCGAACACCACGCCATGGGCAGCATCCTGGCCGAGTGGGAGCCGCCGTCGGTAAGCACCGGCGATCCCGAAGATTAGGCCGCGCAGGCGGCCTTCCTGGCGGCGCAGCCGTCTTCAGGCGCGCCTTCAGGCGCCGGCCCCCGCCGCCGCGGTAAGAGGATGGTCTTCACATGCACGACGACCGCGCCGCGCCAGGCTGGCGGCGCCTGCTGGCGTTCGGCGCGGACTATCTGGCGATCACCGCGTATGGTGGGAGCCTGGCGGGCGTGAGCCTGGGGGTGCGGCGGGCGCTGGGTCGGGAGATTGCCATGCCGGCGACGCCGCGGGCGCGGCTGGTCGCGCACGGCGTCGCGTCGCGTCGCTGACGGCGCCGGTCGCGCTCTACTTCGCCTTGTGGGAGGCGTCGGCGGGCGGGGCGACGCCGGGCAAGCGGGCGCTGGGGTTGCGCGTGGTCACAGAAGCGGGCGCGCGCCGCTCGGGCGGGCGCTGCTGCGGGCGGCGGTGAAGTTCGCGTAGCATCCGGCCTTTACGCCGGGTGAGGATTGAAACGCACCGTGGGAGGTCGCGCACACCGCGCCCTGGGACACGCTGGGCCGGCCGGTCGCGGGTCGACCGGCCGACCGGGCGCGATTGGGCGGGCTACGGCCTCGCGCTCGCGCTCGGCTGCTGGTACGCCGCCGCGCTCTTCGCCGGGTCGCGGCGGACGCCCTACGACCGCTTGTCCGGGACGCGCGTGGTGCGCGATTGCTGACGACAGCCATCGGCGTCGAGTGCCGCGAGGCCGCGCCATAGCGTGTCGACCACCCGCTCGACGAAATCGGGCGGCGGCGGCGTCAGGCGGCCGGTGATCAGCCAGCCGAAGGTGAGCGCGCCGCCGAAGAGGTCGAAGACGATCAGGGGATCGACGTCGGCGCGGACGTCGCCGCGGATCTGAGCGCGCTCGATCATCGCGACGAGTTGCCAGAGGCGGGGCGCGAAGGTCGTCTCCAGGTAGGTGCGGAGCAGTTCGGGGTTCGTGGACGCCTCGCTCAGGAAGTGCGGCAAGACGCGCTCCAGCGCGCGCCGCGGATCGCCGTGTTCGGCCGCGCGGGCCAGCGCCAGCAGGTCCGCGCGCAGGTCGCCGGTGTCGAGGACGGGGGCCTCGGTATGCAACCGCTGTACCACCGCGGCGATCAAGTCTTCTTTCGAGGCCCAGCGGCGGTAGATCGTCGTCTTGCCCACGCCGGCGCGCGCCGCCACCCCCTCGATCGTCAGGGCGTCGATACCGACCTCGCCCAGCAGCTCCAGCGCGGCGTCGAGGATGGCCTGGCTGGCCCGGGCGCTGCGCGGGCGCCCGGGCCGGCCCGTAGTACGTGGGGGGGCTGCGTCGCTCGTCGTCGCCATCAATGGTCATCCCGCGGATAGTGGTCGTTCATCTCGGCCCATTATCGCACGTTCGCGGTGGCGCGGGGCGCGGGCTCTTGCTCCGGCGCTTCGCCGGTGTCGCCGGCGGCCGCCGCGCGGTGGCCGGGGAGGAAGAGGGCGACGGCGACCAGCGCGAACGTGCTCCAGAGGAGCAGCGTGAAGACGTCCACCATGCCGCTCGTCGCGGCCTGCGTCGCGACCTGGGCGCGCGCCGCCAGCGCGGCCGGGGCGGTCGGCTGGGCGAGGACGGCCGCGGGGAGCGCCGCGGCCAGCCGCGCGGCGTGCGCGGTCGTGTGCTGGATGTAGACGGTGACCAGCGCGGCCGACCCGACCGAGGCCCAGAGGAGTTTGGTGGCGTTCACCAGCGAGGACGCCTTGTTGAGCGCGTCGTCGCGCAGCGCCTCCAGCGCGAGCGTCTGCGTCGGCACCATGTTTAGCGTCGTGCTCAGACCGACGAGCGCAAGCGGCAGCGCGAGGGCGCGGATGCCGGTGGTCGGGGTCAGGACGCCGAACCGCCAGCAGCCGAGCGCGAGGAACGCCGTGCCGGCCAGCACCAGGAGGCGCGGCCCGACCGCGCGGTAGAGCGCGCCGCCCAGGATCACGCCGACGATGGTCGCCAGGCCCATCGGCAGGAGCGCCACGCCGGTCTCGACCGGCGACAGGTGCGGCAGGCGGACCGACTGCAAGTAGACCGGCACCAGGAAGAGGACGCCGAAGCTGATCGTCGCGTTGAGCCAGATCGCCAGGTTGGAGACCGTGAAGTCGCGCCGGGCGAAGAGGCGCAGGTCCAGCACCGGGTCCTGGCCGGCGCGCAGCGCGCGATAGGCGAAGGCCGCCAGCAGCGCCAGGCTGAGCGCGATCAGCGCCCAGACCGGCCGGTAGCCCCAGCCGTAGATGGCGCCCGCGGGGTTCGCGGCCGTGCGGGTGGCGGGGTCGGTCTGGCTGACGAGCTTGAAGGCGTAGACCAGCACCGCGCTCCCGGCCATCGCGAGGCCGAGGCCGAGGTAGTCGAAGCCGGCGGGCGTCTGCGGGGCCGCCGGCGCGTCGGCCGGCAGCACCCACCAGGCCAGGAGCAGGGCCACGAGTCCGACCGGCACGTTGACGAAGAAGATCGCCTGCCAGTTCAGCCCGTCGATGATCGCGCCGCCGACGATCGGCCCGATCACCGGCGCCAGCAGGAGCGGCACGCCGACGACGGCGGTGGCCTTGGCGCGCTCCTCCTTGGCGAAGGGCTGCAGCGCGATCGCCATGCCGAGCGGCAGCAGCAGCCCGCCGCCCGCGCCCTGCAGGACGCGCAGGGCCACCAGCCAGCGCTCGGTCGGCGCCAGGCCGCAGAGGAGAGAGCAGAAGGTGAAGAGCGCCAGCCCGATCAGGAAGAGGCGCTTGGTGCCGAGTCGGGTGCCGAGATAGCCGCTCAGCGGGAAGACGGCGGCGTTGGCGAGCAGGAAGCCGAGGAAGATCCACTGGATCGTGTCGAGGCTGGCGTGCAGCGCCTGGGCGATCGGGACGATGGCGACGTTGACGATCGTGGCGTCGAGCGCCACCGGGAAGAGGCCGAGGGCGGCGACCAGGGCGATGGCGTAGCGGGTGGTGTTGCGCACGGGACCGCTCCTTTCCGATACGGCGTTGTACCGGAAATGAGTCTACTCCTTCCGATTCTGAAACGCAATTGTATCGTATCGGTATTTCGGCTGGAGTCACCCCTGGCCGAAAGGCCAGGGAGGCGACCGGGGCGCGAGGGGACGGGCACGGGGGGCGGGCGCCTGAAGGCGCGGCTGGGGGCGCCTGCGGCGCACGAAGGCCGCCTGCGCGGCCTAGAATCGTCCTAACCCGCGCAGGCGCGTTTCGCGGCGAGCGTGAGCGAGCCTCCGGCCGCGGTTTCAACCGCGGGCGCGCCCAACCGCCGGCTGCCGGCGCACCGTCCTCGACTTGCCTGCCGCCCCGCGCGGCCCGATACTGCCGCCGTACCGATCGCGTGGATGGCTCGGCGGAGCGAAGGAGGCGAGGGGGCCATGGCTTTGCGCATCCTGACCGGCGGCATCGCCCAGGAGACCAACACCTTCCAGTGGCAGCCGACGACGCTGGAGGACTTCGACCGCGGCGCGCGCGGCATCCGCCGCGGCGAGGATCTCCTCGCCTTAGAAGGCACCGGCACGATCTACGGCGGGATCATCGAAGCCGCCAAACGCCTCGGCGTCGAACTGATCCCGACGACCTACGGCGCGGTCATGCCGGGCGGCCGGGTGTCGCGCCACGCCTTCGAGACGCTGCGCGACGAGATTCTCGACGGCCTGCGCGCGGCGATGCCGGTCGACGGCGTCCTCCTCGGTATCCACGGCGCGATGGCGCTGGAGCACAACGACGACGGCGAGGGCCCGCTGATCACCGCCGTCCGCGAGATCGTCGGGCCGGACGTGCCGATCGTCGCGCCGCTCGACCTGCACACCAACCTCTCCGACGAGATGCTGGCCGAGGCCGACGCCTTCGTCGGCTACAAGGAGTACCCGCACGTCGACACGCCCGAGACCGGCGCGCGGGCGCTGGAGATCCTCGTCGCGACGATCAAGGGCGAGATCAAGCCCGCCATGGCGTCCTGCCGCGTCCCGCTGATCGCGCCGAACCAGTCGATGGTCACGACCTGGCAGTCGCCGCTGAAGAAGGCGATCGACCGCGCGCGCGAGATCGAGCACAAGCCGGGCGTCGTCGCCGCGACCGTCCTCGGCGGCTTCTCCTTCTCCGACACCCCCTTCACCGGCATCGCGACTATCGTCGTGACCGACGGCGACCAGGCGCTGGCGCAGCGCTACGCCGACGAACTGGCGCAGATCTGCTGGGATCTCCGCGACGACTTCACCATCCACCCGACGCCGATCAAGGACGCCATCGCCGAAGCCATGGCCGGCGAGCCGGGCAGCGTCTACGTCCTGGCCGACATCTCCGACTCCGGCGCCAGCGGCACGGCGGGCGACGGCACGGCCATTCTCAAGGGTCTTATCGAAGTGAATGCGCGCTCGGCAGCGGTCGCGCAGATCATGGACCGCGAGGCGGTCGACGCCTGCATCGCGGCCGGCGTCGGGAGCACCGTCACCCTCACCGTCGGCGGCAAGCACGACGACAAGCACGGCGAGCCGGTCGAGGTCACCGGCAAGGTCCGGCTGATCCACGAGGGCAGTTTCGTCATGGCCGGGCCGATGGGCCGGGGGACGGTCGCCAGCCGGGGCAAGACGGTGGTGCTGGAGATCGGCGGGCGGGGCGGGATCGAGCTGCAACTGACCGAGATCCGCGGCCACCCGAACGACCTCAACTTCTTCCGCGCGTTCGGGATCGAGCCGACGCAGCGGCGCATCCTCGTCCTCAAGAGCGCCGCGCACTTCCGCGCCGCGTTCGAGCCAATCGCGACGAAGGTAATCGAGGTCGAGGCGCCCGGCATCAGCAGCCCCGACCTGCACTCCTTCGACTATCGGAGCCTGCGCCGCCCGATCTACCCGCTCGACACCGACTTCGACTGGTCGCCGAGTATGGGGCGTGGAGCGTGAGAGCGTGAGAGCGCGGGAGCGTATGATTGCATTCGTGGGGACCGGCCGCCGTGCCGGCCCTGGTTGGGTCGCCGTCCGCCATCCGGGGTGCCATCCGTCGTGAGGCGGGTCGCCCTGGTCGGGTCGTAGGTCGCCGTTACTGGCGGCGTCCCGCCCGGAAGGCGAGAGGCACAGCAACCGGGGCCGGCCCCCGTGTCGGCCCCTACAACCCGGCAGGCTACCCGGCGTTTCGCCCCAGCAGGTTTCGGTCGGTGCTACACCGCCCCGTCCCTCTTCTCACTCATCACTTCTCATTTCTCACTTCCGTCACGGTCGGCGCGCGCCGGCGAAGTGGGCGGCCCAGTAGGGGTCGTTCAGGTTGCTGACGATCGTGCCGTAGTACTCGCTGCGGGCGTGGACGAACTGGCCGCCGCCGAGCGCGATGCCGTCGTGGGTGATGCCGGGGCCGAAGGTGTCCTTGAAGAAGACGATGTCGCCGGGCCGGATGTCGCCGGGGGCGACCGGCGTGCCGACGGTGAACTGCTGCTGCGACGTGCGCGGCAGCGTCACGCCGGCCGCCTGCTGGTAGACGTAGGCGACCATCCCCGAGCAGTCCCAGCCGACCGGCGTCGCGCCGCCCCAGAGGTAGGACACGCCGAGATAGTGCAGGGCAAGGTTCGCGACGGCCTGGCCGCGGTCGGCGGCCGATTTCGCTGCGGGCGTGGGCGACGCGGCGGTCGCGGCGGCCGGGGAGGGCTGCGGTGACGGCGACGGCGATGGGCTGGGCGCCGGGGTCGGGCTCGGCGCGGGTGGCGGGGTGGCGGCGGGGACGGGCGTCGCGGTGGGCGCGGGGGTCGGCTGGGGCGACGGCTGCGCCTGCTGCTCGGCCGGCGAGGGGGATACGGGCGGGGTCGCGGCGCCGGTCGCGCGCGGGCTGAGCGGGGCGTCGGTGCGCGCCAGGTGCTCCCCGCTGACCCAGCCCGTCGAGCCGTCATAATTGATCGGGTACCAGATCCCGCCCTGGCTGTCCGTCCTGGGCGCGCCCGTGACGAGCAGGACCGCGCCGGCCGGGGCGTAGTCGAGGATCGGCGCGTCGAGGCCGGCGTCGCCGCGGATGCGCAGGTCGAGCCCGCCCGTGTCCACGACCGCCGCGTGGTCGCCCGCGGCCGGTGCCGGCGCTGCCGTCGGGGCGGGGCTCGCGGCCGCGGCCGGCGAGGCGGACGGCGGGGGAGTCGGCGCGGGGTCGGGGGAGGCCGCGGGCTGGCTGTTGTCCTGGACCGCGCCGGTCAGGAAGGCCGTCGCGACCCAGCCGTTCAGGCCGTTGTACTGCACCGGCGCCCAGTCGTAGCCGTCGTGGTTGCGCGTCGCGCCGGTGACCGCGACGACGCCGCCGTCCGGGATGCTGAGGATGATCGCGGCGGCGAGGCTCGGCTCGTCGTGGAGGCGCAGGCCGAGCCCGCCCGTGCCGGTCACCTGCATGCTCGCCGGGCCGGCTGCCGCGGGCGCGGCCTGCGCCGCCGCGGGCGTCGTGTCCGTTGCCGGGGCCGCCCCGGGCGCGGCGAGGTATTCCGCGTCGCACCAGCCGGTCAGCCCGTTCCACTGGACCTCATACCAGGTCGCGCCGTCGGCGCTCGTCGCCGGGCCGTCCACCACGGCGACGGGCGTGCCCTGGTCGAGCGCGGCCAGCACGGCGTAGGCGAGGCCGGGGCCCTGGCGCAGCGAGAGGCGGTCCCCCTCCGTCGTCGCCACCACCGCGTTGCCGCCGACCGCGAGCGCGGCGCGGGCGGGCGGGGCGTGGACCGCGCCGAGACCGAGTTCGACCAGGAGCGCCAGCGCGGCGCAGACCGGGCGCAACCGGCGAACCATCAAGCCGCCTCCTTATCGAGCGCGCGACACGCCGACGGCCGGTCGCTCGTCCGGCCGTGGGGAACAGAACGGCCGCGCGCGACATCGGCCGCGGCCGGCGAGGTTGTCGTCGGGGGGAGGATCAGCGACGCCACCAGGCGTCGCCCGAGCGGCAGTCCAGCGTGGGGAGGGCGGTATGTACGTCCGTCCCGTACGTGCATACACCCCCCATCATAGTGAGAAAGCGCGATTCGTCAAGCAATGCTGCGAAAAATAGGACCATCAGGGAGTTCGTGTGACAGGGCGGCAATATCCCTGGCTCTTCATCGTTCCGCGAGAGTTTGTGGCTAGATGACGGCTAGGTACGCGGCACGCGGAGTTTCGGAGACTTCGCAGGCTGAGAGCAAATGGGCCGAGGTGGCTGAGAGCGTGCCGAAGCGGCAACGGCCCTCACCCCCCGACCCCCTCTCCCAATCCTGGGAGAGGGGGAGTGGCACGGAGGAGCGGCAGGGATCTCGATGGTGGGAGGTCGGATCGGACAATTGCAGGGAAGGTATCGGCAAGGGGAATACCACGGCGATTGGAGCGGGTTCCCCCTCTCCCAATCCTGGGAGAGGGGGATCGGGGGTGAGGGCTACCCCCCGACCGTCGCTGCGCTGTAGAAGTCGTCGGCCGGGACGACGCCGGCCATGAAGCCCATGTAGGCGCTGAGGTGGGCGGCGTCGGCGAAGATGCGGCTGAGGTAGCGCGACCAGGCGGCCGGGTCCACGCCGGCCGGCGGGCGGTCGCAGGTGAAGTCGTAGAGCGGGCGGACGAGGGCGTCGCGCCGGGCCTGATAGTCGGCCAGGGCGGCGGCGTGGGCGGTCTCGCCGCGGCGGGCGCGGTCGAGCCCGGCGGCCAGCAACTCGGCGCCGTGGAGCGCGTCGGAGATGCCGCGCGCGGTGATCGGGTCGCGATGGTAGCCGGCGTCGCCGACCAGCGCCCAGCCCGGGCCGTACGGCGCGCGGAAGAAGTTGACCAGGTCGCCCGCGCCGCGCAGCGGGGTCGCGCGCGTCGCGCCGGCCAGCCGGCCGGGCAGGTCCGGCTTGCGCGCGATCTGCGCGGCGATCTCCCGTTCATGGTCGCGGCGGACGGCGGCGAACTCCGCCTGCGGGAAGGAGAGCGCCAGGGTCCAGAACCCCGCGTCGCAGGGGAAGAGGTAGGCGAAGCCGCCCAGTTCGTCGCGGTAGGCTTCCAGCGTGGGCGCGGCCAGCGGCGCGACGTCGCGATAGTAGGCGTAGTAACTGGCGAGCAGCGGCGGCACGACGTCGTACTCCGCCGCCCCGACCAGTCGCGCCACCGTCGAGTGCCGCCCGTCCGCCCCGATCACCACGCCGGCCCGGATCTCCTCCGGCGTGCGCCGGCCGTCGCGCCCGTGGCCGCGCACGCCGGCGGCCCGGCCGTTCTCCCACAAGAGGCCGTCCACGGCGAAGCCCTCGCGCACCGTCACGCCCGGCGCGCGCCGCGCGCGGCGGACCAGGATGTCGTCGAGGACGAGGCGCCGGACACTGAGGAGGGGCGGGTAGCCGGGCGGCGCCGGGATCGGCGCCTCGTTGCGCCGGTCGCCGAAGACCAGCCGCACGCGCCAGAGGGGCGGCGCGCCGGTCGCCAGCAGGTCGGGCAGGACGCCGAGGCGGTCGAAGGCGCGCAGGGCGTCGGACCAGAGCAGGTGGGTGGAGAGGGTGTCGCTGGGGAAGGTCGCCGCGTCGAGCAGCAGCACGCGCCAGCCGCGCGCGGCCAGGTGGAGCGCCGTCGCGCTCCCCGCGATCCGCGCCCCGACGACGATCGCGTCGAACTCGTCCGCCATGCCACCCCCGTTCGTGCCCGCCCCGCGGCCCGCGCCCAAGTCTACCGCGCCCGCGCCGCACCATGCCGCGGGCTTAGGCAACCGCTTTCCCCTTCGTAGGGGCCGGCCCTGTGCCGGCCCGGCCTCCGGGCAGACCGGCACCCGGTCCGCCACCCGCCGCGGTACCGGCGGCGTCCCGATCGCTCGCTGCCGCGGGACCGTGTATCGGGTGCGCGGGTGGCCACCCGCGAGGCGGTCGGTTGGGACCGCGGGCCGGCACGGGGGCCGGCCCCTACGAGTGGGGAGGGCGCTTGCCCAAATGGGCCGGGTGGCTGATACCCCGTCTGGGGCCTCGGGGCAGGACTCAGCTCGCGCAGGCGGGCTTCGTGGCCGTGAGGCCGATAGGCGCGGCTTCAGCCGCCAGCCTGTCCTCCGATTGCCGGCCCCCCGGCCATCCCCTATCATGCCCGGCGGCCGATGGCTGATGGCTGACGGCTGACGGCTCATAGCGAGGAGGGACACCGTGGCGATCGATTGGGAGGCCGTGCGCGAGGAAGTGACCTGGCATCTGCAGGCGCTGTTGCGCCTCAACACCGTCAACCCGCCCGGCAACGAGATCCAGGCCGCCAATTACCTGGCCGGGGTGCTCCGCAACGAGGGGTTGGAGCCGGTCGTCGCCGAGGGCGCAGCGGGGCGTGCCAACCTCGTCGCCCGCCTGCATGGCAGCGGCGGCGGGCGGCCGGTGATGCTGATGGGCCACATGGACGTGGTCAGCGTCGAGCCGGAGAAGTGGACGCACGACCCCTTCGCCGGCGACGTCGCCGACGGCCAGATCTGGGGCCGCGGCGCGATCGACATGAAGAACCAGGTCGCGGCCAACCTGATGGTCCTGCTGCTGCTGAAGCGCGAGGGCGTCGCGCTCCGGCGCGACGTCATCATGGCCGCCTTCGCCGACGAGGAGGCCGGCTCGAACTGGGGCGCGAAGTGGATGTGGGCCAACCGCCGCGACCTGATCGACGCCGAGTACGCCCTCAACGAGGGCGGCGGCGAGGCCGTTGAAGTGGCCGGTCACCGCTTCTATCTCTGCCAGGTCGGCGAGAAGGGCGGCGCGCGGATGCGCATCACTGCGCGGGCCGAGCCGGGGCACGCCTCCGTGCCGCGCGACGACACCGCGATCTACCGGCTCGGGCGCGCCCTGGTCCGCCTCCAGCAGTTCCAGCCGCCGGTGATCCTCACGAAGTCGGTCGCGCAGATGCTGCGGGCGATGGCCGACGCCGCCGGCCCGGCCGCGCGCGGCCCGCTCGACGCCTTCCTGAACGACCCCTCGGCCGCGACGCTGGCGAAGTTGCCGCTCGACGACCAATTGCTCCTGCAACTGCGCGCCACCGTCTTGAACACCGCCGTGCCGACGATCCTCCACGGCGGCCACCGCATCAACGTGATCCCCTCCGAGGTCTCGGTGGACGTCGACGGCCGCGTGCTGCCCGGTCAGCAGCCGGAGGACTGGCGGCGGCAGGTGCAGGACGCGGTCGGCCCCGAGGTGGAGGTGACGCTGCTGAACCCGGGGAGTTCCGGCATCGAGGCCGACCCCGCCTCGCCCTTCTTCGACACGATCGCGGCGGTGATGGCCGAGCAGGACGCGGGCTCCCGCGTGGCGCCCTACCTGGTCTCGGGCGG
>DASSSV010000379.1:0-2849 GCA_035708265.1 Thermomicrobiales bacterium | reverse complement strand
GCCCGCCGCCTGCGCGGCACGGGCACGCGCCCGTGGACCGTCGTGCTGACCCAGGTCCTCGGCCGGCCCTACGCGCTGATTTGTCGTGGGCCGTAGGCCGCGAGCCGTAGGGCGTAGGATTGCGTCCCGGCAACCCCGTCGCCAGAAATCGCCGCACGGCCCACGGCCCACAGCTTACGCCCTACGCCCCACGGCCCTGGCCGCCGTACCGCCGCTGCAACTCGCCGCGCGACATCCAGACCTCTTCCGGCAGGCTTCCGTAGGCCGAGCCCTGGGTGAGACGGCGGAGACCCTGGGGGTGGTAGACGACCATCAGGCCGGTCATGAAGAAGCCGGTCAGGCGGGTGGAGAGGGTCGGCGGGCAGGGGCGCGTGCTGAACCCCAGCAGCTCGGCCGGCCGGCCGAGCAGCGTGACGCCGTGCAGCGCGCGGACGTCGGCCGGGAAATCGGGCGTGGCGGCCCAGCGCGCCAGCGCGCGCAGGTCCGCCTTGAAGAGCCCCGGGATCTGCCAGGGCCGGATGCCCCGTACCGCCTCGGCCAGCACGCCGTTGTTGACGTGCAGCGCGACGATCGGGTCGCCCGGCTCGACCGGCGTGCCGTCGCGCAGGACGATCGGCCGGCCGTGGTAGCGGGTGAACTCGACGCTCAGCACGCCGTTCGGGCCGCCCGGGATCGGCCGCGTGTGGTGGACGCGGTGCATCACCCATTCCCAGAAGGGCCAGAAGCGGAGGAAGCCGCGCGCCCGCCCCCCGCCCGAGCCGCCCGCCAGCCGCCAGCCGGAGCGCACGTCCGACTCGGCCGGGTCGGGGGCCCGCTCGTTCTGGACGAAGAGGATGCAGGCCGCGCCCGCTACGAGTGAGACGACCGCCAGCGCGAAGACGGCGCGGTAGCCGAGCGCGAGCCGTCCGGCCTGCCCGGCCTGGTGGAGCACGACGGCGCCGAGGAAGGGCCCGAGGCCGGCCGGCAGCGCCGAGGCCATGCTCCAGAGCCCCATGTCCTTGCCGGCCGTCGCCGCCGAGGGCAGCGCGTCGACCGCCAGCGCCCAGTCGACGCTGCTGTAGGCGCCGAAGCCGACGCCGAAGAGGAGGCCGAGCGGCCAGAGCGGCAGCGCGCCCGGCCGCGCGACGAAGGCGAGCGCGGCGAGGGCCATGCAGGCGGTCGCGCCGCAGACGAGCGGCGCGCGGCCGATGCGCGCGCGCAGCCGGTCGGAGAGGACGCCGAGCCCGAGCGCGCTCGTCGCCGCGCCCAGCAGGGCCAGGAGTGCCAGCACGGCGGTCTGGTGGACGAAGTCGGCGGCGCCGACGACGCTGGCGAAGTAGTACTCGATGAAAGTCATGAAGAGGGTCTGGCCGAGGATCACGGCGCAGCGGGTGAGGAAGACCCAGGTGAAGTTGCGGTGCCGCCACGGCGCGAGCCAGGCCGCGGCGAAGCCCGTGCGCCAGCCCGCCGCCGGCGCGCGCCCCGCGCCGGACCCCAGCGGCGTCTCACGGACGCCCGCCAGCGTGACCAGCGTGCCGGCCGCCAGCGCGACGCTCGTCGCCAGGTAGTAGCGCGCGGCGCCCGCGCCGACGACGTCGGCGGAGAGCGCGCCCGCGTCGACCGCCTGCAGGAGCAGCGCGGCGAGGCCGAGGCTGCCGACCGTGCCGAGGATCGTCATCAGGCCGAGGTAGCCGGACGCCTCGCCGCGCTGCCCGGCCGGCACGAGGTCGGGCAAGAGGCCCTGGTAGCCGCCGAGCGCGACGCTGCTGCCGACCTGGAAGACGAGCAGCCCGGCCAGCAGCGCGGCGGCGCTGCGCGGCCCGGCCAGCGCCCAGGCGCCGACGACCTCGACGGCCGCGCCGAGCGCGACGTAGGGCCGGCGCCGCCCCCACGGCCCGCGCGTCCGGTCGGACAGCGCGCCGATCAGCGGCGGGATGGCGAGGGCGAGGACGCCGGTCAGCGCGCCGTACCAGCCGAGGAGCGTCGCCTGCCGCGCGTCGCCGACCGCGCCGGGCGTGACGAAGAGGAGGATTTGCACCGGCAGGACGATCGGCAGGATCGCGGCGGCCTGGAAGTTGAGCGCGAACCAGAGCACGCTCAGGGTGAGGTGCCGCCGCGTCGTGAACGCCGCGGTCTCCCCCCGCGCCACCGTCACCCGCTCGGGCAGGTCGTGGGCACTCATCGCGCTCTCCCGGTCGAAGGTTGAAGGTTGAAGGTTGAAGGTTCCCAGGTTTGCTATACGCTTGCCGGATGAGGAACGATCGTCCCAGGCTCCGCATTCAGCCCGCTCGCCGCTCACGTCGAAACCTTCAACGTTCAACCTTCAATCTTCAACCCGCTCAGGAGCGGCCGTAGACCGGGATCGCCGCGCCGCTGATGATCCGCGCCTCGGGCCCCAAGAGCCAGCGCACGACTGCGGCGATGGCGTCCGGCGCGACCCAGCGCTCGTGTTTGGCGCGGGGCATCGCCGCGCGGTTGGCGGGGGTGTCGATGACGCCGGGCAGGATGCAGTTGACGGCGATGTCCTGGTCGCGCAGCTCCGCAGCCAGCGCCTCGGTCAGTCGCAGGACGCCCGCCTTGGCCGCCGAGTAGGCCGCGACCGTCGCCGCGCCGTGGAGCGCGGGGCGCGAGCCGACCGTGACGATCGCGCCGCCGCCGCGCGCGACGAGGTGCGGCACGGCCGCGCGGCAGGCGAGGAACGCCGTCGTCAGGTTGACGTCCTGCTGGCCGCGCCAGGTCGCCAGGTCGGTCTCGCTCACCGGCGCACCGCCGGCGTAGCCGCCCGCCAGCGCGGCCAGCCCGTCGAGCCCCCCGAAGTGCGCGACCGCGCGGGCGAATGCGCCGCCGACCTGCTCCTCGTCGGTGAGGTC
>DASSSV010000378.1:0-11517 GCA_035708265.1 Thermomicrobiales bacterium | reverse complement strand
GGTACTCTCTACTCTCGACTCTCTACTCTCGACTCCCGTCTATGAAGTGCCCCTACTGCCAGCACAACGACTCCAGCGTGATCGACTCGCGCGAGTTGCACGGCGGCGAGAGCATCCGCCGCCGCCGCCGCTGCAACGTCTGCGGCGAGCGCTTCACAACCTACGAGCGGATCGAGCTGGCGTCCTTCATGGTGGTGAAGAAGAGCGGGCGGCGCGAGGAGTATAACCAGCAGAAGTTGCGCTCGCGCCTGCGTGTCGCCTGCACCAAGCGCCCGGTCAGCGAGGCGCAACTCGATGCGCTGATCGCGCGGATCGAGCGCGAGCTGCTGGCGCTGGGCGAGGCCGAGATCCCCTCCGCCACGATCGGCGACCTGGTCATGCGCGAGTTGCAGGAACTCGACCAGATCGCCTACATCCGCTTCGCCTCGGTCTACCGCAACTTCGCCGACCTGGCCGACCTGCGCCGCGCCGTCGATCAGCTCGCCCAGGACCACGTTAACAACCGCCGCGCGGAGGGCGAGGGCGCCGGCGGGCGGGAGCCGGAGCGATAGGGTCGGTGGGGCCGGGCGGCTGAAGCCGCGGCTGCATGGCCTGCGGGCCACGAAGCCCGCCTGCGCGGGCGGGGTCCCAACTCAACGCGCCAGCCCGGCCTGGTAGGCTTTCGTGGCGGGACGCCGCTTTCGCGCCTACCAGCCGGCGGATGTCGCTCGGCCGCCTGCGGCACAGTCAACATCTTCCCCTTGTATCTCCCCTGCCCACAGGTACAGGTTCCCACCGGCCGTGGGGCTGATGCGCGCCACCCCACCGATCCACTACACTTGATCGCCGCCCGCCGCGCGGCGGGAATCGTCGCCGCTCGTCGCTCATCGCTCGCCGCTGGACACTCGTCACTCGTCACTCATCACTCGTCACTCGCAAGGGGGAACGTCATGGGGGGCTCGCCGCTGGCGCTCGGGGTCGACTTCGGGACGTCCAACTCGGCGGTGGCCGTGGTTGACCCGGAGGGCGCGGGGACGCCGCGCATCCTCACGCTCGACACCGCCCGCCCGACCTCGACGCTGATCCCGACCTTGCTCTACATCGAGCGCGACGGCGCGACGCACCTCGGCTACGCCGCCATCGAAGCCTTCGTCCGTCTGGAGACCGGCCGCGAGATCGCCCGGCAGCAGGTCGCGACGACCCGCGAGATCGACACCGTCTTCGGCCGCGAGCTCGTCCGCATCGACGTCGACGTCAGCCGCCCGGGCCGCTTCTTCCAGGCCCTCAAGAGCTTCCTCGCCAACGGCAGCTACGGCGGGACCGACGTCTTCGGCCGCTTCTACACGCTCGAAGAGCTGGTCGCACTCTTCCTCCGCGAGTTGCGCCGGCGCGGCGAGGCCGCGCTCGACCGCCCGATCGGCCCCGTCACCGTCGGCCGCCCGGTCCACTACGCCGAGGACGACCCGCGCGGCGACGCGCTGGCCCGCGAGCGGATGGGCGCCGCGCTGGCCGCGGCCGGCTTCGCGGGTGTGGAGTACGTCGCCGAGCCGATCGCGGCGGGGCTGCACTTCGCCGGCACGCTCGACCGGCCGCAGACGGTGCTCGTCTTCGACTTCGGCGGCGGCACGCTCGACATCACGGTGATGCGCCTCGGCGGCGGCGTGCGCCGGGTGCTGGCGACGGCGGGGCGCCCGCTCGGCGGCAACACGCTCGACGAGGACATCATGGACGCGCGCCTCTTGAAGTATTTCGGGGAGGGGCTGCGCTGGGGCGAGCAGGGGCTGCCGATGCCGCGCCACATCTTCGACGCGCTGCGCCGCTGGTACACCATCCCGATGCTCAACGACCCGCGCGTGAAGGGCTTCCTGGAGAACGTGGCGCGCGAGACGAGCGCCAAGCGCCAGGTGCGCGCGCTGCTGGCGCTGATCCGCGGCAACCACGGCTGGCCGCTCTTCCGCGAGATCGAGCGCGCCAAGATCGGCCTCTCGACGCGCGAGGAGGAGGCGATCGACTTCTTCGCCGAGGCGATCGCGATCCACGAGCCGCTGACGCGCAAGCAGTTCGACGCGCTGGTCGGCCCGCGCGTGCGGCAGGCCGAGCGCTGCATCGACGAGGCGCTGTCGGCGGCCGGCCTGCGGGCGGAGCAGGTCGACTCCGTGCTGCGCACCGGCGGCTCCTCGACCATCCCACGCTTCCAGCGCCTCCTGGCCGAGAAGTTCGGCGCGGAGAAGCTGCGCTTTCAGGACGCCTTCGTCTCCGTCGCCACCGGCCTCGCCCTCAGCGCGGCCGGCCAGACCGCCGAGGCCGCGGCGGCCGATTGACGCCGCCCTCAGCGCGACTTGCGGGCGCGGGCGCGATCGTGCTCCTGCAGGAGGCGCTTGCGCAGGCGGGCGTGCTTGGGGGTGACCTCGAGCAGTTCGTCGTCGGCCAGGAAGTCGAGCGCCTGCTCCAGACTCAGCCGGACCGGCGGGCTCAGCCGCACGTCGATCTCGGCGGTCGAGGAGCGCATGTTGCTCTGCTTCTTCTCCTTGCAGACGTTGACCACCAGGTCGTTCTCGCGGGCGTTCTGCCCGACGATCATCCCCTCGTAGACCTCCTCGCCCGGCTCGACGAAGGTCGTCCCGCGCTGCTGGGCGGCGACGAGGCCGTAGGTCACGGCCGTGCCGGTCTCGTGCGCGATCAGCGCGCCGTTGCGCGTCGTGCCGATCGGGCCGGCCCAGGGGCGGTAGCCGAGGAAGAGCGAGCTGAGCACGCCCTCGCCGCGCGTGGCGGTGAGGAAGATGCTGCGGAAGCCGAGCAGGCCGCGCGTCGGCACCTCGAACTCCAGCCGCACGCGCCCCGCGTGGTCGTGGACGAGGTTCGTCATCACCGCGCGGCGCGGGCCGAGCAGGTCGGTCACGGCGCCGACCGTCGCCTCGGTCGTGTCGATCGTCAGCAGCTCGTAGGGCTCGTGGCGGACGCCGTCGATCTCCTTGGTGATGACCTCGGGGCGGGAGACCTGGAACTCGGCCCCCTCGCGGCGCATCGTCTCGATCAGGATCGAGAGGTGCAATTCGCCGCGGCCGGCGACTTCGAAGACCTCGGCCGAGTCGGTCGGGCGGACGCGCAGGCTGACGTTCGTCTCCAGCTCGCGCTCCAGTCGCGCCCTCAGTTGCCGCGAGGTCAGCAGCGTGCCGTCGCGCCCGGCGAAGGGCGAGGTGTTGACGCCGAAGGTGAGCTGCAGCGTCGGCTCCTCGACGACGATCTCGCCGTAGCGGCCGGGGTCGGCCGGGTCGGCGATGGTATCGCCGATCGTCACGTCGCCGATGCCGGCGACCGCAACGATGTCGCCCGCGGCGACCTCGTCCACCTCGACGCGGCCGAGGCCGTCGTACGTCGCCAGCCAGGTCAACTTGTGCGTCGTCGTCGCGCCGTCGGCGCGGACGAGCGCGACCGGCCGGCCGGCCGTCAGCCGCCCCTGCCCGACCCGGCCGATCGCGATGCGCCCGCGGTGCAGGTCGTAGTCGAGCGCCGTGACGAGCAGCCGGAGCGGCGCGTCGGCGTCGGCGCGCGGGCCGGGGATCTGCGCTAGGATCGCCTCGAAGAGCGGGCGGAGGTCGTCGGCGAGGGCGTCGGGGCTGTAGCCGGCGACGCCCTGCTTGGCGATCGTGTAGAGGACCGGGAAGTCGAGCTGCTCGACGTCCGTCGCGAGGTCCAGGAAGAGGTCCTGCGTCATCGCGAGGACCGCGTCGGGGCGCGCGCTGGGCCGATCGATCTTGTTGATCACGACGATCGGGCGCAGGCCGAGCGCCAGTGCCTTGCCGAGCACGAAGCGCGTCTGCGGCATCGGCCCCTCGACCGCGTCGACCAGCAGGAGGCAGCCGTCGGCCATGTTCAGCACGCGCTCGACTTCGCCGCCGAAATCGGCGTGGCCGGGCGTGTCGATGATGTTGATCTTGACGCCCTCGTAGTGGATCGCGGTGTTCTTGGCCAGGATGGTGATGCCGCGCTCGCGCTCCAGCTCGTTGGTGTCCATGATCAGGGTGCCGGCCGCGTCGGGGTCGCGGAAGACGTGGGCCTGCTTGAGCAGCCCGTCGACGAGCGTGGTCTTCCCGTGGTCGACGTGGGCGATAATGGCGATGTTGCGGACATCGGTCCGCACCGGCGCGGCGACTGCTGCGTTCATGGACGTGGCTGACTCCGATCCTGGCATCCCGGCGCGCGACCGTGGCGCAGAGAACGGCCCGTGCGTCACCACACGGGCCGCGCGATCCTTCACTGAGGAAAGTATAGCACCGGCAAGGCGAAATGTCGAAGGCGGGGCGCGGGCTTCGGCGCGGAGGCGGCCTTCGTGCCGCCCAGCGGCCCCCAGCCCCGGCTTCAGCCGCCCGCCCGGCCGCCCGCCTTGCGCCGGGCCAGTCGCCCCCGTACCATGGCGGTGGCGAGTAACGGCGCCTCGCGACACGCTCGCGCGTCGGGGGCGCGGAGCGAGGGGGAGATGAAGCAGGGACAGATCGCGCTCCAGCTCTACACCGTCCGCGCGGAGACGGCGAAGGATTTCCTCGGGACGCTGCGCCGGCTGGCGGCGATGGGCTACCGCGCGCTCGAGTTCGCCGGCTACGGCGGCGTGCCGGTCGGCGAGCTGCGCGCGGCGCTCGACGAGTACGGCTTGCAGGCGATCAGCGCGCATGTGCCGTACGACGACTTCGCGACGCGGCTCTCCGAGGTCCTGGCCGAGCTGCGGACGCTTGGCTGCGCGCACGCGGTCGTGCCGTCGCTGCCGGCCGCCCGGCGCGGCGACGTCGAGGCCGTCCGCGCGGTCGCCGCGACCTTCAACCGCTGGGGCGCGGCCTGTCGCGCCGAGGGCTTCCAGTTCGGCTACCACAACCACAACTTCGAGTTCACGCCGCTCGCGCCGGACGGCGGCACGCTCTTCGACATCCTGGCGACCGCGACCGACCAGGCGCTGGTGAACCTGGAGATCGACGTGGCCTGGGCCCACGTCGCCGGCGTGGACCCGGTCGACCTCCTGCGCCGCCATACCGGCCGCGTGCCGCTGATCCACGTCAAGGACCTGGCGCCCGGCGACGAGGTCGTGGACGTACCGGTCGGCGACGGCATATTGCCCTGGCCGCGCATCCTCGCCGCCGCCGAGGCGGCCGGGACCCAGTGGTACATCGTCGAGCAGGACCACCCGCGCGACCCGCTGGCCGACGTGGAACGCAGCCTGCGCAACCTGGAAGGGATGGCGGCGGGGTAGGCGTTTCGCCCTCACCCCCCGACCCCCTCTCCCAATCCTGGGAGAGGGGGAGTGGACCGGCGGGGCCGGAGCCACCCTTCCCGGCAATAACCTGGAAGAGCGGCACCCTGTTCGAGGTGAGCCCCCCTCTCCCAGGATTGGGAGAGGGGGCGGGGGGTGAGGGCTCGTTGAAATCGAGGACGGAGATGACGGCGACGACGGGCACGACGGCGGTCGGGATCATCGGGTGCGGGAAGATCAGCGGGGCCTACTTGCGGAACCTGGGCGCCTTCGCGGGCGTCGAGGTCGTCGCCTGCGCGGACCTGATCCTGGAACGGGCGCGCGAGCAGGCGGCGGCCTACAGCGTCCCGAAGGCGTGCGGCGTCGAGGAGTTGCTGGCCGACCCGGCCATCCAACTGGCGGTCAACCTGACGATCCCGCAGGCGCACGCGGCGGTCGCGCTGGCCGCGCTGGAGGCCGGCAAGTCGGTCTACAACGAGAAGCCGCTGGCGATCAGCCGGGAGGACGGTCGGCGGATGCTGGCGCTGGCGGGCGAGCGCGGCCTGCGCGTCGGCTGCGCGCCCGACACCTTCCTCGGCGGCGGGCTGCAGACCTGCCGCAGACTGATCGACGAGGGCGCGATCGGCGTCCCGGTCGCGGCGGCGGCGTCGCTGCTCAACCACGGCCCGGAGAGCTGGCACCCCAACCCCGACTTCTACTACCAGGAGGGCGCCGGCCCGCTCTTCGACATGGGCCCCTACTATCTGACCGCGCTGATCGCGATGCTCGGCCCGGTGCGGCGCGTCACCGGCTCCGCCCGCGCCTCCTTCCCGGAGCGGACGATCACCAGTGAACCCCTCGCCGGCACGACGATCACCGTCAATGTCCCGACCCACACCGCCGGCGTGCTCGACTTCGCGGCCGGCCCGATCGCGACCTTCGTGACCAGTTTCGACGTCTGGGGCGGCGAGCGGCGGCTGGAGATCCACGGCTCGGAGGGCTCGCTGCGCCTGCCCGACCCCAACACCTTCGGCGGCCCGGTGCAACTCCTGCGCGCAGGCGAGCGCGAGTGGACCGACGTGCCGCTGGAGTACGGCAACACCGAGAACAGCCGGGGCCTCGGCGTGATCGACCTCGCCGCGGCCATGCGCAGCGGCCGGCCCGCCCGCGCCAGCGGCGACCTCGCCTATCACGTCCTCGACATCATGCACGCCCTCCACGACGCCGGGCGCGAGGGCCGGCACATCGACCTGGCGAGCACCTGCGCGCGCCCCGCGCCGCTGCCAACCGGCCTGCCCGACGGCGTGATCTCCGGCTGACCGGGAAAGGGGGGAGCCATGAAAGCGGCCCTGATGGTCTGGGGCGGCTGGGCGGGGCACGAGCCCCGGCAGCAGGTGGAGGTCTTCGCGCCGCTGCTGCGCGAGGCCGGCTTCGCCGTGGAGATCGCCGACACGCTCGACGTCTTCCGCGACGCCGCGAAGCTCGGCGCGCTCGACCTGATCGTCCCGGTCTGGACGCAGGGGACGATCGCGCGGGAGCAGGAGGCCGGGCTGCTGGCGGCGGTCGAGGGCGGCGTCGGGCTCGGCGGCTGGCACGGCGGCATGGGCGACGCCTTCCGCGACAACCCTGCCTATCAGTTCATGGTCGGCGGCCAGTGGGTCGCGCACCCCGGCGGCGTCATCGACTACGAGGTCAACATCGTCGCGCCGGCCGACCCGATCGTCGCCGGCCTGGCCGACTTCCGCATGCACTCCGAGCAGTACTATCTGCACGTCGATCCGGGGAACGAGGTCCTCGCCGCGACCACCTTCAGCGGCGAGCACGCCCCCTGGATCGCCGGCACCGTCATGCCGGTCGCCTGGAAGCGCCGCTACGGCGCCGGCAAGGTCTTCTACTGCTCGCTCGGCCACAAGGCGGTGGACTTCGACATCCCTGAGGCGCGCGAGATCGTCCGGCGCGGGCTGGTCTGGGCGAGTCGGGAGTCGGAAGTCGGGAGTCGGAAGTAGTTGGAGGTGCGCGGTGGCGCGCGTGCAGGGATATCGGGATCTGGTCGTCGGGCAGAAGGCGATGGATCTGGTCGAGGGCGTATACCGTGTCACGCATGGCTGGCCCAAGGATGAGTTGTACGGGCTGACGAATCAGATCCGGCGGGCGGCGGTCTCGATCCCGGCGAACGTGGCCGAAGGGCAGGGCCGGACCGGCGCCAGGGAGTTCCTGCACCACCTGTCCATCGCCTGCGGCTCGTTGCACGAACTCGAAACGCACCTGCTGATTGCGCGACGCCTGTCTTATCTCGATGGCCAGCAATGCGACTCGCTGATGAACCAGACCACCGAAATCGACCGACGTCTCCATGGCCTCATCAAGAGCCTCCGCCCAGCAGCCCCTGTCGTCGACGGGAGTTCGTAACTACTTCCGACTCCCGACTTCCGACTCCCCACTTGGAGGAACGCATGACGCAACACCCCGCCCCTCCCACCCTCCGCTGGGGCATCCTGGGGACCGGCGCGATCGCGCGGACATTTGCTCGGGGCGTGGCCGAGTCGCGCAGCGGCGAGCTGGTCGCCGTGGCGAGCCGCGCGCGGGCGACGGCCGCGGAGTTCGGCGAGCGGGTCGGCGTGGCGCGCCGCTACGACGACTACGCGGCGCTGCTGGCCGACGACGCGGTCGACGCGGTCTACGTCGCGACGCCGCACGCGCACCACGCCGAGTGGGCGGTCAAGGCGGCCGAGGCGGGTAAGCACGTCCTCTGCGAGAAGCCGCTGGCGCTCAACCACGCCGAGGCGATGGCGGTGGTCGAGGCCGCCCGCCGCCACGACGTCTTCCTGATGGAAGCGTTCATGTATCGCTGCCACCCGCAGACGGCGCGGCTGGTCGAACTGCTGCGCGAGCGGGTCATCGGCGACGTCCGGCTGATCGAGGCGTCCTACTGCTTCGACAGCCAGATCAACCCAGGCAGCCGGCTCTACGACAACGCCCTCGGCGGCGGGGGCATCCTCGACGTCGGCGGCTACCCCGTCTCGATGGCGCGGCTCCTCGCCGGCGCGGCGCTCGGGCGGGACGTCGCCGAGCCGCTGGAACTGACCGGCTGCGGGCACATCGGCGAGGTCGGGCGGGTCGACGAGTGGGCCATCGCGGCGCTGAAGTTCCCCGGCGACATCGTCGCGCAACTCGCGACGGGCGTGCGCGTGCAGGGGGAGAATGTCGTCCGCGTCTACGGCAGCGCCGGGCACATCGTCGTCCCGGTGCCCTGGCTGCCGGGGCGCGATGGCCGCGCCAGCAGCATCCTCGTCTACCGGCGCGGCGAGCCGTCCCGCGAGGAGGTCGTCGTGGAGCCGGCGGCCGGGCTCTACGCCATCGAGGCCGACACCGTCGCGGACAACCTCGCCGCGCGCCAGGCGCCGCCCCCGGCGATGACCTGGGCCGACTCGCTCGGCAACATGGCGGCGCTCGACCGCTGGCGCGCCGCGGTCGGGCTGGTCTACGACGCCGAGCGCCCCGACGCCGACTGGCCGACCGTCCACCGCCGCCCGCTCGCCCGGCGCCCCGACGCGACGATGCGCTACGGCCGCATCCCCGGCCTGGAGAAGCCGGTCTCGCGGCTGGTGATGGGCGCGGACAACCAGGAGACGCTGCCACACGCCAGTGTGATGTTCGACGACTTCTTCGAGCGCGGCGGCAACTGCTTCGACACCGCCTACATCTATGGCCAGGGGCGGTGCGAGCGCCTGCTCGGGCAATGGATCCGCAACCGCGGCGTCCGCGAGTCGGTCGTCATCCTCGACAAGGGCGCGCACACGCCCCACTGCAACCCCGCGGCGCTGACGCGGCAACTGCTGGAGAGCCTGGAGCGGCTGGGCACCGACTACGTCGACATCTACATGCTGCACCGCGACAACCCCGAGATCCCGGTCGGGGAGTTCATCGAGGTCCTCAACGAGCACCGGTGCGCCGGCCGCGTGCGCGTCTTCGGCGCGTCGAACTGGTCGCTCTCGCGCGTCGAGGAGGCGAACGCCTACGCGCGGGCGCGGGGACTCAGCGGCTTCGCGGCGGTCAGCAACAACTTCAGCCTGGCGCGGATGATCGAGCCGCCCTGGGCCGGCTGCGTCAGCGCGTCGGACCCGGCGTCCCGCGCCTGGTTCACGGAGACGCAGACACCGCTCCTGCCGTGGTCCAGCCAGGCGCGCGGCTTCTTCACCGGCCGCGCCCGCCCCGACGACCGCTCCGACCCCGAGCTGGTCCGCTGCTGGTACAGCGACGACAACTTCGCGCGGCTGGCGCGTGCGGAGGAGCTGGCGAAGAAGTACGGCGTCCTCCCCGTCACCGTCGCGCTGGCCTACGTCCTCCGCCAGCCCTTCCCGACCTTCCCGCTGATCGGCCCGCGCGCCCTCGCCGAGACGCGCACCTCCTTCCCCGCGCTCGACGTCGAACTGCCCCCGGAGGAGGTGCGCTGGCTCAACCTGGAGGAGTGAGAGCCACCCTACGGCCGGTAGATGAACAGCACGCGCCCGTGGGCCGGGGTCGGGCCGCCGCGCGCGGCGAAGGCGATGCCGCCGGCCGGCTCGTCGACGGTGTAGAGGACGGGGAGTTGCCGGCCCCCGAGGTCCGCCGGCTCGCCGAAGTGGTACTTGCCGAGCGCGTCGACGCGGTTGAAGCGCGGCGGGGCGCGCCGGACGACCAGACTGGCGTGGGCGTCGCTCGGCGGCCAGCGGTCGTAGAAGAGGACGTAGATGTAGGGCGCGCTGGCGCCGCTGAACCAGATCTCGTCGTACTCCCCTTCGTGCGCCCGCGCGTAGGCGACCATCTGGGCCAGGCCGTACTGGAAGAGGGGCGCGACCTCGCGCGGGTAGTCGCGCGCGTAGTTCGCATACTGCCGCGCCAGTTCCAGCCCGAGCGGCACGCCGCCGAGCGCGATCAGGAGCGCCAGCGCGCCGCGGAGGAGCACGGGGCGCGCGGCGCGCAGGAGGGAATGCGCCAGGTCGAGGACGGCGACCGCGCCGGCCGCCGCGACGACGGCGGCGAGCGGGATGAGCGACGCGGCGCGCAGCGCGTGCGGGCTCGACACGGTCAGCGCGCCGGGCACGGGGTAGAGCGCGACCGCGGCCAGGAGGAAGAGCGCGCTCCGGCGGCGGCCCGGCACGGAGGGAAAAGCCACCTCTGCCACCAGCCAGGCGAGCCCGGCCAGCAGCAGCGGCAGCAGCGCCGGCGGCAGCACGCCGAAGCCGGGCGGCGCGTGCATCGGGTCGCCGTCGCCGGCGACGAAGAGGAAGCGCGGCGCGAAGTAGGAGGCATACTGCCGCAGCGCGTCGCCGAGGCCCGCGTGCCCGGTCGCGAAGAGCGCGACCTGGTCGAAGCGCGCCCGGCCGCCGGGGTCGCGCAGCGAGAGGTAGAGGTTCGGACCGGCGACCGCCAGGAAGACGAGCGCGGCGTAGGCGAGGGCTTCCGCGCCGACGCGCAGGTAGTCGCGCCCGTAGACGAGGAGCGCGGCGAGCAGCAGGAGCGGCACGTAGAGTTTCATCGTCGGGTAGCCGAGCACGGCCAGCCCGGCGACGAGCCCGGCCGCCACGACGCCCCGCGCGCCGCGCCGATAGGCGGCGCGGGCCAGCGCGAAGAGCGTCAGCGCGACCAGCGGCGGGACGGTCGCGGGCGGGATCGCCCAGCGGCTGAGGTGGATCGCCCAGGGTAGGAGCGCCACCAGCCAGGCCGCGAGCACGCCGGTCAGCCGCCGGCCAAAGAGCTCGACCGCCAGCAGGTAGACGGCCGGGATCGTCAGCGCGCCGAGCGCGGCGGCGACGGCGCGCACCGTCTCGACGCGCAGCCCGAAGAGCCCGACCGCCGGCGCCGTGAGGAAGGTCAGCAGCGGCGAGACCCAGTCGCCGAAACTCTCCAGCCCGGCGATGGGGAAGGGGTGGCCCAGGTGGTCGCGCCCGGTGAGGAAGAGGCTGTAGGCGTCGTAGCCGTTGACCGCCTCGTCCTGGTTGAGCGCCGGCGGCACGCCGCCCAGGTTCCAGCAGCGCAACACCAGCCCGACCGCGAGGGCCAGCGCCACCAGCGCCCAGGCGACGAGCGCGCGCCGGGGGATGCGGCGGAGCCGGGCAACGGCCCCCCTGTCCCCCCAATGCTGGGGGGAACCCGTCGTGGACGCCTTGACAATGGGGAGCTCGGTACCACGGGCCGGGCTAGGTTCTGTTGACGAGATCATTTGAGCCAGATGCACATGCTGGCGAAGTGGATGAAGGCCAGGTAACGGGTGGCGTACTTGTCGAAGCGCGAGAAGATGCGCCGGAAGTACTTGAGTTTGCCGATGAAGCACTCCACCA
>DASSSV010000377.1:0-2923 GCA_035708265.1 Thermomicrobiales bacterium | reverse complement strand
GCCGACCCTACCCTGCGCTACGCGGCGTCCGGCACGCCGGTGGCGACCTTCCATGTTGCCGTCAACCGCGTTCGCCGCGCCCCGGACGGCCAGATGGCCGAGGCGGCCGAGTGGTTCCGGGTCGTCCTCTACGGGCGGCTCGCGGAGGTCGCGGCCGACACGCTTCAGCGCGGCGCGCGCTGCTACGTCGAAGGCCAGTTGCATTCCCGCAAGTACACCGGCCGGGACGGTGTCGAACGCACCGTCGTCGAGCTCATCGGCCACGAGTTGCTCCTGCTCGGTGGACGCTCTGCGGCAACCACGCCCACCGCTCCGGCCAGCGAGATGGCCCCGACGGAGGCGGGCGGTACTCACGCCACCGCTCCCGGGGAGGCAGCCCCCGCCAGCCCTGAGGAACCGGACGACGTCCCCTTCGATTAGCCCGCTCCGATGCGACGCATCCGACACTCCCTGACGGTCCTGCCGAACCGTCCCGTCGCGGCGAACGGCCGCCGCGACCGCCTCGTCCGCATCGTGCCCCTGCCGCGCGCCGCGACCCCGTCGCCGGGCTGGTCCGTGTCGCTGGCGCTCGTCCACACCGCCCGCGCGCCGCTCGTGCGCGGCCTGCTGGTCTACCGGCGCGAGGACGCGCCCACGCCGCCCCCGGCGGCGTGACGGCCGATTGGGAACGCACCGCGTTCCGCATCGCCCACCCGCCGGCTCGCCTGGCCGGGCTCCGCCTACCCGGCCCCTCAGAAAGGAGGAGCACACCATGACCGCCATTGAGCGCCCCACCGGATCGACCGATCGTCCCGCGAGCGCCACGCCGACGGCCGACGCCGTCGCGCGCTGGCTCCGGTCGCCCACCGCCGAGATCGCCGACCGCTGGCTGCGCGGCCGTGCCGCGCGCATCGTCCCGCGAACCGAGGCACCGACCTCCCGGCCCGACCGCCGGCAACTCCAGGCGCTCCGCCTGGCGCCGCGCGTCGCCACTGGCCTCGACCCCTCCGTGCCCGCCGGCGAGCGCTGGCGCCACCACCGGCTCGTCCAGGCGCGACCCGCCGGGCCCGCCCCGCAGGGCCTCGTGCTGGCGGTGCCCGACCGGCAGGGTAACCCCGTGCGCTGCCTCTACCGCCTCGCCGTCGTGGACGGCGAGGTGACGCTCCTCCCCGGCATCGTCCGGGTCGGCGACCTCCAGTTCCGGGCCTTCGGCGGTCGGGAAGCCTACGCACCCGCGCAGGTGCCACCGCTGGCCCGCCCCGCCTACGACGCGGTCTGGTTGACGGCGCACGACCTCCAGGCGCGGTTCGACCGCTGGCGCCAGGGGGACGCGGACACCTCGTCGCCCGGCAGGGACGCGGGCTGATCTACGCCTGGCGGAATACTCTCCGGGGCGTCCTCCCGGGCGCCCCGTTCCAACTTTCGTCGGCCCCAGCGGCCGGCACACACCGGAGGCTCAACATGCAGATTCGCTTCACCGATCCCTGCGAGTTCCTGCGCGAGTTGCGCGAGCGCGGCCCGGACGTCGAACCGGTCGTCCGCGTCACCAAGCTGCTGCGCGCGTACGACCAGCTCCCGCTCGCCCGGCTCTTCGTCGTCGCCTCCTACCTGCGCGCGGCGGAGCACCGCGGCGACACCGTCCTCCTCGTCGTCCTCGAACGCTTCGTCGGCGACGTCTGGCCGGGCCACGCCGAGCGGAACCGGCAGATCCTGGCGCGGGCCGACACGCTCGTGTCGCTGGTCGCGGAGATGACGGCCCGCGCGGTCTACCGCCCGACCGGCGGCGCGCCCGAGGTGCGCGCCGGCTACTACGACGATGGCGCCGTCGGCGTGGCGCACTGACGCGCCGCCCGCGAGCCATCGCCGCGATGATCGCCACACCCACGACGGCGGCCGGCCCGGCACAGGCGCCGGCAGCCGCGCCCCCAGCCGACCTGGACGCCGCGCTCGACCGCCTGCGCGCCATCGAGGCGGAGATCGCCGCGCTGGTGCTCGGCCGCGACGACACCGTGCGCGCCGCGCTCCTGGCCGTACTCGCCCGCCAGCACCTCGCCCTCCTGGGGCCACCGGGCACGGCGAAGAGCCAGCTCGTCGAGCTCCTGGCCGAGCGGCTCGCACCCGTGCCGGCCGCGCCGGGCGGGCCGGGCGGCGGGCTGCGCTGCTTCGTCTGGCTGATGACCCGCTACACCACCCCGGACGAGCTCTTCGGCCCGATCGCCCCGCTCGAGCTCAAACACAACCGCTACGTCCGGATCACGACCAACAAGCTGCCCGAGGCCGAGTTCGCCTTCCTCGACGAGATCTTCAAGGCGAACAGCGCGATCCTCAACGCCCTGCTGACGATCACCCACGAGCGCGCCTTCGACAACGGGCCCGAGCGCGTGCCCGTGCCGCTGATCTCCCTCTTCGGCGCCTCCAACGAGCTGCCGCAGGGCGAGGACCTCGGCGCGCTCTGGGACCGCTTCCTCCTGCGCACCGTCGTCGAGTACGTCGACGACGGCGACTTCGCCCGGTTGCTGCGCCTCGCGGCCGGCGCGACCCCGCCGACGACGCTCCCCCGCGCCGACCTCCTCGCGCTGCAGGCCGCCGCGGCGGCGCTGCCGGTGCCCGACGGCATCGTCGCGGCGCTCGTGCAGCTCCGCAAGGACCTGGCCGGCCGCGGGATCGTCGCCAGCGACCGCCGCTGGCGGCATCTGCTCGGCGTCCTGCGCGCCTACGCGCTCTTAGAAGGCCGGGCGGCCGTGGAGGAGGACGACCTGATCGTCCTCAAGGACATCCTCTGGCAGGCGCCGGAGCAACGCCAGGAGATCGGCCGCGCCGCGGCGCGCCTCGCCAACCCGCTGAACGCCCGCGCCGTCGAGCTCGGCGACCAGGCGGTCGGCGTCTACGCCGCCGCGACCGACCGGCAGCGCGACGCCGACCTCGGCGACGAGCAGAAGCTGAA
>DASSSV010000376.1:0-4508 GCA_035708265.1 Thermomicrobiales bacterium | reverse complement strand
GAGCCTCGTCTCGGGGTTAGCGGGACACCTGGACGCGGAGTTGGAGGCGTGGCGCCATCGTCCGCTGACCGAGACGACCCATCCCTATCTGAGCGTGGACGCGCGCTACGAGCATGTGCGGCAAGGCGGGCAAATCGTCAGCCAAGGCGTGCTGATTGTCGCCGGTATCCGGGCGGACGGGCATCGCGAGATCCTGGCCGCCGCGGTTGCAGACACGGAGAGCGCGGCGACCTACCACCATCTGTTTGGCGATCTCAAAGCGCGCGGTCTCAGCGGGGTACGACTGGTGACGAGCGATAGTCACCAGGGGCTGAAAGCGGCGATTGACCGGCATTTCCGGGGCGCAAGCTGGCAACAGTGCCGAGTTCACGTCACTCGCGATCTCCTCGGCGTGGTCGGGGCGGGACGACGCGGCCAGTTGGCTGCCGATGTCCGGGAAATCTTCGCGGCGACGGCACGCGAGCAAGCGATGACAACAGCAGCGGTGGTGGCGGCGCGCTGGAAGGCCTCCCATCCCGCGGTCGCGCGGCTCTTGGAGGAAGAGATCGAGGATGGTCTGGCCTGTCTCGCCTTCCCGTTGGCGCATCGCCCCCGCATGCGCACCACGAACGGGTTGGAGCGTTTGCATGAGGAGGTCAGGCGGCGTACGCGCGTCGTGCGCATCTTCCCGAATGCCGAGGCGTGTTTGCGGCTGGTGACGGCGTTGTGCGTGGAGCAATCGGAGGAGCGGGTCAGCGGACGACGGTATCTCGACATGCGTGACCTGTTCTCCGGTTCTCCCGCACGATGAAGGACGGCACGGGGCCGAACGAGGCGATCGGCGTATGCTCCGCCCGCGCGTCGCGCAATGGTTGCTTCCAAGCCGGCGGCGATAGTATCCTCCGGAGACCAATCGGTGAGCGGACGCCGCGGGGAGGAGCAGGGAGGAGCGCAGATGGAGCAGCAGAGCCATGACCCCGCGTTCGATCAGCTGGTGGAGCGGGCGCAGGCCGCCGTCGAGCGGTTCGTCAGCGGCGACGCCGCGCCCTTCGCCGCCCTCTGGTCCCACCGTCCCGATGTCACGATCTTCGGGGCCTTCGGCACGCCGCAGCGGGGGTGGGCGGAGGTACGCTCGCGCATGGCATGGGCGGCGGCGCGGGCGGTGCCCGCGGCGGGGGCGGTGACCTTCGAGGAGCTCAGCCGCGGCGTGAGCGGGGATTTGGCATACACGATCTGGCTGGAACGGAGCGAGCGACGGGTCGGGGCTGAGGGGCGTGCGCCGGTGGTGTTGCGGGCGACGCACCTGTTCCGCAGGGAGGCGGAGGGGTGGCGGATCATCCATCGCCATGCCGACCCGATCATCAGCTCGACCGCGGCGACGGCAGTGCTACAACGTTAGGCTAGGGGCGTGGCGTCCAGCCGCGCGGTGCAGCGGCGTGTGGCGTTGAGCAGCAGGGAAGAGAGCAGGAACAGCGGCCCAGCAGCGTTCGTAGTGCTCGAGTTATTGGCGCGGAGGATTTACAGAACTTCGCGGACGCAACCTTGATGCCTGCATGGCGGGTATTATAATGCGCTTATGTCACATTCCCTCAGAACAACACGGCTGCCCTCGTTGCCGCCTGTACGTTAGTCGTCGGCTTTCTCCTCGGGATGACTGCCGCGTACGCCTTGCTCTCATCGCAAACACAAGCGAAGGCGTCGACAACCACACTGCCCACTCACCCCGCCACTGTATCGGTCGATCAACTGCGAGCGGACATCCTGCGCTTAGTCAATGAGCAGCGACAAGCACATGCGCTGCCCCCTCTAGTCGAGAACGACCTCTTGGATCGCTCGGCCGAGTTGAAAGCGCGCGACCTGATCGACAAGCAGTACTGGAGCCACTACGCCCCCGATGGTACGAACCCGTGGCACTTCTTTGATGTCGCAGGATACCAATACACGCTCGCCGGAGAGAACCTCAGCGAAGACCTCTATAGCCCCGAATCGATCGTAGCAGGGTGGATGAATAGCCCTGAGCACCGGGCCAATATTCTGGGGGCTGGCTATACCGAGACCGGCATCGCCGCAGTCTATGGGGACTATCTCAATCTCCCGGTGAATCTCCTTGTGGTGCAGCACTTCGGGCGCCCGCTATCGCATTAGTCGTCCACGCCGTTCTCGCCGTAGAAGAGGAACTGCTCCAACTCCTTGACTCCGCCGAACGAAACCCGGTCCTGCATGGCCCCTTTCGCCGGCAGCATCGTCGCCGACGTGACCGTGAAGCGGCCATATTAGCCCTCGCCACGGACCTCCTTTACACATGGTTGCACTTGCCTCTGTCACCAGGGAGCGGTCGGCCCGGCAAGCCAGGGGTGGGGGTAGCCGATCAGCGACGCCCGGACACGATGGCACAGACCCGCTGGGCGAGGGGCGTCGAGATGGCCGCGCCGCCTCCCTAGCCGACGTTGTCGCGCGAGAATGGGGTCCGCGTAGCAACGGAAAACAGAAAACCGGAATACGCACGTTCGGGCTCACGCCCCGCGGGAGACATGTGGATTGCACCCGGGCGTTGGTTTAGGTAGCTGAGACAGCCCTGCTCAGCGACGTACCGGCTCGCGGCGTTGCGTCGCGTCCGCTGCGGCACGGGCGTGCTGCCTCGAGCAGGGTGTCCCCGCGACCACCGGGGTGGGCGGAGGCCGCACTCACGGCCGCCGCAGCTGCCGCACCCGCGCGGCCTCGCGGGTGAGGTGGTCGCGCTCCGGCACGCTGGTCGCGGCGCGGGCGGCCTCGGCATACAGCGCGGCGGCGCGTGCGAGGTCGCCGGCGCCTTCGTGCAGGTGCGCCTTCACCGCGGCGTACCGGGGCAGGCCGGGGTCCACCCCGGCCAGCGCCGCCAGGCCGGCCTGCGGCCCGTCGGCCTCCCCGACCGCCACGGCGCGGTTGAGCCGCACCACCGGGCTGCCGGTGAGGCGCAGCAGTTCGTCGTACCACTCCACGATCTGCGCCCAGTCCGTCTCGGCGGTGCTCGGCGCGTCCGCGTGCAGGGCGGCGATCGCGGCCTGCGCCTGGTATTCGCCCAGCCGGTCGCGGGCCAGCGCGGCCTGCAGCCGCGCCACCCCCTCGGCGATCAGGCCGGTGTCCCAGCGCGAGCGGTCCTGCGCACCGAGCGGCACCAGGCGACCGCCCGGGCCGGTGCGCGACGCGCGGCGGGCCTGGTGCAGCAGCATGAGCGCGAGCAGCCCGGCGACCTCGGGCTCGTCGGTCAAGGCGGCGAGCTGGCGCGCGAGGCGGATCGCCTCGGTCGCCAAGTCGACGTCGCCGCTATACCCCTCGTTGAAGACGAGGTAGAGCACCCGCAGCACCGTCCCCAGATCGCCGGGCTGGTCCAGCGGGCGGCCCGCGAGCCGCCGCTTGGCCCGGCTAATCCGCTGGGCCATGGTCGCCTCCGGGACGAGGTAGGCCGCCGCGATCTGCCGCGTGGTCAGGCCACCGACCGCGCGCAAGGTCAAGGCGACGGCCGCGCCTGGCGGCAGGGCGGGGTGGGCACACAGGAAGTAGAGCCACAGCGTGTCGTCCGCGGCGGGCGCGGGGCCCGCGGGCGGCTCGCCCGCGACGGCGCGTTCCCGCGCCCGCCGCGACGCCTCGGCGCGGGCCGCGTCGAGGAACTTCCGCCAGGCGACGGCGACCAGCCAGCCCTTGGGATCCCGCGGCGGGTCGTCCGGCCAGGTCGCCAGCGCCCGGATCAGGGCCTCCTGCACGGCATCCTCGGCCGCCGCGAAGTCGGCGCCGCGCCGGACGAGGACCCCGATCACCGCGGGCACGAGCGCCCGCAGCAGCGACTCGTTCACTCGGTGACCGCGGGCGACGCGGTGAGGAACGGCCGCACCTCGAGCCACTCGTGGATCGGCGCGCCGCCGGGCCCGGGGGCGGCGGAGAGCTCCCCGGCCAGCTGGACCGCGCGCGCCCACGACGCCACGTCGATGACGTACCAGCCGGCGATGAGGTCCTTGGTCTCCGCGAACGGGCCGTCGGTCACCGGCGGGCGCCCCGCGCCGTCATACCGCACGAACGCGCCCTCGGGCGCCAGCGCCTGGGTATCGACGAACTCGCCCGTCGCCTCCAAGCGGGCTTGGAAGTCGCGCATGAACTGCACGTGCGCGTCGACCTCCTCCGGCGTCCATCGGTCCATCGGCGCCCAGGCGACGGTGGGGGCCGGGCCACCGCGGTAGTGCTTGAGCAGCAAGTACTTCATCATGGCCTCCTTCTTCATAGCGCTTCATAGCGCCGCCCGTCGCGGCCGCTGGTATCCCCGGGACGGAGCCGGCGCCACCTGCTCGACATCCGCCATCGTGCCGCGTCCTCCGGCCGGCTTCCGGCCGTCACCGCCCCCGCGGCGCGGGCCGTCGTGCGGGCGGCGCCATGCCCGCCGGCGGTGGCTGCGCTCAGGCGCGCCGACGTTCCTCCCGCCGCCGGACCAGCTCCTCGACCGCGCTCGGGAGGGTCGTCGCGAAGTCGATCAGCTTCGCCCAGGTCGGGGTCACGACGAT
>DASSSV010000375.1:0-8301 GCA_035708265.1 Thermomicrobiales bacterium | reverse complement strand
CGTCGCGCTGCTCGTCGCGGACGCGCTCGCCGCGCGGCGGGCGGCGCCGGGGCCGCTGCCGATCGCGCTCGGCGTGGCCGAGACGATCGTCGCCGGCGCGGTGCCGGGGCTGCTGGCGGCCGGGCTGCTAGTGCTGATCCTGCGGCGCTACTGGGCGCCCGAATCGCTCTACAGCCCCCTCACCGTCGCGCTCGTCCTCGGCGCCTTCACCGCGGCGAACTTCTTGCAGCCGGAGGGCGGGCTCGTCGCGGTCACGGTGATGGGCATCGCGCTGGCGAACCAGCGCTGGGCGGTGGTGCGGCCGATCGCCGAGTTCAAGGAGAACCTGCGCGTCCTGCTGCTGGCCTGCCTCTTCATCGTCCTGGCCGCGCGGCTCGCGCCGGGCGACCTCACGCAACCGGGGCTGGGCGGGCTGCTCTTCCTGGCGGCGGTGATGTTCGTCGCGCGGCCGGCCTGCGTCCTCATCTCGACGGTGCGCTCGGAGCTGACCTGGGGCGAGCGGCTCTTCATGTGCTGGATCGCGCCGCGCGGCGTCGTCGCCGCGTCGGTCTCCTCGCTCTTCGCGCTCCAACTCGCGCGCGCGGGCGTGCCGGGCGCGGGACGCCTCGTGCCGGCCACCTTCCTGGTCATCATCGGCACGGTGCTCATCTACGGGCTGACGGCCACGCCGGTCGCGCGACTCTTGCGGGTGAAGCTGCCGCCAGCGCAGGGGCTCGTCGTCGTCGGGGCGCACCGCGGGGCGCGGGCGGTCGCCGCGGCGGTGCGGGCGGCGGGGATCCCGGTGCTGCTGGTGGACACCAACGCCGAGCACATCGCGGCGGCGCGCGCCGAGGGGCTGCGCTGCTACCACGGCAACATCCTGGCGGAGCACGTGCCGGAGCACCTGCCACTCGACGGCATCGGCCGGCTGGTCGCCCTGACGCGCAACGACGAGGTCAACGCGCTGGCGGCGGTGCGCTTCCGGGAGGTCTTCGGCCGCACCGAGGTCTACCAGCTCGCGCCGCACGACGTCCCGGGCGTCGCGGGAGAGGCGGTCTCGCAGCACCTGCGCGGGCGCGTCTTCGGCGGCGCACCGCTGACCTTCGCCGAACTCGATCGCCGCCTCGCCACCGGTGCGCGCGTCGAGGCGCTGCCGCCCGACGGCGCGACGCCCGAGCCCGACGGCGCCGCGCCGGTCGTCCCCCTCTTCGCCGTCCGCGGCGAGGAACTGGTCGTCCTCACGCCCGAGCCGGTCTCACGCCCCCGCCCGCGCCAGACCGTCATCGCCCTCGTCGGCGGCGCCGCCCCCGCGCCGTCCCCCGCACCCGCCGCGGCCGCCGTGACCCGATAAGGGACCAAACCACAGAGGCACAGAGGGACGAGGAGAGACGAATTTAGAATTCGTCCTCTCTCCGCGTCCTCTCCTTCGTTCTCTGTGCCTCTGTGGTGATCGTCCCCTGCCCGCTTTACCCGGCGAAGGCGTCGGGGAAGGCGGCGCGCAGGCGCTCGTCGAGGAGTTCGGCGAGGTGCAGCACGCGGACGGTGCGGCCGGAGGCGTCGATGCCGCCGCGCAGGTTCATGATGCAGCCGGGGTTGTCGGTCACAAGCGTGGACGCGCCGGTCTGGTCGACGTTGGCGAGTTTGCGCGCCAGGATGTGCCGGGTGGTGTCGGGGCGGTCGAACGAGACCGAGCCGCCGAAGCCGCAGCAGACGTTCGCCTCCGGCAGCGGCACCAGTTCCAGGCCCATCACCCGCTCGATCAGGTCGAGCGGTTCGTCGCGCAGGCCCAGGACGTTGTGCGACTGGCAGAAGTGGTGGTAGGTCACGGCGGGGCCGCCGGGGGCGGCGAGGGCGCCGTCGGGGAGACGGGCGACGCGCGTCAGGAAGGTCGTCAGGTCGAGCGTCTTCGCGGCGAGCGCCTCGGCGCGGGCGCGCCAGCCCGGCTCGTCCTTGAAGAGGTGCGCGTAGTCGTGCTCGATCGCCACCGCGCAGGAGTTGGCCGCGGTGACGACCCAGTCGGCCCCGGCCGCCTCCAGCGCCTCGATCGTCTGGCGCGCCATCGCCCTCGCGTGGTCCCAGTCGCCGGAGTCGAACGCGGGCAGGCCGCAGCAATGCTGCGCGGCCGGCACGACCACGCGCGCGCCGCACGCCTGGAGGACGCGCACCGTCGCCTCGGCCATCGGCGGGTAGAGGCGGTCGGTGAGGCACTGGATGAAGTAGGCCACCGTCGTCCCGGTCGCGCCGGTCTGGAGGAGGGGCGCCGCGAGGCGGGGCGCCTCGGGCGCGCCCTCGCGCGCGCCGTCGAAGAGGGTATCGCGCGCCGGGCGCGGCGCCGGGACCGGCAGGCTGCGCCAGTCCTGGTAGACGCCGGCGCCGGGGAGGTCGCGCAGGAACGCGCCGTCGCCCGGCTGGGCGAGGGGGCGGCCGAGGCGCGCGGCGAGGCGCGCCGCGCGGTCGAAGAGCGCCGGGCGCGCCCAGAGGTCCAGCACCGCCTGCTTCTGCGGCGGCATCCCGAACGCCTCCGCCACGCGATGCCGCTGGTCGAGGATCTGGCGGGGCAGGTCGATGTGGACCGGGCAGACGGTCGCGCAGGCGTTGCAGGAGACGCACAACGACTGCGGGCCGGCGTCGTTGGCGAGGCCGTGGTGGAAGGGCGTGTTGACCAGGCCGATCGCGCCGGAGTAGATGTAGCCGAAGACGTGGCCGCCGACCACCTGGTAGGGCGGGCAGATGTCGGCGCAGGCGCCGCAGCGGATGCAGCGCAACGCGCTGGCGAAATCGGGGTCGGCGGCCATCGCCTTGCGGCCGTTGTCCACAAAGACGAAGTGGACCTCCTTGCCGGGGCGGTCGGGACCGGTGACGAAGGTCGTGTAGACCGAGATCGGCTGGCCGGTCGCCGCGCGCCCCAGCAGCCGCAGTTGCAGCATCGCGTCGGCCATCGTCGGCACCAGTTTCTCGTAGCCGACCAGGACGACGTGGGTCTCGGGCACCGAGGTCACCAGCTCGGCGTTGCCCTCGTTCGTCACCAGGAGCATCGTGCCGGTTTCGGCGACGAGCGCGTTGGCGCCGGTGATGCCGAGGCCGGCGGCCAGGAACTCGCCGCGCAGCGTGCGGCGCGCCGCGCGCACCTGCCCGCCGACATCGTCCGGCTGGAGCGCCTCGCCGGTCGCTTTGGTGAGGAGGGCGGCGGTCTGGCCGCGGTCGAGGTGGACGGCGGGGGCGATGATGTGCGAGGGGCGCTCGCCGGCGATCTGGACCAGGTACTCGCCGAGGTCGGTCTCGCCGACGCGGATGCCGCGCTCCTCGAGGTAGTGGTTCAGCCCGATCTCCTCGCTGACCATCGACTTCGACTTCACGACGAGCGAGACGCCCTTGCGGGCGCAGAGGTCGGAGATGTAGCGGTTGGCGTCCTCGGGGCTCGCGCTCTCGTAGACGACCGCGCCGCTGCGCTCGGCCGCGGCCTTGAACTGGGCGAAGTAGCGGGGGAGGTCGGCGATCACGCGGTCCTTGACCGCGGCCAGCTCGTCGCGCAGGTCCGCGAAGTCGCGCCCGGTCTCCTCGTCGTAGCGGGCGAACGCGGCGTCGCGCTGGGCGCGCCAGTGGCGCTGGAAGCGCAGCAGGCCGGCGCGCTGGCGGTCGTCGCCGAGCGCCTTGCGGTAGCGCTCGACGAAGGGCGCCGGGCGGTCGCCGTCGAGCGCGGTCGCGGCCTCCTGCGCGCCGGGACGCTGGTCGGGCGGCGTCAGCGCGCGCCTGGCCGCCGCGAGGCCGCCCGCCGCCGCGCCGCCCGCGACCGCGGCCAGCGCCGCCCCGCCCCATGGGAATCGCCGCCGGGTGTCGCCGTCCTGCTGTGCCATCAGGCCCTCCAGTCGGCAGACGGCAGACGGCAGACGGCAGTTGTTTGTAGTTGAGAGTTGAGAGTTGAGGGTGGCGCGAGGCGCGACGCCCTTTCAACTACCAACCGTCAACTATCAACTCCTGCTGCCGTCTGCCGTCTACCGTCTGCCGTCTCACTCCCCCGCCCCCTCCAGGATCGCGATATGCAACTCGGCCGGGCCGTGCGCGCCGACCGTCAGGCTCATCTCGATGTCGGCGGTGCGGCTCGGCCCGGTGACGAACGAGACGTAGTGCGAGGGCGCGCCCTCGCCGCCCACGACCGTCTCGCGCAGGAACGCGCCGGCCTCGTCGAGCCCGGGGACGATCCAGCGCGCGCCGAGGACGGCGACGTGCCTGGGCGCGAGCATCCGCACCAGGCGGTCGGCGAAGGCGTCCGCGACGACAAGCGAGCCGGTCTCGGCCAGGCCGAGCACCGCCTCCGACACGCCGACGGCGACGCCGGCGAAGGTCGCGGCCGGATCGTCGGCGTCGACCACGCCGGGCTCCACCCCGCGCGCGGCGAGCTCGGCCAGCAGGTCGTCGTGCGTCTTCGCCAGCGCTGGCGCGACGACGACGCGGCCGTCGCCCGCCAGGTCCGCCACCAGCCCGGCCAGCGCGCCGACCCCGGCCACGCGATGCACGCGCGCGCCGACCGCGCTCGCGCGCTCGGCGAAGCGCCCGGCGAGATCGGCGGGGCCCGGCCCTGCCGTCGTCCGCGCCACGCCGGCCGCCTCGCGTTCCGCGGTCATCGTCCCCTCCCTCCCCGCATCGCCTCACCGATCGGGCCGCCACACGCCACGACCGCCACCGGCCGGCCCCGCGAGTGTACCAGATCGCGCCGCCGACCCCGCGAAAAGATGCCCCGAAAACCTTGACGCTGCCCCCCGCACATGCTATCGTATACCGCGCGTGGAGGTGTGGTGTAGAGGCCTAACACGCTGCCCTGTCAAGGCAGAGACCGCGGGTTCGAATCCCGTCATCTCCGCCCCTTTGATACGCCGGCTTGACACTCCGTCGGGCCGGCGTGTCCTTTTCTCCGAATTCTTCCCCGTCCCCGCCTGCAGAGCCCCGGGGGCATTGCCGCACTCACCCGCGGGCAGTCGGCCCGCGGCCGCGTGCGCCAGCCACGATGCCCGCGCGTCGTAGCAGCGGCCCAGCGTCGCCTCAGATCCCCGGTCGGAGGTCGCCGCCCCCGCGCCGCGCACGAGACCATCCGCGCCATCTTTCAGCACGAGGCAGGTTCCGCCGCTCAGTATCGGGCACGGCGCATCGCGCGTAGCCGCACTGACACAGGAGCAACCACGCGGCGGGCCTGACAGCCCGCCGCGCGTCTCCTGCGTGTGAGATGCGGCGCTCTGGACAAAGGCTAAGACCGGCGCACCCAGCCGGTGCCGCCGCACCAGCCGCACACGCAATCGGTGACGTGGCGGGCGACCAACCGGTGCGGGTTGCAGACCGGGCAGGCGTAGAGCACCAACATCAACCACGCCAGCAGCGCGAAGTAGCGCGGGTCGCGCACGGCACCGGGCGGCAGCGGGTGGCTCGCGTTCGCCGGATTTGGCGCCGGGGGCCGAGCCGGCGGCGAGACGGGGCCCATGCCGGACGGCGGCCGGGTATCGTCGTGCCGGCGCGGCGCGGCGGCGAGCACCGGCATGCTCGCCAGCGACGGCCGCGGGGTCGCTTCGTCCACGGGCTGCCCGCATTGCGAGCAGAAGCGCGCGCCGACGAGGTGTTCGGCGCCGCACCGCCGGCACGGCTCCGGCGACGCGGCCTGTAGGGCGTCCTCCGACGGCCGCCAATCGGTCAACGTCCGGCCCATGTCGCTCCCTCGCATCAAGCCCCTCCGCGGGCTCCACCGGCCGGCCACATGCCGGCTCACTCACCATTACGTGCCGGGTGCCGCGTCGGTGACGGCGAAAAGGGAGGACCTTCGGGCCAAATCGCGGCCAGACGTCCGGGCCGGCGCGCGGGACGGGCGGCATGGTCGCACGAGGAGCGCTGCGGTGCCAGAAGTCAGGACTGGAGCCCAGGCACGCGAGCGATGCCCGCGGACCGGTAGCGACAACCCGGTGCATCCCCCGGCCGGCCCTCACCATTCGTCCCGCGCCCAACTGACGATCGCCGTGCGCGGCTGGGGGCCGGGCCAGCGCCAGCGGCCGTCGGCGTCGCGCACGAGGCGGGCGGCGAGTTCGTCGCGGAGGCGCGCGGCGAGCGGGCCGTCGGCGGGCAGGCCGAGACGGTCGCGATAGTGGGCGGCCGCGGCGTCGTGGTCGGCGAAGCGGAAGCCGCCGGACGGGACGATCTGCACGTCGGCGACGATGCCGAGTTCGAGCAGGACGGGGTAGAGGTCGGCGAACGCGGGCTGCGGCGCGCGGGCCTCGCCGGTCAGCGCGCGGGCGAGGTCGGCCAGGCCGAGGTGCTGGTCCACGCGGATGGCGAGGAGGCAGACGCGGCGGGTGTGCGCGTCCAGCGCGCGCAGGAAGGGGACGATCGCGGCGACGCCGTAGACGACGTGCGCGCAGAGGACGACGTCGGCCGGCGCGACCGCGGCCTCCGGCCAGCCCGCGGCGACGACCTCGACGTTGGCGACGCCCTCCGCCGCGAGCCCCTCCCGCAGCGCGCCGCGCATCGCCGGCGAGGGCTCGACCGCGACGACGCGCCGGACCAGGCGCGCCAGCGGCAGGGCGTAGCGCCCCGCGCCCGCGCCGACGTCGAGCATCGTGTCGCCGGGGCGCACGGCGGCGCGCAAGCAGGCGAGCAGGGGGTCGTCGGCGGGGAGGCGGCGGCTGTAGGCGGCGAAGCGCGCCGCCCGGCCACGCCAGGGGTCGCGGTCGGCATCGCCGTCGCGGCGTGTGCCGTCGCGCTGGGCGTCGCGTGCCGCCACCAGCGCCCGCCAGCGCTCCGCCGCGGCGCCCGGCGCGGGGTCTGCTCGCTCGCTCATCGGCGTGACTCCCTGCTGGCTGACGGAGAAGTACGAATGACGAGTGACGAATGACGAATTGTGGGGTGGGGACGATCGCAGGTAGGGCTACATGGCCGCGGTGCCGGGGTTGGTGCGGTCGCGCTCGCGCGCGAACCATTCTTCGGCGAGCAGCGCGTAGAACCACTCGTCCCACCAGGTCCCGTCGTCGCGGGCGATGCATTGGCGGAACCAGCCCTCGCGGCGCATCCCGAGTTTTTCCATCACGCGCGCGGAGGCCGGGTTCTCCGGCTGGCAGGTCGCGATGACGCGATGGAGCGACAGGGTCTCGAAGCCGTGGCGGAGGAGGGCGGCGGCGGCCTCGGTCGCGTAGCCCCGGCCGTGGGAAGGGCGGTCGAGCACCCAGCCGATCTCGTAGGTGCGCGGGGCGTACCAGGGGTGGAAGAGCATGTGCCCAATCGGGCGATCGTCCGGCTTGACGGTGACGGCGACCGCCTCGGCCTCGTCGCCCGCGTTGGTCGCCGCGAACGCACGGGCGCCCGCCTCGTCGAGCGCGCCGCCGCCCATGTAGCGCATCAGGTCGGCGTCCGCGGCGTAGGCGTGGACGGCGGGCCAGTCCCCGGGCCGGAACCGGCGCAGGCGCAGGCGAGGGGTTTCGAGCGGGACGATCGGCATGGCGGCGCTCCACCGCTGGTGTCGGGCACTGGTCTGGCCGCACGGCCACCCGGGCGGCGCGACTAATGTAGCAGATGGGAAGGGTTCAGGAGCCGGCAGGGGCCGGGCGGCTGAAGCCGCGGCCAAAAACAGGGGGGCACAAGGTAGCGGGCGCCAGCGGCGCCCCTCACCATTACAGCGCGAAGCGGGCTGGATGTCGCGGAGATGGGGGCCGAGCGCCTCATGGCGGTGCTCCAACCCCTGGCCGCCGACGCGAGGTGTGTCGCACCCGCTAGTTGGCGATGATGCGCCGGGTCGCATCGCCGTAGGCGATGCTGGCCCGCGAGGGGTCGGTGTTGGTCGGATCACCGAGGAAGTGGGCGAGCAGTTCGCGCTGACTGCGGACGCCGACGCGGTCGAAGATCGCCTGCAGGTAGTCGCCGACGGTGTAGGTGGAGATGGCGAGCGCGCGGGCGGTCTCGGTGGTGCTGGCGCCGCTCAGCACGCGCTCTAGGACGGCCTGTTCGCGCGGCGAGAAGCCGTACGCCCGGATGACGAGCGGCGCGACCTCCCGGGAGCGCGCGGCCTCGATCACGATCGCCGTGCGCGACGCGCCCTGGCGCGGGTTCGTGAGTCGCGAGCCGTGGAGGACCAGCCACTCGCCATTGCCGCTGCGGACGCGCAGTCGGGCGGGCGGCGACGAGGGGTCGCTGCCGGCGGCGAGAACCTGTACCCGGCTGGCGACTTCGTAGACCGGGAAGGGGAGCGCGGCGGTGGTCACGTTGCCACGCCCGAGTGTATCTAGCCAGTATTCCGCTTCGGGCGTGAGCGATTCGATCTGCAAGTCGGCATCGAGCACGACGATGCCGGGAGCC